>CAZBQE010000086.1:0-1555 GCA_964494005.1 uncultured Candidatus Peribacteria bacterium | reverse complement strand
AGCTAATTGTTCTTGTGACAACTTTCTTTCTAATCTTAATTCCTTGATTCTTTTTCATAATTTTCCTTTGATGTCCATAGCCATGATTAATTATAAGTGACTTACTTATTACCATTGTAGTCAATAAATCTACAGGCAATAAATGACATTTTTATTTATTTTTAATTGTTTTTAAAATGATTTTTTTTCGCTCCTTCGGAGCGATTTTGCCCCCGTTTTGCCTCTACGAGGCATTTTTTTCTATTTATTAAAAAAACCAAACTTTTCTTTGGTTCTTGATTTCTCTCTCCCTCACAGGTCCTCTCTTTGTTCGGACGCTCGCACAACCTGGACTACATTGTGCGAAGTATGAGATAGTAGAAATGACTGTGGTTTGTCTTTGAACTGGATTTTGTATCATTTCCCGTGAATTTCTATCTATTTGGTGATCTGTATCCAGAAATATTTTTATTTTTTTGAGGGTGGTCTCATTTTTTGAAATTTTTATCTATTTTATAATGAGTCCGTTAAATATTGGTAACCACTCCTCTTCTCTATTGTTTTTGAATAGATCCAAAATCGCTTTTATTTTTTTTGGATACCTGTATAGTTGTAGTATGAATATACTATTGATTATTGTAGCGGTAGTGTTGTTGATAGGAGTTTTTTGACTTACTGTTTTTGCTATTGTACTGGTTTTGGGACCTATGATCACGGGATTCAAAAAAGCTCCTTATGTTCCTTCGTTTGATCTTCATTTGCGTATCATGAAGCAACAATTGAAGCTAAAAAAAGGAGCCAAAATTGTGGATCTAGGATGCGGGGACGGGAAGGCGCTCAGATTTTTTTCTAAAGAATTTGGATTGAAAGGTACGGGATATGATCTCAATCCTTTTGTCATTCGATACGGAAAAATGCTTAATTATCTCTTGTGATACAAAAACATTAGGTTGATTAGGTCGGATTTGGGAAAAGCGCAGCTATGACGCTACGATTATGTATATCTCTATCTTTGGCCGGAACAATTGGAAATTTTAGAACAGCGATTATTTGCACATGTACACAAAGATACCGTAATTATTTCTAATTCATTTATTTTCAAACATCATACACCTTTTCAGATACTTGTCGATACAACTGGCAAAGAAATTATTCGTTTGTATCGTACATAGTACTCCTCTGTTTTGTTATTAATGTGATTTTTTTTGAATTCATTTTTTCTATATCTTAATATATATTTTATTCTGAATGTTATTACGCTGGTTTTGATTTCATTGGTTTTGATTTTGAATATTGGGAATTTTTCCAATATATCGGTTGCTTGATGGCTGATAGTGAAAATTACCTCTTTTACTATGTGTTGTAGTTTCCTTAATATGCTGCGTTTTTGGGGGTAATATGTTATCTTTTGTAAGATTTGGATATTTGCAAAATTGTTAAAATTGATTATACTTATATTAGTATGAAGTATTAATTTTTATTTCTGCTTTGTATATTCATATTCTACTTTGTATAATATGCAATTAACGAATATTAAGATTTCTAATCTTTTGAGTTATCCGTATCATCCTGACCT
>CAZBQE010000085.1:0-1629 GCA_964494005.1 uncultured Candidatus Peribacteria bacterium | reverse complement strand
CAAAAAGCCTTCTGCCGAAAGACTGGGTTTTTTCTAATCAGCAGCACCCGGGTGCTTCTATCGCACCCGTATGGAAAAATAGAAAACCTAGAGTGGGACCGAGAATTTTAGCTATCTCTACCCGGGTGGAAAAACTAAAAAAACTCGATAGTTCAAAATATACTACAAGGCCCAGGTGCACATCAATCACCCATGGATATCTTGTAATATTTATTTTTATGATGTATTGATTGTACAAAAAAAATAGATGAATAATTTTCAGGGAAATCTTTATCTGGACGACATTCAATATCTGAACCTAAAGTTCAATCTGGTCAAGTAATATCAAAGAAATTATTAATATCTATACCAGCCCATTTTTCTGTAAATCGATTGTCATTCATTGGATCAGAATCTTGAAAATGCAAATAAGTGATACATCATGTTCCAAGGTGTCTTTGTTTTATAATACTTTGTAATGGTACAGAAGACTTCTTATCAAACATTTGAATATATTCTACTGTTCGGTCTGAATTTCCAGAAGGATAAATGATATTTCCACTTCTTTTGAAGATAGGTGTATCAGTTTTTTTAGAAAAATATGGCTCGTAAAGAGGATGAGTGGTTATTGTTATACCTAGGTCCTGATAGGTATACGTATAGAGATATCCAGTTACTGTGCTCCATTTTCGGCCATTTTGTTTATCTTCTTTACTAGCAGTTCGAGAAATTTCATTGGGTACTTTACTTCCAAATTCTGCTAATAAAATACCCGTTCATATACTTACTTTTATTGTAGGTTCAGAATAAGTTCATGTATCTGAAAACAATAGGGTTGAATTATTGTTGGTTTGTGTCGGATTCGGAGCGGGTAAAATTTTTTGTCTACATCCTGCGAGAAGAAAAAATCCAAGTAGTGAAATAAAAATCAGTTTTTTCATAATAGTTTTTCATAATAAATAAAAGACATATATGATTTTCTTAGTGATTTTCAAAAGAAATAGGCGCAGATATACTACGCCTACAATTTTTATCTCAAAAATAATGCACAATAGGAACTTACGGTATAGTTTTGAGGTCCCATTTTGTCTAAGAATGTACTAAAACTCATAGATTTGAGTTGATAATTGAATGTAGTGGGATTATCGAGAGGGTCGGTATAGTAAATATAAGAACCAGTACCTCCTTGTTTCCAATTAATATTCCACACTACAACATAGTGACTGATGCCATTCCGCGTGATGATAGCAAGGAAAGGTTTTTGGTAAACAAGGAGATGATATAACATCTGTTTGATCATACTAAATCGTCCTGACGAAGTTTTGGATTTTTTACAAAGATAGACACTGGGAAACCAGGTATAATCTTTTTGATTAGCATAATCCCTGAGTCTTTCAATATAAGAGCTACCACACCAGTTTTTAATCTGGGTGATTTTTGTATGGTTTACGGGATAATGATACCATCCTAGATTTCCATTTACTATTGCGGCAGTAGCTAAAACATAACTTGTCCAACTACATTCCCCAGAATATTGTTTGATGTGCTGGTATTTGCTTCGATATTTCCAGGCACTTGCAAAATAAAAACTGGAGATTTGATTTGCATTTGTCGCATTCAAAATACTTGAAGACGAAATTTTAAGATGTA
>CAZBQE010000084.1:0-1647 GCA_964494005.1 uncultured Candidatus Peribacteria bacterium | reverse complement strand
GGGTGATTCATGCCGGAGCTGATATAGATTGCGAGTATGAAATATTGGATTCAGGGAATATACAAATGAGTGTATCTATCCCAAGCGTGGGATTTCATTCAGGAAAAAGAAACTTTTATTCAAGACAGGAAAGCCTAATTGATTACTCTTCAGTTTCAAAGATGGTTTCCGAAGAGGGGGAGAGGACACTCGAAAAAATAAATGATATAAGCGAGATAATTGAGGATAAAAAAATTGAACAAGTCCGGAAAAAACTCCAATCAGCGACATCGCTTGATCCCGAAGAAAAAGATCCGGAAAAAGTCAAAGCAGCAGACGATAATATCAAAGAAGCCCATAAATTGATGTTTCAAATCAGGAAAGAACATCTTAAAGAAATCAGACAAATCGACCTCGATGGATGGATTGGGTTTTTTAATGAAATTGTTCGTAAACATGCTCGACCTTCCGAAATTACAAACTTCGATAATTTGGTGATCACTGCTCAGCGATCGATTGATAGCAATAGCAGTGATTTCGAACACATTCTTGAAGAGCTCAAATCAAGAAGTATGGGCATTCTATGGCGGCAAGACTGGTTTATTGTCGAGAGATTTCAATGGTTAATAAAATCACCTCACGTTTTTGCAGACAAACAAAAATATGAGGAATTGTCAAGCATAGGATTACAGTTAATGCGAAACGATGATATTCAAAAATTGAGAGAAATTGTATATCAACTTTATAAAATCAGAATAGATATCGGAACGGAAGTCGACATGAAGGAAATTGCAAATATAACCAGAGGATAAAATATGGAAAAGGACTTATGGTTGCCAAAAGGACATAAATTTAAAGATGGATCAACGATCCGATCATTAAAATATTCAGGTGTCGACTGGCAAATTTTCAGTAAGAACAATGGAGACACTGTTCTGCTATTAATATTGGAATTAGCAAATAAATTATGTGATATCGGTTTTCTCAATGAAGAATTACTTGAAAAGCTAGATTTTGGAACAAAAAGTTATCAGTATTTTAGTTGCCCTAAAAAGTTTTTAATTGAGCCGGTAAATGTTTCAAGAATGATCAACAGGAAAGAAGATGCCATTGCATTTTCCATGGCACTAAAGGAATCACGAAAAATATCAAAGGACGTCTCTTTTCACGATTCAATATATCTTGAACAATTATCGCGACTTCTCCCTACGTGGACACTGACGCCCTACGTTGAAGACGAAGTTGTGTTGGGTACCTGGATTACGGGTGGCGTGGAAATATCAACCAAGTCATTTCGACGATTAAGCAATCTTGTCGGTTGGATGCCATCGTCAGATCTTGCAGAAATAATTCTGGCGGCAGGACTTGATATTCCCGACGATTTTAGATTCACTGAAAAAAGAAAGGATAATTATAAATTTCCAAATATTAAAAAAACAGAAACAGATGATATTGATAAAAACACTGAAAAAACTATCGATTCAGAAACAATATCCAAGAAAAATGGATTCAAGCTTTCCGGGCGACCTCATCTTGAAAGTTTTTTTAACGATCATGTTATCGATATTATCTTTAACAGTCAGAAATACAAAGCTTTAGGGATAGAATTCCCATCAGCCATCGTTCTGCATGGCCCTCCAGGATGCGGTAAAACATATGCCGTAGAGA
>CAZBQE010000083.1:0-1768 GCA_964494005.1 uncultured Candidatus Peribacteria bacterium | reverse complement strand
AGGCGTCTGATTTCTTTACGACAGATATTCTCGATGACAGTAAAGGTGATGAACCGGGCGCTGGAGGTATTTAAAACCGGCTCATGGCCGCGGTCGAAATACCCCTCGTCAAAGTCCGGTTGGTGTTTCGGCTTCAGGCGCGGATTCTGCCCGACAAAAAACCCCTGAAATTCATGCCGGTCGGCAATGCAAAACGTCCGCTGCGTGTCCGTCGGTAATTGCAGGGCCATGGCCGATGATTCCGGAACCGTGCCGTCACCCGCCCCGTCGGGAAGCTGCAGGGTCACCAGCTGCAGGTCTCCGTCTTTTGCGGGAAGGCCTTTGTCATTGACCCGCTCCCGGTAGCCGCCGCGGTTTTGATACCAGTCGGTGTCCGTAATCACAGAAGGAGAAAGCAGTTTGCCCGCCATTTCGATTAAGATGGGGTTCCCGATGACCCCGGCCCCTTTTTCCGCCTTAAACACCAGGGAGTTCTTCTTACTGATTTTATTCTCCGTGATCCCCAGTTTCCGCCTGACGGCTGCCAGCAGCGTGTCATCGGCACGGGTGAAAACCACCCGGTCCGCACTGGCAATGCCCGAAGCATAATACTGGTAGGTTTCGGGATGAAGAGATGCAGCGGTAAGATTATCGTGGAAGGTTTCGGCCTGTGTAAGACAATCCAGATAATTGCCCCAAGAGCTGAGAGGGTCATTGATTGGTTCGCGTTTTGCTGTCTCATTTTTTGTTCCCGGATTCAGCCAGTCCGGGTTGACCAGTCGGTAGTAGAGCTCCTCTTCCCGGTAGATTTCTTCGTAAGGGTCCATTTTGGGCAGGGCGGTTTTGTTTCCCTGACTGTCGATGAGCTCCAGCCAGCAGGCTTCTCCGTCGTTGCTCCTGTACCGTTTGTTGGGCAAAAGCTCCAAACCTCCCGGCATGTTGCCCAAAAGAGCGGTCACTTCTTCGCCGTCTGTTCCCAATATCCAGGCCGTTATTTTGCCCTCGCTGATTTTCAGGTCGGTAAAGGGAATCCCCATCCCTTCTCCTTTCAATAGATTCGCTTTCTTATGCCTGAAGGCCTTGACCGGGTTTTTGAACCATTGCATGATGCCCATGGCCGGAACGCTGTGCGGCCTTTCAAATCCCCCTTTCATCCGCCAGTAGGCTGCGGGAGATCCATCCGACGGCTGGGCGGCATGGACAACACCCAGCACCTTGTCCTTGATTCCCTCACGCATGCAGGCACTTCTCGCCACGAGTCCCCCCATGGAATGGGTCACCAGGATCACATCGTCACAATATCGGCCCATATCCCGATAGAGTTGGATCACCCGGTCAATTTCCGCGGCAAGCTTTTGTCCGGCCAGGTCGTTGGAGGCGGTCCAGTTATAGCCGAAGACATGGACGGGAAACTCGAAAAAGAGATTCACGGTCTGGTCCCACTGCCTCGTCTGTAATTTCTTGAGGAATTCCCCGCAGCTGTTCCAGTAAACGCCACCCCAGCCCCGTTTATCGCGGTTCTTGTCATGCGGATCGGCAAGAACCTTGTTGTGTTCCGGGTCATCGTTAAAGACTTTCAGGTAGGAGGGGTCGAATTTCTCACCGATCATAAGTTGCTTGCGGTTTTTTGCTGATGCACCCCAGAATAGACCATAATTTTTCAACATCAACCACTTATCATCTGGATCCCAAATCGCATCCCCTTTTTGATTTTTCAACCGGCTGCCCATGATACCGGGCACAAAGATGATGGGCAGAATGTCGCGCTCGATGACAATCCGGTTCCGCT
>CAZBQE010000082.1:0-1948 GCA_964494005.1 uncultured Candidatus Peribacteria bacterium | reverse complement strand
AAGCGATATGCATGGGCCGGGCGCTGATGATTCCGGGAATGGTGGGAAAGAACATCGGCAGATGGATGGAGAAAGGAGAGCTTCCGGCCAGTGTCTCCCGGTACGGCAGCCGGCCAGAGGAGATATTCGTCTCCTATGAGGATCTCCATGCCAAATATGGCAATGATATGAAGGATATCCCCTGTGGAGCGGTGGCCCTGTACACCTACTGCCAGAAGTTCAAGACGGGAATGCAGCAGCTTATGGCCGGATCGAGAAACTTCCGCCTCTCGACCGTCTCCCGAAAGGATCTGATGGCACTCACTGAGGAGGCGGCCCGGGTTTCAGGAATCGACTATGTGATGAATGCCTACCGCGACGAGGCAGAGGCAATCCTCGACGCTTGGATAACGATAAGCGAATGAGGAGGGATTCATGATCTATGCTGTGATTGCAGTTCGATGAAGGAGGATGCCACGGATTATCCTCTTTTTCCTCTTATTCTGAACCTTTTTTCTATTGAGCTAATTATAGTGCAACACCAATAGATCCGTTATTGGGTTTCTAGCATAAAAATAAAGGGACTATCTTTTATGGCCTGCATCATAGCCCAAAAGAGATCCTCGAATGTCTGGCTATGCTTGCGGAAAGAAATAGCCTTGCCGCCATCCATAGAGTAAAAGGAATAAAGGAAGAGACTGTTGTGGATTGGCTCCGCAAAACGGCGGCTCATGTTGAAGAGATTGAGGCTTTGCTTCTGGCTAACTAACCATCTAACCCGAGTTCAGCTCGACGCGATGTGGACCCATGTAGGACATAAAGGGGAAAAAGGAACCATCCTGAAGAGCTCGATGGAGGCACATTCTTGCGAGGCACCGCAATAGATGTCGATACCAGACTAGAGTGAGACGCGCGATAGGAAAGAATGATGAGGAAGTTGCAGTGGCTATGATGCTGCAAATAAAAGATCGCTGGAATCCAATTGAACCTCCTGAAATATCGAGCGACGGAAATGATGGCTATCCTGAAGCAATGCTTGGAACCTGGGGGAAGTTGCCTGAATATGTTGGATGGGAAATACATCCAACTCGAAAACAACCGCAACCTGGATGGAAATGTCTCCAAGTCTCCCAGATTGCATCTAGGGGAGCGCCTGACGATAGTCAGACGCAGTACAAAGCATCGATTAGGTGGCAGACTGATCCGCATTACTTACAGAGTAGTTTGTGGAGATCCCAAAGAGTTGCCTTTGGAATACCTCTCAAATCCTTGCGATAAGAACCCAATAGCGATCAAAGACAATGGGGGCCTAGATCTCCAGCTATGGCAGCTTGCATAACCGATCATATCTGGACTATTGAATAGATGATGATGTTGCTAGTGGTTCCTGAAAATATCAACGCATAAAGGGGTGATTACCTAGAAATAGGCTAGCATTTATATTAGAATAAAATTGATTAGCTTATCAATGGAGTGATCGAATTGGGACGTGAGGAACTATCATACTATGGTCCAATTATTGCAGACTATAAGGGTCAAGGATGTCTGACACTGAAAAACGGCTGGAGATGGGATTGTGTTTTTGAAGCTGGACAACTTGCTGACGGAAAGGCTTTGCTAATATGCCATATACCACTTAGTAGTGTTCCGATCAGTCAAAGACCAAAATTGCATCTCGTTGATTTGGCAACTGGTTTCGATGGGGAAACAGGAGACTATTCAATTTCTGCAACCGAAGGATTTCGCGTTTTAAATAAACTCTTTGATACAAAAACAAAACTGCCAAATTATGTAGTCGCATATTTTATGCACAATTTTGATCTCCAAAAAAAGCAGGACAATGCTAGAAGAGCACATTTTGGGATAACAAACTTCGAATTAGCTGAAATTAAACCTAAGTTAATCCCTTGTGGGGGCACTATCTAGAAATCAAGTGAAATTTGTTTTTTACCAGCGATAGATTGTCTCA
>CAZBQE010000081.1:0-1995 GCA_964494005.1 uncultured Candidatus Peribacteria bacterium | reverse complement strand
AATATTCTGCGTATCGGCTTGAATCATCTGCTGAGTATTTCCTTTTCTGCTTGGTTTGATATTTTCTATTTTTACTGATTTACCTAAACGCTTCATATATTCCTCGACTACCTTTTCTCGATGTTTATCGGAATCGCTAATACTCAATATCACAAACATAAATTTTAGTGAAAAACTAAAAACGAAAAGTGAAAAACGAATGAATTATTTTCTTATAGACTATCGTAATCTACAATAGTTCATTACAGCAAATTCCAACATTATTCACTGTTCACTATTCATTATTCATTAGTTTTTTAGTATTGTATATATCTCGGTTCCAATCATTCATACGGACTCAACACTTTGAGTACATCCCCCTTCTGAATACCTCTATTTTCAAATTCTTCAAGTATCCCCTTGCTTTCCATCTGTTTCCAAAATCGTCCTTCTGCTTCGTCATTTCCTCGCGGTAATTGTCGAACTAATTTTGCTATCTCTTGGTTATATACTTCCCAGACTTCAATATATTGTGAATCCGTCTCTGTGATATAATTGTGTTCAATAAGAAATGGTTTCTCAACTTCACTGATTTTTGTAATAGAATCTTTTTTTACTTTTATGTGTTTGTGCTGAATATTTTCAAAATGATAGACATCATTTGCATCTGTCCTTTTGACCATTTCCACGATCTTATCCAATCGTTCATCGACACCAAAATGAGTCGCTGCGGACATCGTGAAGGTATATTGTGTTAGGAGTTTTTTCGTGATTTTGGTTCAGATCTTTTTCTTTTTAAAAAATGCCAGAATTTCCTTCCAAAGCTGCTCCTGATATTCTTTGAGGATATCCTTATCATTCACCAAATCATATTTATTGATGAGAAACATCATCCTTTTTTCGATAACAAGATTCCCTTCTTCATACGCATAAAAAGTAATAAACCCATTATCTTCTCTAATCTGAACCTCGAGATATTTATCTTCACCTCAGAGTTTATTGTTGGCATAAGAAATAATCTCTTCGAGCAAATCAGGTATTTCTGTAATCCCTTGATCATATCTAGAAATATCCGCCATCAGACAAAACACTCTCGCTTTGAGTACGTGACGGAGAAATGCGTTACCGAGCCCTTTTCCTTCTGCTGCTCCTTTAATCAATCCTGGGATATCTATGACATTGAAATGAACATTATGTACAGTTACTGAACCCAAGTTCGGAATAAGCGTTGTAAACGGATAATCAGCTACTTTTGCTTTGACGTTGGAAATCGTATTGATCAATGAGGTTTTGCCCACGCTTGGTGAACCAATCAACGCAACATCAGCCAAAAGCTGAAGTTCTAGCACAATCTCTTTTTTGTTCCCCGGTTCGCCCAACAAACAAAAATTAGGATATTGATGAATAGCATCTTTGAAATGCATATTCCCCACACCTCCATCACCGCCATATACTACAGTTCGCTGTTCTCCATCTTCTGTAAATGCATGAAGTATTTCATCGGTCTGCTTATCTCTTATAATAGTTCATACTGGCAAGGTAAGCGTTAAATTTTCTGCATTGGCTCCATATTGCTCTTTGGACCTCCCCGGCTCACCTGGCTTTGCTTTGAAGTTTGCTTTGTATCTATAGGCTTGTAAGGTATTTTCATCTTTGGATGCTTGCAAAATAATAGAACCACCACTTCCGCCGTTTCCTCATGAAGGTCCGCCAAGCGGTACGCCTGCCTCTCTTCTTCCTGTGACCGTTCCATCTCCTCATTTCCCTGATTGGACGGTGATAGTGATTTCGTCATAAAAACGCATGTTTCTGCTTCGCAAATTTAAAATTAACAATTAATAATGAATAATATTGGTAATATCTTATTATGGACTATAGTAGTCTACGGAAGCAGAAAAGAAAAAAAAGAGATAATTCTCCCATCCAAAAACATTGAAACATTTTTTTTAGTGATCAAAAAAAGGACGTCATACACAACGACGTCCCTACATGTACTTTTACAACAAGTCAGCAGCT
>CAZBQE010000080.1:0-2063 GCA_964494005.1 uncultured Candidatus Peribacteria bacterium | reverse complement strand
TTTTTTAAAATTTATTTCTTTAATAATTTTCAATTTTTTACTTGTTTTTTTTTAGATGTTTTAAGGGAAGAACACACTTAATTAGACTTAAAGCTTTGTGTTTGAAAAATGTTTATCAGGCAAAATGGATGTGGAACTAAATCCTTAATCCTTTTTTAAATGAGATAATAAATACTCTTTATAAGAGTAGCTGTCTATATAATTATTTTTGCCCCTTTTGCCTGCGGATCGAAATCTTTAGGCCATTTTGTCTCCCGGTTGTAAAGAGCCTCGTCGATGGTCAAGTCTTCCAGGTCTGCGTCCTTAAGGTCCGCTCCACAAAGGTTGGCGTGATCGAGGTTGGCTCCCTTTAGGCTGGCACCTTGAAGGTTAGCCCCTTCCAGGTTGGCAAACTCGAGGATCGCGTGCTTAAAGAATGCTCCCTTGAGATTGGTTTGGCCAAGATTTGCGTTGCATAATAATGAACGTTTTAAATTCGCATTTTCCAGATTTGCCCCCTGTAAATTGACTCCAATTAAATTAGCCCCATATAAATTGGCGTCCGCCAATTCCGCCTTGACACCATCCTCGTCTCCGGCCAGAAACCTTTTGTGCAAATCAATAATTCTTTGAACTTCGTAATATTCCAGGCGCATACGACCTCCTTTATGTTCGTGGTCGCTTTTACTGCGGTCATTAATGATTGCGCAGTTAAAATCTACGTTCAATAAAGTGATGGTTCAGAGCTTATAAAATGGCTGGCGTTCAAAAGTCTCATGATCGTGAGCGAGCAATCTCCGCGAATAGGATTCATAAAACCGCCATTTCTTATTATTCAAGCGATAATAATTGTAATATTTTCTCATTAGTTTCGGCGAATTGATTATTATGGTATTGGGTGGATGCCTCTCATAAACTCACCATAAATTATATAAGGGATCCTTCATAATTAGAAACCTATTTAATTCTCCATTAATTGTTCAATGTAAGTGGTTTTCTTATGGAATTTGGCTATTAACGGGTAAGAAAAAAAACAAAAAACCACTCATCTGAAGATACTTTTTGTGTGTTGTTACGAACCTTGTTTATGCAATTCTCCATTATCCATACTCTTTTCGAGATAACCGTTTTCGAAAATGCTATACTATAGATAGTTATTCCAAAAAATTTCATCGTGGCCATTCACAACCTTTTTTTATTGGCAGATATGGAAATAGGGGTAATTTTGCCTTACCAATGGTTAAATAAGGACACGAATATGGCACATGATGTTTTTATTTCTCATTCCCATGTCGATAAAGCGATTGCTGATGCAGTATGCGCGACATTAGAATCTAATAAGATCCGTTGCTGGATTGCACCGCGAGATATCGCTCCAGGCGTGGACTGGCCTACTTCCATTTCAACCGCTATATCCAAAAGTCGGGTTTTCATCCTAATTTTTTCTGAAAACTCGAACAGGTCAGAAGATGTTGGGCGCGAATTGATCTTGGCGGCAAATAGTAACCTGGTCATCATTCCTTTCAGGATCGAGAATGCTATTCCAGAACCAGGGAAACAGTATTACCTGGCGCGCACCCATTGGTTGGATGCTATGAATCCTCCCACGCAGGAACAGATCGAGAACCTTGTTGCAGCAGTGAAAATCTTTCTTACGAAGAGGGAGAAATCTAAGCTGGTTGGTTTGAATAAAATAACAACTCCGGGTGAGTCTTTTACGTATGAGGGTAAAAATGAAAAGCTAATTTCAGAAAGAAAATCTAGATCGAAGAGGCTTTTGGCTGGCATAATTGCGTTCGTTTTGGTCATTGCCCTAACAATTACCGTATGGTGGTTCAATAATCAAAAGAGATCTCTTAAACCACCTGTGGAGGAGAACATGGTTGCAGCCATTACGAACACCGCGACGCTTCAAGCGACCGTTTACGAAGCCCCTACTTCAACGTTGGAACTTGAACCAACACCCACTGAGGTGCCTGAATGGGTGAATGATTTTGTGGAACCGATTCGAACACTTACTTCAGATCATTTCCCGAACCACGCTGATGGTTTTGAAGATGAATTCTATACCAGAGGTCGCTGGC
>CAZBQE010000079.1:1259-2101 GCA_964494005.1 uncultured Candidatus Peribacteria bacterium | reverse complement strand
GTCCTTGGGTACGAATGAAAGAGCCCCTATTGAGCTTGGTAGGTTTGAACAATATAGTGCATCGAACCATTTTTTTATAGCAAAAGTATAACCATCGTCTCTGTACTGACCAATCGCTGGCGCTGAATTTGGTTGGCATATCCATTTTGAATAAAAATCCTCTCTATTTACTTCCTTCCCATCCACTAACCATTGATTGATTTCTCTCACCACTCCAAAGAGAATGGGTTTAAAAGCATCCAATTCTTTTTGATTATCTGTACCTAATAATGTTTTTGCTAATTTTTCTAAAACATAGTCTCTTTTATTGCCGGCACTAATTGGTGATATTAATTCTTCGCGATAACGTCTGAAAAAAATTGTTAATTTATCTTCATTATCATCATCATCTCTCATGAACCTAGTACAAGTGATGTCATAATCACGTTCACTACGAATATTTCCCAATCCAGCCATGAATTTTGATATTGATTTCATAGCTTTTTCCCCATAAATTACTGAGAAGTTTTTAGGAACTTCATCAAATTTTTTTTCTTTCAAAAGAAATGGAATGATAGTTCCTTCCCAAAGCAATTCTGAAAATTCATCGCGTTCTGACCCAATTGAGGCGGCGATTAATACTGGTGAATTCCAAAATGCAGCACGGTTTAGAACAATTTTTCTTGAAAAAAGTAGGGCGCGATTGTACTCGGCTTTTTGGGATTCCCACAATTCTTTAGCATCCGGATCTTTATTTGGTATTAAAGGATCCCCACTTTTTTCTCGGATGACTTGGTTTAAAATATCCAGCAACGGTCTATTTTCTTTAACCATCTTGCGAAAAAGTTTTTCTGTCACAAATT
>CAZBQE010000079.1:0-1249 GCA_964494005.1 uncultured Candidatus Peribacteria bacterium | reverse complement strand
CTTCAATTACCTTTGTACGTAAATCACCTTTTGTGATAGTGAGTTTTTGTTTCATTGAGACCTCCCTAAATTAGATAGAAATTCAAGTCAAGAAATCAATATTTCATGTGAAATGCTATTTTTCTAAAAAATTTTTGCATTACAAATTTTACCTATTTAAAAATTAATTCAATTAAAAAATGTTTACCAATTTTTATTTCTAGACTATTTCAATAATTCTATTAATGTAATTACAACCAAACTGAGAATTATGAAATGTTATTAATAATATGATTACAATTAATTAGGAAAATAGAAAACCGAATAAGCTAATAATCTGATTTTTTGTGGACTACTGATTGCCTCCCAACGGTAAAAATGTAGTCCCACAAATACAAACAAGAAATAGTTTATATAAATTTATAACACAATCTATTGAGTAATATCAATAATTAAAGAAATTTTAAATATTTAATCAGGCCGGAATAGATTCCTGGCCTGCGCTGTTTAACACTTCTTTACCAATCCAACCCGGCCACCAGGTCAAGCAGGCCGTTGCGATCGATGTTGGTGCTGTTGGCGGTGAGGATGATGCCCAAATCACGCTCTGGGTATAGACGGATAGCGCTGCCGAAGCCCGGTCCGCCGCCGCCGTGTTCGAGGCAGAGCTCCGCGCCCTGGCCGCAAATTTCCCAGCCCAAGCCCTGCACTTCCGTATCGACCTGCCCGCCGCTGGCCGCGACATAAGAATCCCGCATCATCTGTTCCACCGAAGCCGGGGTAAGGATCTGCCTGCCCTCCAGTTCGCCGCCGCCCATGTGCGCGGCTACAAAACGCGCCAGGTCGTGCGCCGGCCCGATCAGGCCGGTGGGAGGGTTGCTGTCGGCCAACAGGCGGTTGGTCCACATCTTCCCGTCTTCCACCTCGCGCACAAGGTTACGCAGACGCCCGTGATAATAAAAGGGCAGAAAGGCGCTTTGCATATCCAGCAGGGGGTGCATGCCAGCGGCAGCGTGGACGCGCATGGCATCCGTGTAGACAAAATCGGTTTGCTCCATCTTGAGGGGTTGCAAAATGTGAGCGCGGATGTAATCCTCGTAGGACTCGCCGGAGGCCGCTTCAATGACGGCGCCCAGCACCATGTAACCCACGTTGGTGTAGCGCGATTGCGCGCCGGGTTCGAACTGAAGTTTGGCGTACTCAGGCAGGTGCTGTTTCAGCAGCGCGGTCTGGTCAAAGGCTGGCTGACCTTCGAAGTGCATCCAGCCCA
>CAZBQE010000078.1:0-2150 GCA_964494005.1 uncultured Candidatus Peribacteria bacterium | reverse complement strand
CAGATATCATTTTCCCTGATGTAAAGGAAACTATCCAAGACTTAGAAAAAAAATATCCACCAAGACAGAATCCTATCTGTTCACGTTTTGCACCAAGCCCTACAGGATTTCTTCATATTGGAGGAATTTATTCGGCTTTTGTTTCACGAAAATTTTCTAAACAAAATAACGGAACATTCATTCTTAGAATAGAAGACACAGATCAGAAGAGAGAAATAGAAGGAACGGTTGATTTAATTATCGATGGTATGAAAACATTTGGTATTCAGATCGATGAATGACCGATTGGAGAAAATAATGCAGATCTAGGAGATTACGGTCCATACACGCAGTCACAAAGAAAAGATTTATACAATGTTTTCGCAAAATATTTGCTAGAAAATGGTCTAGCGTATCCATGTTGGATGACTCCGGAAGAATTAGAATCTATCCGTGATCAACAAACCAAGACAAAAGTAATTCCAGGTATCTATGGCAATTATTCCGTTCGAAGAAACAAAACTCCCGACGAAATTATGCAACAGTTAGAAATAAATAAAGACTATGTTATCAGATTCCGTTCGCCGAGTAGTATGTGACAAAGAGTGGTATTTGAAGACGTTATAAAAGGAAAAATAGAAACTATCGACAATTGTAATGATATTGTATTGATCAAGAGAGATGAATTACCGACCTATCATTTGGCTCATATCGTGGATGATTATCTGATGAGAACTTCTCATGTTATCAGAGGAGAGGAACGACTCGCTTCCGTACCACTACATATACAATTATTTACTGCTTTCGGACTACAACATCCAAAGTATTGTCATGTGGCACCATTATTAAAGTTAGACAATGGAAATAAAAGAAAACTTTCCAAAAGGCATGATCCAGAAGCAGATATCTGATATTTTTTCGAGAACGGATATGCGACACAAGGAATCATTGAATACCTTCTCACTATCGTTGATCCAAATTTTGAAGAACGACAAAAAGCTAATCCAGAAAAGAGTTATCTCGATTTCGAGATTACCTTAGAAAAAATGAGTAAATCATGAGCATTATTTGATTTAGTCAAACTTCAGAGTGTGAATAATAATTATCTCTCCAGAATTTCTACTGACGAACTTTACGAACAGAGTTTAGCTCGAGCGTTGAAATATAGACCAGAACTCGCAAAACTTATACAGTCAGATGTTGAATATGTGAAAGCTGCAATGAATATCGAACGTCACACCGCAAAAGATCCGAAAAGATTCACTACCTATACAGATATTGAAATACAATTAAAATTCTTCTTCGACGACGAACGAGAGAAATTAATTCAGAGTTCAGAATTCAGAATGCAGAAAGAAAATATGGTTATACCAGAAGATATTGCGAAAAAATTCGTCGATGAATATTCCCAAGCGATGGACTTATCTATGTCCGTAGAAGAGTGGTTCGCTCAGTTAAAAGAAATCTGAAAAAAATATGGTTTTGCATGAAGTAATGCAGAGTTTAAAGAAGGAGGATATATAGGAAAAATCTGAGATCTAGCGATGTTCTTGCGTGTTCAGCTTTGTTGCGCAGCTCAGACTCCTGACTTATTTTCTGTGATGAAAGTAATGGGGAAGGAGAGAGTGATAAGAAGACTTAAAGAATTTTAAATTTAAAATTTGGAATTTAAAATTTGGAATTTGAAATTCATAGATAAGAAATAGAATAGTGAAAAATGATGTTTTGAAAGAGATATCATTTTTTTTATTAAAAAAAACTAACCGGGAATACCGATTAGTTGTAATATTACAGATGGAAAACAGCGGTTTTACATGATCATGATATAGATCTTGATAAATATATACTTGCGACATATATATCTATCGGTATGAGATCTACATCAAGGAATATTATTTTTTTCGCAACCGTACTGCTGAAATCACAGCTTTCTACGGGAAGCATGGTACAAATATTCAAAATACCCATACTAGGTGCTGTTTTCCGAATAGTGAAGATAGTATATATAAATAGAGAGAAAAAACAATAGTTATGCACGAAAACATGTTGTAGGAAAACTACAACAATCAGGAGAAAGGCTATTTTTGAGAGTTACATATATTTTTACGTATTAATTTTGGGTCTAGGGTAGAATAGCAATAAATTTCACATATCTTTTAAGAATTTTGATC
>CAZBQE010000077.1:0-2197 GCA_964494005.1 uncultured Candidatus Peribacteria bacterium | reverse complement strand
CACGAAGTTAATTACACGAAGTTAATTACACGAAGTTAATTACACGAAGTTAATTGAGTTGAAAACGTGAAGTGTTTTTGTAAAAGTGTCGTAGTAAATTTTATCTTGTTATATAGTCAGTATGTTTGGAAAATTAGGAGAAATGAAAAAAATGTACGATAAGTACAAAACATTACAAAAAGCGCTCAAAAATCTTGTTATCAGAGCCAAAGAAGGAAAATTTACAGGAACTGATGGAGAAGAACAAGACGCGATTATTGTAGATATCAGTGGAGAAATGAAATTGAGAGACATCAAAATCAATGATACCTGATTACTTGATCCTAGCAAAAAATCTGAACTTGAATGAATTATTTTGAAATGTTTTCAAAAAGCTCAAGATAAAGCACAAGAAATCGTCGGAGAAAAAACCAAGGAAATTCTTGGAGTCGATCCTTCAGATATGGCAAGCATGCTTGGTGGAGGAATGCCAGGAATGAACTAAAATTAACTAACAGTGAACAACTAATAACTAACAATGTTGGTATTTTTTTTCCTTAATCAAAATATTCATTTACTGTTCGTTGTTAGTCGTTAGTTGTTAGTTGAATTATTTTCGGTGTATAGTTGTGGGTTTTGTAGTATTCAAAAACTTCTCTAATATCCTCTACTGGTGTAGATGCTCATCAGGTAATAGCTATAGTTGTATAAGCGAGAATTTCTTTTTCTCCATAGGTAAGAATATCATCCAAAGATTCTCCAAAAAAACTTTTCTTTCCATTTTTCACTCAAAGATCGTAGAGTTCTTTGGTATTATTACTCTCTTTTCCTCAGATTACGATAAAGGCATCAAATTTGTCCAAATTTTTTAGTACTACAACTTGTCTTTCGTAGGTTGCCTTACAGACATCAGATAGTGCGGGAATTTGCGCATGAGGAAATGCTTTTTGTATCTCTTGCAAAATCTTTTCTACATAAGAAAAATTTAAGGTAGTCTGAGAAAGAACCGCGAAAGATTCATCTTTACTATAAGGAATATTTTCTATAATATTCTTTTGTTCATACACAAATACTTCAGCTCATTTGTTGCGGATATCAGTAATTATATTCCCTCCTTCTTGATGATTTTCTTTGCCGATATATACAAATTTTCTGATTTCTTTTTGGAGGAAAGTATCGACTTCTGTGTATATTTTTGTAACAAAGGGACATTCGAGATTGTAGACTGCTGTATATGTTTTTTTAGCTTCATCGATGATTTTTCTATTAGTGCCATGTGCAGAAAAAATAATGATAGCATCAGTATTTTTCACTTCTTCTAAATGCTCTACAAATACTATACCTTTGTTTTCAAACTCATTGGTAACTTTGGGATTATGCACCAACGCATGAATACAAAAAATCTTTTCACCCGGGTGCTTTTGGATGATATCATTCAACTGATCTATGGATCTTTTTACACCAAAACAGAAACTTGAAGGACTGAGATAATAGACGGTTTTCATAGTGAAAGATTGAAAGATTGAAAGATGGAAATACTATATGGTATTTGCCAGAAAATTTCAAGTCTTGTTTTTTCTCTTGAAATCACTATATGTCAACAAAACTAAAACGTAAACAAAATGAATAGAGACATTATTAAAAGAGCTATTTCAGCTATTGATACCGCGTTTGATGGTATGCAACAAAGACAAGAAGAAGAAGTATTGGTCACAAAAATTTCTGATATTCAACGTATTACATTACGTAAGGATACCATAGACACTACTACGGTGACGGTAAAATTATCTCGAAAAAACGATAAAAAACATATCGTTTTGGCATGTGATAATAGATCGATCAACATAATCTTTACTGGTACATGCCGGGAACATGTTGTAGAAACATTACACAGTAATAACATTCTTCCGAGTGTGGAAGAGTTTTTGGAAGCCAGATCACTCGCTAATACGCCTGGTATTGCTAGGATGGTTGGTGGTGATGATTATGAGGATGCGATTACCAGAGATGCAGAACGCTATCTAGAAAAAAAGTAAACACATTTTTTGTAAAAAATGCAAAAGGCCCATATTTATGGACCTTTTTTTTGTAGAGAGAAAAATATATATATTACCACAACATATATTTTTTCTAATTTTAAACATCATATATGTCTTTTTATTTCAACCAAAATGTAATTCGAAATGCACATAGTCATGAAATAAATAGTAATAGGAGT
>CAZBQE010000076.1:0-2373 GCA_964494005.1 uncultured Candidatus Peribacteria bacterium | reverse complement strand
TTGGAGATTGATCATGAATGAAACGAATCAGGTAAGATCAAAAGGGAGGATCAAACCAGAACAATTTGCCACCGGGATCGGCGTACTGATGGCCACCCTGGGTTCCGCAGTTGGGTTGGGCAACATCTGGAAATTCCCCTATCTGACAGGTGCCAACGGCGGCGCGGCTTTTCTCATCGTGTACCTGCTATGTACGCTCTTGGTCGGCTACCCGATCATGATCGCGGAACAGATGATCGGACGTAAGGGACGTGGCGACGCCGTAACCAGTTTTAAAAATCTTGCTCCGAAAACAATTTGGTGGCTGGTGGGTGCGTCAGGTGTGTTGGCCGCATTTTTGATCATGGCTTACTATACCGAGGTGGCCGGGTGGGTGTTTGCCTATGTCGCCAAAGCATTTCGACCTGAATTGATGACTTCTGACCCGGCAGTTACCGGTGCCGCATTTTCAAATCTTGTTTCCAGTCCGTGGGCTTCTTTGATCGTACAGTGGATCGTGCTGGCCGTGGTGGGCGTCATCATCATGTTGGGCGTGACCAAAGGCATTGAAGCCACCACCAAACGGCTGCTGCCCATTTTAGCAATTCTGCTCGTCATCATTGGCATTCGCAGCCTAACGCTGGATGGTGCTTCCGCCGGTCTCGAATTTCTTTTTAAACCTGATTTTTCCAAGCTGACCGCTCCGGTAATCCTAACCGCGCTGGGTCTGGCGTTCTTCAAATTGTCCATCGGCATGGGTGCCATGCTTACCTATGGCAGTTACTACGGTGACAATCAGAACATCCCGGCAAACGCCGCCAGGGTAGTGGGTGCTGACCTGCTGGTATCACTGTTGGCTGGCATCGCCATCTTCCCCGCTGTATTCGCCTTCAAAATTGAACCTACCGCTGGTGCCGAACTGCTGTTCATCACCATTCCAACAGTATTTAACGCCATGCCACTCGGCCAGGTCTTCATGATCCTGTTTTTCATCCTGACCGCATTTGCGGCCATCGGCGCCATGCTATCCTTGATCGAAGTGGTTGTGGCGTTCTTGATCAACGTCACCAAGTTGAACCGCAAGTGGGCCACTCTGGTGACCGTTGTGGCAATGGCCTTGGTGGGATCATTATCCGCGTTGTCGAACAGTACCCTGGCCAATTTCAAGATCTTTGGCATGACAGCCTTTGATTTCTGTGATTTTTCCACTTCCAATATCTTATTGCCGGTAGGTGGATTGGCAATCAGCATTTTTGTTGGTTGGGTGTGGGGCTGGCCTAAATTCAAGCAAACCCTAACCAATGAGAACACAATCTCAAATGTGTTCCTGCTTAAAGCGGTCTTCAATATTTTGAGATTTGTGACCCCGATCCTGGTACTCTTGATCTTGTTGACCGGTTTAAAGATCATTACCTTGTAGAGAATTTTAATCAGTAAAGAAAAGAACAACCACAAAATAAATAGGTGGTTGTTCTTTTCATAAATCCGGGGCGATTATTTCTTTTTCTTCTTTTCAGTTTCGATCTCAGTCAGTACATTCAACACCATTTCTTTGGTGATCCCGAATTGCCTGGCTTGCGGCAGCGCGAGCAGCGTCTCCAGCGCCATACCTTTCGCCAGCCCGATCATCGGGTGCGTCGTAATCCCAGGAGCGTTTTTTTCGAGCACTTTTACTGCCACAGCATCTTTGAGCAAGTCGCCTAAATTGGATTTTAAAGTGTATGCCATATCATCCTCCTGAACCTTCAACAAACAGGTCACACTTTGAGTTTACCTCAATATTGATCCCTGCTGATTGGATGTATACTATAAAGATACTGAACAATCAACCTTTTTTGTTGTTCGTTTTATTCTGAAAGGGGAAAACAATGAATCTCTATACCAAATGGTCCCAACGGGAGTACACCCTCAAACAAAGACTTCTGGCCCTCGTTCCGGCTTTCTTTCTTTTCGTGCTCATCCTTCCTTATCTTTTCGTGATCATCATCCCAAAATTGGATGCGTCCCTTCATTTCCCTAGCATATACTTTGGCCTGATCAATACCATTTTTGGAGTTATTTTCCTCGTGATTGGAGTGATCTATGGATTTTGGTCCATTTACGCCCAACTCACGCGAGCCAGCGGAACACCGCTTCCTGTAATGCCAACACAAAAGCTGCTCATCAACGGCCCCTTCAAACAATGCCGCAATCCGATGACCTTTGGCACGGTGGTGGCGTATCTGGGTGTCGGCATTCTGGTTGGATCCTTGTCTTCCATTCTTATTGTTTTAATTTTGGGAACCCTGTTGCTGGTTTATATTAAACGGGTGGAAGAAAAAGAACTGGAAATTCGTTTCGGACAGGATTACATAGCATACAAGAAATCGACCCCTATGTTCTTCCCAAGGGTAT
>CAZBQE010000075.1:0-2502 GCA_964494005.1 uncultured Candidatus Peribacteria bacterium | reverse complement strand
CCTGCGTTTACAAATCTTTCTACAAAAGCTGAAATATTGGAAACAGGTATCAAAGTTATTGATCTTCTTGCACCTATTTTGAAATGAGGAAAAGTTGGTTTATTTGGTGGTGCGTGAGTTGGAAAAACGGTCGTGATGATGGAATTGATCCACAATATCGCAACTGAACATAGTTGAGTGTCAGTAGTATGTGGTGTTTGAGAAAGAACAAGAGAAGGAAATGATTTATATAATGAGATGAAAGAGTCTGGTGTTTTGGATAAAACAGTTATGGTCTATGGACAAATGAATGAAACCCCAGGACCAAGATTGAGAGTAGCATTGAGCGGATTGACTATGGCAGAAAATTTTAGAGATAATGATGGAAAAGATGTACTTGTTTTCATTGATAATATTTTTAGGTTCACCCAAGCTGGATCAGAAGTATCTGCGTTACTCTGAAGAATTCCGTCTGCAGTTGGATACCAACCTACCCTTTCAACAGAAATGGGAAATCTTCAAGAAAGAATAACCTCCACCGACAAATGATCTATTACCTCTATCCAAGCGGTATATGTGCCAGCGGACGATCTTACTGATCCTGCTCCGGCAACAACATTTACCCATTTGGATTCGACGATTGTATTGAGTAGATGAATAGCAGAAAAAGGTATCTATCCAGCCGTAGATCCGCTTGATAGTGCATCTACAATACTAGCTATCGATACCGTAGGAGAAAGACATTATAAAGTTGCTAAGGAAGTACAGAAAACACTCCAGAGATACAAAGAATTGCAAGATATTATCGCTATTTTATGAATGGAAGAATTATCTCACGAAGATAAATTATTGGTCTACAGAGCAAGAAAAATGGAAAAATTCTTCTCTCAACCATTCTTTGTTGCAGAGCAATTCACAGGAATGAGCGGATCATATGTAAGTTTGGAAGATACGATTTCTGGATTTGAAAAGCTTATCAATGGCGAATGTGATGAAATTTCTGAAGAACATTTTATGTACAAAGGATCTATCAAAGAAGTTGTAGATGTATATGAAGCAAGTAAATAATATCATTTGGTTTTTGCCCGTAATTTATCCTAACGGATGTAATTTGCGCTTCGCGCGTAATTGATTGTAATTAGTAATTAATTACACAAAGCTAATTATGTGAGCAGAGCGAGCACATTACGCACAGCACCTTATATCGAAGATATATTATGCGACCATCGGGAGCGAATTACACAAAGCACATAGAGAAGTTCCTGGTTGAAATCAGGGATTTTTTCTTTATGATGGGAATATGAAAACAGCATTCAACTTCTCATTTATCAATCTCTGATGCACCAAAAATCTCGTCGACAGCCAAATGTTGATGGGAAGAATTTTTTCTTTATGATCAAACAATCCAAATTATACCGTACAATATATCAACGATCCTTTCGACAAAAAAACCGATATCGTCTTTCTCAATAGCTGCGGATTTATTTCCAGTGCTAGAGATGAGATGATGGATGTACTAAAAAAATTACAAAAAGCAGGAAAGACTATCTATCTACTTGGATGTGGATTACAATATTACAAAAATCTTATGCCGACCAGTGTTGAAAAATTAAAATTCAAAAAGTTCACCAATCTTTATTTCCTTGCGTGGAACGATTTTGAATGTATCACCTTACAACAATTACTTGATGGCTATACAAGCACAGAATTTGGTGATTTTACCTTTACTAAAACTCCAAGAGCCTATACCAATGCTAACTTCGGGTTTGAATATCTCAAAATCGCTGAATGATGCGACAATAATTGTACTTTCTGTATCATACCTCGTATCAGAGGAAAACAGATTTCTCTGCCGATGGAAGAAATTGTCTCTGAAGTGGGGTTTATGGTAGATGCTGGAATCAAGGAAATTATTCTCATTGCTCAAGATACCACTAGATATGGCATGGATCTCTATCGTCGCAAACCGAAATTAGTCGAATTATTAAAAAAAATAGACGAACTACCAGGTGATTTTTCTTATAGACTCCTCTACCTCTATCCGGATATCTTAACAAAAGAACATATCAAGGAAATAACGAAACTCAAGAAGTTTATCCCCTACTTCGATATCCCACTTCAGCATATCAGTCCTACGGTACTCAAAAGAATGGGAAGATTTTATCATACCCGTTCCATCAATAATCTATTATCTACCATCAAAAAATTATTCCCTATCCATTATATCAGGACCAATATCATGGTCGGATTCCCTGGCGAGACCAAAGAAGATTTTGATCAATTGAAAATATATCTCAAAAATTCTGACTTTAACAATATCGCCCTCTTCGAATATCACGACGAACCCTTCGCAGCATCAAGTAAACTTCCCAATAAAATCGATGAAAAAATCATCAGAAAAAGATTCCTTGCTTTGAAAAAAATCGTCGATACCCTTCTTGCAAAAAAAGCGAAAGCAAGAACAGGGAAAGAAGAAATTGGCTATATTATGGAAAGATGGAAAGATGGAAAGATGGAAAAATT
>CAZBQE010000074.1:0-2641 GCA_964494005.1 uncultured Candidatus Peribacteria bacterium | reverse complement strand
CGGATTCCTCGGACAACTACCAGAGACTAAATTGAAAATTGAAAATTGAAAATTGAAAATTGCGGAAGCGAAGCTTACGCTTAGGACTATAGCGGGAGTCAAAGAAAGTACAGATAGCAAAAAAATTCTCACCAATGTTAAACACCCCATAATAAACAATTCTATCGTGATAAAGTCAGTACTATCTTAAATATAATGAATAATGACAAGTGAATAATGAATAATGTTGGTTTTTGTTTTTGTGAACTATTGTTTCATCACAATTGTATATCACAATAGTCTATAAAATCATAATTCCATCATTTTTCATTTTTAATTATTAATTTTTCATTAGTTTGTTGTTTAGTAGTTTCCCTTGAAATAAACAAGCGATTTAGTATACAAAGTCCGAAAAGAAATTTTTTTTATACAAAGAATTTCGACGTTTAAGCGATTATCGTTTATCCGTTTATTCATTTTATCGTTTTATCGTTATTATTATGGCCGAGCGAAAAGACCTGTTACACGTGAGAAACATTGGAATCATGGCTCACATTGATGCAGGTAAAACTACTTTTACCGAAAGGGTGCTTTTTTATACAGGAAAAAAACATAAAATCTGAGAAACTCATGATGGAGAGGCAGATATGGATTGGATGGAACAAGAAAAAGAAAGAGGTATTACCATTACTTCTGCTGCGACTACCTGTTTTCGACATGATAATCATATCAATATTATTGATACTCCAGGACACGTGGATTTCACTATCGAGGTGGAAAGGTCATTGAGGGTTTTGGATGGGGCAGTAGCATTGTTGGACGGTTCTCAAGGAGTAGAGCCTCAAACAGAAACCGTTTGGAGACAAGCTGATAAATATAAGGTTCCAAGAATCGTATTCGTCAATAAAATGGATAAACTTGGAGCTGATTTTTATATGTCTGTAGAATCTGTTGCTTCTAGAGTATCAGATAAGGGAGTAGCTATTCAGCTTCCGGTGGGACAAGCAGATGAATTCAAAGCAATCATAGATTTGGTGACAATGAAGATGTACACCTTTATTTGAGAAAAGGGTATAGGAGTCAATGAAAACGATATTCCTGCTGATATGCTAGAAAAAGCACAAAAATACAGAGAAGAAATGTTGGATAAGATTTCTATGTTCGATGATGAATTAGCTGAAAAATTTCTTGGAGGAGAAGATATTTCTATAGAACTTATCAAAAAAGCAATAAGAAAAGGAACAATCAATAATAATCTTTATCCTATTCTTTGTGGTTCAGCGCTTGGAAATAAGGGCGTACAACTTGCACTTGATGCAGTTGTTGCATATCTTCCAAATCCTTTAGATAGAGGAGCAATGAAGGGAATAGATCCAGATGATCATGAGAAAGTACTTGAAAGAAAAGCTGATGACAAAGAACCAGTAGCTGCTATTGCATTCAAGATTGCAACCGATCCGTTTGTAGGTACCTTGACTTTTGTAAGAGTATATTCAGGAATTATCAAGTCAGGAGACTCTTTATTGAATCCTATAACTGGACAAAAAGAAAGAGTAGGAAGGTTATTATTGATGCATGCGAACAAGAGAGAGGAAATAGCGGAAATTCATGCAGGACATATTTGTGCTTTTCTTGGACTTAAGGATACGAGAACAGGGAATACATTATGTGATATGAAAAATCCTATTATCTTGGAAAAAATGGAATTTCCTGAACCAGTGATCGATATCGCTATCGAACCAAAATCCAAGGCTGATCAGGAAAGACTTGGAATAGCGTTATCCAAGCTTTCTTACGAAGATCCTTCATTCAAATATCATACAGATCAAGAAAGTAATCAGACGATTATTGCAGGAATGGGAGAATTACATTTGGAGATTATCGTAGATAGACTCAAGAGGGAACATAAAGTAGAAGTAAATACCGGTAAACCACAAGTTGCGTATAGAGAAACTATTACCACTGATTCCAAAGGAGAAGGAGTTTTCAAGAGACAGACAGGAGGTAGAGGACAGTTCGGACATGTATTGATCAAACTTGAAAAAAATATGGAGAAAGATTATGAATTCAAAGATGAAGTAACGGGAGGTGTAATTCCAAAGGAATTTATTCCAGCTATCGATAAGTGAGCGAAAGAAACCGTAGCACAAGGAGTATTGGCTGGATATCCTATTATCAATGTGAGAGTGGTTCCGTATGACGGATCGTATCATGATGTGGATTCCTCAGAAATTGCGTTCAAAATTGCAACCTATAGAGCATTCAAAGATGCGTTTATGAAAGCTAATCCTGTGCTTCTCGAGCCGATTATGGATATCGAAGTGGTAACTCCAGAAGATTATGTGGGAGACGTAATGGGAGACTTATCCTCAAGAAGATGAATGATCCAAGGACAAGATAAAAGAGGAAATGCAGCCGTTATCAAAGCAAAAGTTCCTTTGGCAGAAATGTTCGGATATACGACAGACTTGAGATCAAATACTCAAGGAAGAGCACAATCATCTATGCATTTCGCTTCATACGAAAGAGTGCCAGAAAATGTAGCCAAGAAAATCATTGAAGAGAGATCAGGCAAGATCAAAGCTATGGATGCTGAATAATTAGCCTAAAGCTTGAAGCTCAAAGCTAAAAGCCTAAAGCTTGAAGCTAAAAGTCTAAAGCC
>CAZBQE010000073.1:1786-2683 GCA_964494005.1 uncultured Candidatus Peribacteria bacterium | reverse complement strand
TCCCCCGTACTGAATTTTTGAAACTTCTTCAAAAAGTTCTGCATTAATTAATATTATTTAATCTCTCCGGGTCGAATTCTCTGTCACTCGCAGATCATCACCAAACTGGCTGTTACGTATGAGAGCCGATTTGATTGGATGGCTATATGTATAAATTTCCGTTTGTTTAGATTGGTTTAGAGTTCCCGTAGTCTTTTCTGTGCACGTAAATGCCCCTGTTCCGCTGCCTTACGAAACCACTTTTGGGCCTCGGATTTATTCCACTCATAACAGAGATATCCCAGTTCGAACTGTGCATCGGCATGCCCCTGTTCAGCAGCCATAAGAAACCACTTATGGGCCTCAGATATACTCCGTAAAAGAATTTCACCTTCATTATAGATATATCCCAATTCATATTGTGCATCTGCATGACCTTGTTCAGCCGCTTTATGCAACCACTTTAAGGCTTCATCAAAATCTTTTCGAACACCCTTTCCGTTTAAGTACATTACACCTAGCTTATGTTGTGCATCTAAGTCTCCTCGCGTTGCCATTGAACGTAATTTTACCTCTTCAACTTTTTCCAGCTCATATTGTGCATCTTCGTGACCTTGCTCAGCCGCTTTGCTCAACCACTTTACGGCTTCAGAATAATCTCTTAGCATGCCTTCACCGTTGGCATGCATCATACCTAACTCATACTGAGCATCTACATGTCCCTGATCAGCCGCTTTATCAAACCAGTTTGCAGCTGCGATATGATCTATTGGAACACCATGGCCTTCTTTGCATATCATACCCAGTTCGAACTGTGCATCGGCATCGCCTTGTTCGGCTCTCAAACTTAATTCTGCCTCTGTGATTTTCCATTCAACTTTTTCCAGATTTAATTTTGCCTCTTCATCTCCCTGCTCA
>CAZBQE010000073.1:0-1760 GCA_964494005.1 uncultured Candidatus Peribacteria bacterium | reverse complement strand
GCTTCAGAATAATCTCTTAGCACGCCTTCACCACCGGCATACATTATCCCCAGGTTGAACTGTGCATCGGCATCTCCTTGTTCAGCCGCTTTGTGCAACCACTTTACAGCTTCGGCATAATCTTGCAGAACACCTTTACCGTCGCGGCACATCAATCCCAACTTCCTTTGCAATGTTGCATCTCCCTGCTCAACCGCTTTGCTTAAGCACTTTAGTGCTTCAGTACCGTTTTTCATGAAATCTTTGCCGTCTGTATACATCGCACCCAGTTCTAACTGTGCATCGGTATCGCCTTGTTCGGCTCTCAACCTTAATTCTGCCTCTGTAATTTTCCACTCAACTTTTTCCAGATTTAATTTTGCCTCTTCATCTCCCTGCTCAGTTGCTTTGTGCAACCACTTTACAGCTTCGGCATAATCTTTTAGTACGACTTCACCGTCGGCATACATCAATCCAAGCTCATTCTGTGCGTCAGCATTTCCTTTCTCCGCCGCAATACGATACCATTTTGCAGCCTCAGTATTATCCTTTGTAACACCTTTGCCTTTTGCATACATCCAACCAAGATTAGATTGTGCCTTTGTATGTCCCTGTTCAGCGGCTTTCCGATACCATTTTGCAGCATCGGCATAGTTCAGTTTAACACCTATACCTGTTCGGCACATCCCACCTAGCTTATTCTCAGCTTCTGCATGTCCTCGTTCGGCCGCTCTACAAATCCATTTTATGGCTTCGGCATAGTTTTGCGGGACACCTTCGCCTTCTTCGTACATTAAACCCAGATTATACTGGGCTTCTGCATCGCCGTTTTCAGCGGCTCTGCGAATATTTTCCAAAGATTGTGTGTTGTTATTCATATGAATATTCCCTGTGAAGGAATGCTTTTACCTGTTGCATGTTTATCGTATGTACCCACTTGTTGAAGCTTCATGCTGACCTTGCCCTGCTTTTCCATAGAGCAGGCGTATATTCTTGCTTCGGGATAATTCTTAACCGCAAGTCGATGAGCTATCTGGCAAATGACCTGACAACGAGAAGAATTTAAAAGCGTTACTACCTGGCTATAGGTATTTGCATCCAATATCCCCGTCACATCATCTTCTATCAACAAAGCCATGGTTGGTGTCGCTGTCGCCAACAGAGCGCTGAGTCGTCTGGACATGGACTCTCCACGAAACTCCAAATGTTCATCTTCGGATTCGTGACGGGGCAATCGCAGTCGAGTGCTTTGGAATGCCGACATAAACTCAACGGAAATGCTGCCCTGTTCTGCACCAAACGTCGGTGTTAAGCCACACTCCAAATGAGACGTAGGATTCAGCGAGTAAAGGATTGCTCTAAAGATAGTGCTCTTTCCGTCGGTTGACCCTTCTTCCGTTATAATGTTCAACCCAGGCAGAAATTCGAGGTTGAGATGTTCCCAACATCCAACCTGTCGCAGTTTGAGCCTTTTAATGGCCGGTACTATTTCTATCGGTCTGTTCATTGGGGAAAGGTCACAACCTTTAACTTAATTTATTGTTTCAAAATCCCAATCAGTATTTCCAGAACCTTATCCATTTCCTGTAATATGACCAGCAACATATCATTCATTTTTCTGCCTCGCCAACAAGATAACCCTCACGTGGCGTATTAACTGGTTTGAGATTGAAAATTAGTCGTAGAACATCAATCGGTTCTTCCTCAAAGGCGATGGCCTTCTTTTGGGGATAGGTGTATACCTCATTGTCGATTTTTATGCTTTTCATGTAAGGCCCCTG
>CAZBQE010000072.1:0-2796 GCA_964494005.1 uncultured Candidatus Peribacteria bacterium | reverse complement strand
AGAGAACTTTCATTACTCTTAAAAAGACCTCCAGGACGTGAAGCATTCCCTGGTGACGTCTTCTATCTCCATTCCAGACTTTTGGAAAGAGCTGCAAGATTAAACGAAGATTTTGGTGGAGGAAGTTTAACTGCTTTGCCTATCGTAGAAACTATGGATTCTGATGTGTCTGCATATATCCCAACAAATGTAATTTCTATTACTGATGGACAAATATTTTTGGAAACTGAATTGTTCAACTCTGGAATCAAACCTGCAATCAATGTTGGACTCTCTGTGTCACGTGTAGGATGATCTGCTCAAACCAAAATTATGAAAAAAGTTGCAGGAACATTAAGACTAGAATTGGCTACGTTTAGAGAATTGGCTAGTTTTGCTCAGTTCGCTTCTGATCTCGACATCTCTACTCAGAAAAAAATAGAAAAAGGAAAAAGATTAGTGGAAATATTAAAACAATCCAACAACTCCCCTATCCCGTTCTATAAACAAGTCGTTATTGTTTATGCGGGTATCAATGGATATCTAGATGACGTAGCTATCGAAAAAATCGCTAAGCTTGAACAACATATGTACTCCAAAATGGAAAGCTCATACAAAGAATTAGCTGATACCATCAAAGAACAGCAAATATTAAATGACGAGATAGAAAAAGAAATACAAGCGTTGATTATGGAAGCAATAAAAGAATTGTAATTAGCCTAAAGCATAAAGTTCAAAGCTTAAAGCTGTTTATTAGCTCATGTACAACTTTGAGCTTATAGCTTTAAGCTTTACGCCCATCAATATTTAATCATTTAGCAGTTTAATATGTTCTTGGAAATCAATACCCCAGAAGGCATGATCTTCGAAGGTAAGATAGAAAAAGTTATGGTCCCTACCAAAGTAGGAGAGATTTGTATATTAAAGAATCATCAGCCACTCATCAGTATCGTAGAACCAGGAATCGTTAAGATAAAAGTAACAAAACAACAACAGCAAGAATTCATCAAAGGAACAAAATTCCTTTTTGAAGACGAACGAATGTGTGTATCTGTAGGATCATGAGTTCTTTATGTTAGTGGAAGTGAAATTGCTATTCTTACAAGTACAGCTACAAGTCAATTAGAAACAGATGAAGCAGTACTCAAAAAAATGAAAGAAGATATGGAAAAACAGATAGAAGAAATCAAAATCAAAGGAAGTTTGGATGATGTAGAAAAAGCATTCCTTCACTTACAAAAAATTACTGCAGATTTGAAATTACATAAGATCAAAAAGAAAATTTAGACATAAGTATCAAGATACAAGTATAAAGACAAATCAAAAAATCTTACTACTTGATACTCACTACTTACTACTCATTTAGTAATCTTATAAGATATGGCTAATACAAGACAACTCAGAACACAAATGAAGTCACTCAAAAGTCTCCAAAAAATTTTGAAAGCATTGGAAATTGTCTCTACAATCAAACTCCAAAAACTCAAAAAAAAGACGGAAACCTTGAGAGATTTTTTTATCGATTTTCTGAATGTCTTACATGCTTTGGAAGATACGGTAAATGTATTTGGTTTTGATAAAAGACATCGAAATGAAGAATGAAGAAGGCTTATTGTCCTCATTAGTACAGATAAATGATTGTGTGGACCTATCAACTCCAGACTTATCAAACATCTTGCTGGAAAATATGCAGAATGGAAACAAAAAGTCGATATCTTCGTTGTAGGAAAAAAATGATTGGATTATTTTGTGAGAGATGGATGGAATATCGTAGGATCACTCCAGCTTAACGATAATTTCACAGAAGACCAACTTAGGCCCCTCTATGCATACATTAGGAAAAGCTTGACGGAAAAAAAATATGCTAAGATCAAAGTCTACTTCAACTATTTCAAAAATACCGTAACTCAAATACCATTGAGATTCAAAATCTTTCCACTCGACAAAGAAAGCTTTGATGCTTTCTTACAAGATATTGATATTAAACTCGAAAAAATACACAAACCACATACTCAAGCTATGGAAATCGAACCAAGTGTATCACAGCTCAAAGAAAAGCTTATTCAAGAAACCATCAAATATATTACCTACAGTGCAGTCGTACAAAATAAAACGTGAGAACACGCTTCTAGAATGTTGGCTATGAAAAACGCAAAAGATAATAGTTGAGATATTATCAAAAGTGTTAGTATACTCTACAACAAAGTGCGTCAATGAAAAATTACCCAAGAAATCTCTGAGATTGGAAACGCTAAAGCAGCATTAGAACAAAATTAAATAAGATAGATTAGACTGATAGAGATGGATTAGAACCTATCCCGTCTATTCCACCCATCCCGTCTATTCCACCTATCCCGTCTATTCTATCTATCCCGTCTTAATTATAAAAGTCTTTTAATCATTTATTATAAAACATCATGAAAGGAAAAATTACTGCCATCAAAGGTATTGTTGTAGAAGCAAAATTTGAAGAACAATCACCTAAAGTATATGATGCTTTGATTGTTGAACCAAAAAATAGTAATGGTGACAATGTTGTTATCGAAGTATTACAACTACTAGACGATGGTATTGTTAGAGGTATTGCTATGAATGCTACTGATGGTATCAGAAGATGAGATATAGTAACAAACACTGGAGATTGTATCAATGTTCCTGTAGGAGAAAATGTTTTAGGACATATCTTCAATGCGCTTGGAGAACCTGTAGATGGAACTACTGATTTCAAACCACAAGGTACTATGGCTATTCATAGAGAACCACCTGCGTTTACAAATCTTTCTACAAAAGCTGAAATATTGGAAACAGGTATCAAAG
>CAZBQE010000071.1:0-2845 GCA_964494005.1 uncultured Candidatus Peribacteria bacterium | reverse complement strand
ACAACTAGCTTCTGTGCGACATTAATGTCGTCATAGAAGCGGTAATGGCACAAAAAGCGATATAGTGTTGCGTATAATGTGCCAAAATGGGTGTTTGTACGATATCGCTTTTTTATGATTTTATTGTGCTATTGCAATACATTGGATGGATAATTTCCATTAAGTATTACTATCGGTGTACTGGAAATTATGTTACTTCCTAAGCAAGAAGATTCATCGCTTCCTATTCCGTCGAGTCCGCAAGTTCGGATAAATATATTTTGCAGGCTGATGAAATCTTCATAAACAAATAATTCAAAGAGATTATTTACTTGATCTTTTCTTCCTTGTGTTGGTAACGTTGGTGTATTGAGCATAGTGATTTTTCCTTGGAGATGAAGTTTGTGATTGAATCCTGTTTCTGTTCCTGGTGTTCCTCCCACGACCAATCCATTGATGATAAAATTTCCTTTGAGATAGAGTCAGGAATTCGTTCCTGGATTTTCTGGATATCATTGTTCATCGAATCCGATCGCGGTGATGGGTTCAGGTAAATATAATAATCCTTTATCTATAAATATATCGAGTGGAGGATGTGTGGTTTCCATTCCTTCTTCCAAAATAATGTTTCCATTTTTTACGATAATTGTTTTATTTTCATAGTCTGTGGTGTTATTAAGATTTATCGTCAGGTCTGTATTTTCATAACAAAGAATATTTGTATTTGTTGATATTTGTTGATTAAATTGTTTTCCTTGGCAGAGTGATTGTGCTTTTTGTTTAGCGAAATTGATCACCGTAGAGGAGTTGATATCGCTACCGTTGTAGATAACGGTTTTTTCATTCACATTTCCGAGGAAGGAGATTCTTTCTTTTTCGTCCATGGATTTTGACAATCCGACACTTCCTTGGATGATGAGATTTCGCATCGTTTCCATGGCTGCGTATCCGCTTTCTATCGTTATTTCCCAGTCTGGATTATTCTCTATTATATAATTCCCTGAATAAGTAAATCCACTCTGGATTGATTCTCCTCCATTTAAATAATTAATCAGATTCTCATGACCGCTCAGACTTCCTCCCACGAATCCTATTCCTCCATAACTATCGTAAAGATATCCTATCGGTACTTGATTGTTGAAGTATTGAAAATTATTGGAGAGATGTGCGATGATTTTGTTATCAGAATAATTTATTTTTGTTCCTGCTGCAAGCGTTGTGATTAACCCATTTCGATTATAGGTGATTACTCAGAATATTCCGTAATTACTTCCACTGTCGCAGGTGGTATAGAGTCATCATGAAATAGCTAAATCATCATATGAGCTGTCTTGATTTCTCAATAATTGCAGACTTTCCTGATCCAATGGTCGAAGTCTTTTTCCTCTCTGTGAATTGAAATATAATCCTTTCACTTGTTTGGTACAAGTTTTTGCTTCTGTAGTTCATTGCATTGTAATAGTTGTTGGTGAGATTGATTCGGTGGGAAGTCGGAAAATGCTTCCTATAAAATTATTTCCTGGCGCCATAAAATGTATAGGAGAAAATCTCTCTTGAAATGATGAAGTAGTCAATCCTGGAAAATTTAGTGTTAAGGAGAAAACATTCCCTAAGGTGTAGAGGGCACAAAGTATCACGGTTAGGGTAATGACGATTTTTTTGTGCATATATTTTTAAAAGTTTAAAGTTCAAAGCTGTATTTTTGTTTTTTAGTTTTATACCTTTTAATTATAGGTAAAACCTTTTTTTTGTCAAAAAATTATTATGTCCCTTTACTTGACATTTTATGTCTTTTGTATAAAAATGTTTTTGTTTATATATCTTTTGGTGGCATATGAAATATTCTTCCAAATCGAAGATGTCATATCATCTATCTGATGATCACTATTTGGTTCCAAAACATCTGGCAAATTTTCCTGATACTGCTAAACGTATGCAAGTATGTTATTATATCATATGACGTTTATTTGAAATATTGGACGATAGAAAACATATGTCTGAGGATATATTTACTTTGATAGAGCAAGATATAGCTGAACGGATAGATATGTTGGATGATTATCTTGTAGCTATTCATCTTAATCCTATTGAGGTAAATAAATTTAATGCTATGAAAGAATATTATTATGTTATTAGGATGTATTGTATAGAATATTTAATCTATCAAATCGATGAATCTTATTATGATATCAATGCTCGTCTTCAAAAAATATTTGATATGGTATCTGCTACAATATGTTCTCTTGAATCTACACCACATTCGCAAGAACATTTACGTGATTTTTATATACAAATGAATGATATCAAAGATGTGCTTGAATCAGAAAAATGTAAGGAGCAAATGACTATATTACAATACAGATCTCGAAGTAAAAAGTATGTCGCTGCATCAATATATGTAAAAAAACTTCGTTTATATCCATAACTTTTTTGATTGTTTTTTTGACAAGAGTAGACAATGTCTTTTTGGGTATTTTTTCCTACGTGGAATATGGGAAAATATTCAAAAAATCTGATCAGATATATTTCTTTTTTTGAAAATTACGTGTATCTCTTGAAAATTTAGGTTGACTTTTTTATTAAAAAACTTCTACCTGTGGTATGTTTTGGTGAGTTTTTCGGCTTCGCATCTTTTCTAAAAATATAATATAAAAAAGTCAAAAAAGTCTTGCAATGTGGGGGTATTTTGTTATAAGATACTCCGCGCTCTTTTTTTTACACGAAAAAAAGTAGTGTCGATGATGTGGTATTTAACAATAGTATAGTATATTACGTTTATTATAAAAACAATAAATCTTTTTAAAGGCTAAAAATGAATGCCTTGGGTAAAAAGGTGGATGAAGGACGTGATTGGCTGCGAAAAGCT
>CAZBQE010000070.1:419-2953 GCA_964494005.1 uncultured Candidatus Peribacteria bacterium | reverse complement strand
TAAGAATTGCAGCAAGGAAGAAGTTGAACAGAAATATCTGATGACGGTTGATGAACTTAAAAAGAAAATGAAAGATAAACCAGATGGTTCTGACGAATACAAGAAATTCTTTAATAAAGAAGTCAAGGATCACCTTGCGGGCTACTGGGATCCGACTAATAAGACATTCGATACTATCGGAGAGCGATCCATTGTGTGGTTGACTGGTGGCGACAATGCAGACTTCGGTCAGAATAAATGGACTCGAGGTAATAATGATAGAAATTATGGTTTCAGCGGTCGTCTGCTCAAGAACTAGACTCGGCGTAGCCGAAATATCCGACTATTTGTCTATTCGACTATTTACCCCTGACTTGTCGGGGGATTTTTATAATTTTTCCAGCAAATCCGTTACGATTCCATTATATACATTCATTCCTTCATCCGTCAGTCTGAGTTTAGTTCCATCAAATTCAACTAACCCTTCTTTCTGATAATTTATAAGAAGTCATTCGTAATTAGCAATCAGAACGTTTTTGAATTTTCCAAGATCAGCAATTCATTCTCTGGTTCTTAATCTGAGAAAAAATTCTTCAATTAATAGATCTGACTCATTCAACGATTGGACTTGTTGTTCGTCGACTCGTTTTCCTTGGAGGTAGTCTTGCATGTTGACGGTATTTGTTCGGCGAAGGCCGAACGGTTGAAATGCTCAAATATTGAAACGCTCAAACGCTTCTCCATTATTTTCTATACTTTGTTTGTTGAAAAAAGATGATGCAGATAAACCCAATCATAGGTAGTTCTCCATAGTCCGATAGGCCATATTGTGGATGGATGCTTTGCCGGCGTGAGCGAAATTGGAGATTTCGTATCTTTGGTAGCCTGCGTTTTCAAGAAATTGCTTCAATATCAAAAATTCTTCCATGATCTCGTCATCACTACCATAATACTTTCTCTCTTCATGCAATGGGGAGGGTTGGGGAGAGGAAAGTCCTTCCAGGGTATACAGCGAAATACTATCTGCATATCCGCTGTTCAAAAAGTCTTCCAGAAAATTACGTTTAAATTCATGTCGGAGCTGTTTGTTTCATAGTTTACTTACTTGAAATTTTCCAAATGCGATAAAGTCAAAATTGAACACGGTATGTTCTTTTTTGTGTTTTACTAGTTCTCTCAGAAATTCCGCTATTTGAGTAAAATTATATGCTCTACCTGTTATTTTTAATACTTCATCATCCAAGCTTTGGATACCAAAGCTAAATCTTACTCTCGGAAAATCCTTATATTTTTTCTGTATGACGTCAACGAAATTCAGGACTTCATCCATAGGGTTAGGATTGAGTTCTATGCTGAGTTCCGCAATATGTTCAAAATTAAACTTAATTTTCAAATGTTCTATGATATCGATGATTCTGTCGACGCCGATTCTGCTCGGAGTTCCTCATCAGAAATAGAGTGTTTTTAATGATTTATCAGTCAAAGTCTCCGCATAATGATCTATCTCTTTTTTCAACGCTTCCACATAATTCGTAATCAATAATTCGGAATCAGTTAATTCACTAATGGGAAAAGAGGTAAATGAGCAATAGGCGCATTTACTATTACAAAATGGTATGTGGATGTAGAGACTGAGCATACAAAAATTAATGATAAATGATAAATTAGAAATGATAAATGTATGATTTACTGAAATGAACTATTGTAATAGTACTATAGTCTATAACAAAACAAAGTCCTTAATCTATCATTTATCATCTATCATCTAAAATTAAGTTTGAGAGTTATCTAGTCATATCCAATCATTCAGCGTTTTCGAATTTACCCAACTTCGATCAGATTTTATCTTTTTTGCAGTATTGTTTATAGTCATAGACTTTTTTGATTTTTTCTTCCAATGGCGCTTGAGACATCATACCGGGTCCGCCGATGCATCATCCCTTACACATCAAAATATCCAAAAATCTAATATTAGGATTGTTTTTGAATTCTTGAATGCCTTTATCGACTTCAGCCGGACCATCTACGACATAGACTTGATCCTTTGCTAAGTCGCCCCTATAATTTAAGCTATCAGCGACTCATCCAGCTAAGGGATATATTTTGGTATAATCATTATAAAAATGATCAAAATCTGGTGTACCGTCTTCGGTAACATCATAAGAGATTTCATCATATTTGATATTATTTTCTTGAAAATAATCGAAAATCTGCTGTAATTCTTTGAAGGTAATGGCATAGTCTACATTATGTTCTTTGGCTTCGATTTTTTTTGCGAGACATGGCCCGATAAAAAGTGTTTTCCATTCAGGACCATATTTTTGTCTGATGATTCTATCCATGATGACCATCGGCGAAGCAACATCGATGAGATGTTCCTTGAGTTCAGGATATTTCGCTTCAATCAATTTGACGACGGTAGGGCAGTTGGGACAAATATATCTTTTGTCCGGATTCTCCTTTAATATTCTCTGGTATTCCATATTGATCAGCTTCGCTGCATAAGTGAGTTCTACTATATGTTCTATGCTGATTTTTTTGAGATCGATCAGAAT
>CAZBQE010000070.1:0-409 GCA_964494005.1 uncultured Candidatus Peribacteria bacterium | reverse complement strand
AACTTGGCGCAAGCAATCCGACAATTTTTTCTTTGCGGATGATATCGACGAGATTGAGAAGTTCAGGAGTGAGAGACATGATTATGAATGTAGAATGTAAAATTTAGAATTTAAAATGTAGAATGGAGAATTCAGAATGTAGAATGTAGAAAGTTTCTAAATTATATTTTTTTCTAAATTTCGTTTTGTTTCTATTTTTTTTATTTTTAAATTCTGAATTACAGTTATAGAGTATATACTATTTTATCACCAATTTCCAAGTCTTTTTTCTTATCAAAAACTCCTATAACTTGCTTCACACCAATCTCATCATAACTATCGATTTCCGGTGCATGTAATCGTGGCCTTACAACCAATTTTTCCATCTTTCCATCTTTCCATCTTTCCATAATATAGCCAATTTCTTCTT
>CAZBQE010000069.1:0-3042 GCA_964494005.1 uncultured Candidatus Peribacteria bacterium | reverse complement strand
GGCATTACGGTTCAAAGAAACAGAATCTCATCATCCTGGGGATTATCTGGATATTTCTGTTAACGCTTCATATCTTTTGACACTTATCGATTTCTATTTGACCCATCAAAAGAGAACTCCTTAATTTAGGTGTTGATTTGATAAAGAAATTGTCTGCAACCTTTTTATCAACCGTTTGGCTTCTTCTTCTGACTTTACCGGGATTAATCTTTCCTGACCGACCACATACCATCCGTCAGACCTTTCTTCAGACCGCAATGGACCAGAGGTGTCAAACTCGATCCCATCTTTGAATCTTAATTTTGTCATTATCAAGTTGTGTGTTTTAAGATTGAATCTTAATAAGCTAAAATACAACACATTATTTGAAATGACAAATTATTGCGGGTTGGAGCGTGAGGATCTCAACCACTTATCATCCTTAATTGAATAAACTTTTCCATTCCAGAAATTATGTACATCAACATTCCAATCCATACCTGGAGAGAAAAGCTTATAAAATCGGTTATTAGGATTTTCTATCACTTTTCCGACATAAGTAAAACCAACCTCAGAATGGAAAAATAAGTCGTTTTCGGTGAGGTTATTCTGTCTAACGCCGTAATAGGTTATTAACGAGAGATTCTTATTTATTTCGTCAATGATTTCACCTTCACCAATTTCTTCAATAACAACTTGAGGAATGAAAGAAATAAAATACTCAGAATCAAAGTATTTCAACTTGCTTGAGTTAAATATATAATCTATATTCTTCAAAGATATTGTTAGCCACATTTGCATTTTTTTGTCTGTGAAATACCTGTTGGCTATCCGAAGCAATGAAATACAACACAGATTTGTTTTAAAGGCCATGACTTGATATTGTTTCAGTTTAGCCATGTAATCCTCACTTTCAAATTCTTTAAAACCTGACTTTTCTATCGACCAGATAGAGAATAAGCCAATAATTTCTAACACGTACTTGCTCCAAGAGGACATTGTATTAGAAAATGTAATTCCAATTAAATGTTTTTCCTGGTCTTGGTCATGAATCCTTTCTTTGTGTGAAAAAAGGTGTAATAAGATTTCAAGTACAATCAAATACATAGATAAATCAATCAGAGTAGGTCGATCACTTCTTTTATCATTTACTTTATTCCTAAGTACTGCAAGATAATCTTCCAAGAATTTGATTACCTTTTTCTGTATGTTCTCAAAATTAACTTCTGAAATTGGCTTCTTTTCTTTATGGATCTTACTGTCATCACGTCCTGTCGATCTATTTACGTCTTCAGTTTCTTCTTCATCTATTTTTGCTTCTTGAATCTTTTCTCTGCTGTCTTTTAAATATGTAAAAATACTATCCCATAATCTAACCCCTCTATACTCAACAAAATGAGGTGCCTTCTGAAAATCTTTAATCTCATGTGCACGTTCCTGTATTTCTGCATAAGTCATATAAAGAAGTTCGTTGTCCTTTTCTTCCGGCAAATCATTTTTTCTTTCTTCTTGATTGGATGCAGAGGTGATTGTATATCTATTCTGTTTTTGATTGTGAATAGTATTTAGATAGTCGATAATTTTTGTAGTTGTAAAATTACCGTTCTCAATTATCCTTCTTATTTGGTTCAATGACCTATTATGAGGAGATGGATTAGTTCCTTCAAAGGCATTTATGTCAGTAATAAATTGTTTGTTTGATGCATTTTTAGAGTTAATTTTAACTTCAGCATATATTAAGGAATCTCCACTTTGTACATCAATTGATATATTGGTCTCGCCTTTTTTTAATATAACTTGCTTTTCATATTTGGCACCACCCAATTCATTGAACAGTATTATAATTGAATCTACATTGTAAATCGTGGATTTTAGTAATAAAGAAACGTTGCTGTAATTTTTCTCAGCTGAAATTATGAAAACTGAAGATGTATAATTATTGTCTTCTTTTTCATCATTAACTTCTCTTGGCTGATAATCATTTAGATTAACCTCTTGTACTTCAATATCTATACCTATTATTTCAAGAAAATCAACATGAGAGCTTTGATATAAAATGCAAGATTCTTGATTTGTCCCGGTGATATGATTTGTTCCAAATGCTGCAATGGAGGCATTAGCACTACCTGAAACTAAAAAGTTTGTAGTATTGCCCTTGAACAATATATTCTTGGCATGAAAATAACTTTGACGTAACTTTTCAATGAGTACTTCATTCCAGTCAAAAAAGCGAATTTTGGGATGCTGTGGCATCTTTAATGGTAAGACACCAAAGTCCTTTTGAATTATGACATTGATTTGATTTGGATTAAATTGAGAATCCAATTCTTTAATAAATCTTCCTTCCGAGTCATAGAAGGGTGTCATGATGGTAATTGCTTCAATTTCTTCCCCTCCAATGACTTTTGTAAGTTGTTGAAAAAGTGAATCTCTTGACTGATTCGATAAATAACTTATGCCTACTCCATTTTCCATAAAAAAAGCAGCTTCTGAGGCGATCACATTTTGACTAGACAGCAAATAACAACTTTCTTCAATATTTTTAATTTTATTCTGAGCTGCTGGGCCAAGTTCCTGATGAAGATTTTTTATATGGTCCCAGACTTGAAGAATAAAACCATACTTACTATCTTCGATTCTATCCACATAAATGGAGTTCCATACTTCTAAATTCTTACCATGACCTGAAGTAGTTAGATTTCCTGATCCAATTAAAACCAATACCGCATCATTTCCGGCCAGCAAAATCAATTTGGGATGAAAAGCTCCATTACTATGGACACCTTGAACCGCATAACTTCTCTTTCTTTTTTGGCTCAGTTGTCCGTAATTTTCCAATTGAGATGTAAGCATTTTAGCATCACATAGAATCGAAATGTAGTGGATGTCCTTACCCCCTAGAAGCGGTAATACTTGTTGCTCCAGGTAATATAAATTAACAGAATAGGTAGTAAATATCGCAGAGTGAAATTTACCCTTCGGTATTTCTTTTAAAAGGATTCTACTTTTCATCACTCCTCAATAGTTTAAGACCGGATTCTGTTATTGTTGATCTTTTCCCAT
>CAZBQE010000068.1:0-3176 GCA_964494005.1 uncultured Candidatus Peribacteria bacterium | reverse complement strand
TATAAAAAAGCACCCTTTCGGTAAAAGTAGTTTTACCTGCATCAATGTGAGCCATAATTCAAATGTTTCTCACTTTGTCCAGGCTTTTTCGCTCGGCCATACTAATAAAGTTAAAATGTTAAAATGTTGAAGTGTTGAAATGTTGGTATCTATCAAATAATGTAATACTTTAGCATCTCAACGATTTTTTTTGAATAAAAAAAATCTTCTTTTCGAAGCTTTATATACTAAAACGCTTGAGTATTTCAAGTAAAAACTACTTTATTCGTCATATCTCTCATAGACAAATGCTTCGCGAACAAAAATAGCCTAAAATTGCCAAAACTAATAAACAGCGACCTTTCGGCAACCGTTCGTTCATTATTTTTCACGAAATATATTAATTCAATACTGACTTGATCACGATAGAATTATTGACTATAGGATGTTTCACATTTTTCATGATTTTCTTGCTCTTCGTATCCTCTTTTACTCCAGCAATAGTTCTTAATATCATCTTATCTTTTATTGTTAGTTGTTCGTTGTTTGTTGTTAGTTTAGTTTCTGGGAGTTGTCCGAGAAATGCGATAATCCTCTCCAATTGTGATCAGAGTTTTTTTTCTTCTTCTGGAGAAAGTGCTATGCAAGAAAGTTTTTGAAGTCTTTGTATCTCAGCAGTAAAATCCATTGTGTAGTCTGTAAAGTCTGTAAAGTCGAAGGTCTGTAAAATCGAAAGTCTATAGTAGATATAGAGAAAAACGTAGTCTTTTCAATCAAAAAATCTTCTACAATCTTCTGTTTTTTATCTTCTGGAATCATCTACATCTAAAAAGTCCTCTGAATTTTGACAAATAATTTTTTTGTCATCTCACTCTATTGAAGAATAAAATTAATTTTTATAAAAATATCATGAAAAAATATGGAATACAAGAAAATACATTTTTTATTTTTTTTCATATAATGTATAAAAAATCAGGAAAAAATTATTTTTTTGAAAAAAACCTATTCATCAAAAAAACGAGTTCAAAACAAGCATATCTCAAAATTTAATCCTTATTCTTGAATTATTCAGTTTTATTCTTTTTATTTCCATTTACAATTTGTGTATAATTTTTTTTATTTTTTTATTTATATGTATTATGAAAAAAACTTTTAAAGACTTCCTCTTTCACAAAACCACATTATTTGTGACAGGAATCGTTGCCTTAGCTGCTATTAGTATCAGTATACTGGCTAGAGCAGCATCAGATCCTGTAGTCACTAATGTGACTGTAGATCAAAACCTTACTACCCTTACTGTTACCTTTGATCAAAAAATCGACGAAGCGGGTTTTAATACTCGGATGTACATCGTAGATAATACTGATTTCAAAAAATATGCAGTAACCAACGGAATGATTTTGCCTGATGGAAGTATTAGATTTGACTCTACAATACAACTTGTCGAATGACAGAGTTACACGTTTGTAGTTGTGGTTTGAGGATTGATTTCTAATGGGATAAAGAACATCAATGAAATAATATATGACTTCGTTGTAAAACCTGTACCTACATGTACAATTACTTTGGATAGAATAAATCAAGAATATACATCAACTGTAGGAATTATCGTGTTTGATGGTGGTAAATATCTCTATTCAAAAGATGGAACCACAACACTCTCTATAGACCAAAAAAATTGGAATTACGAAATAAATTTATCTAATGTAAGTACAATATATGCGTCAAATGATGGAGGAAAGACATTTATCACGTTATCTAATGTTAAACTTATTGGTGGTGTTTCCGTGTCATTTGATATAGCAGGAGATTGTCCTCCAACCAATTGTATAGAAACTATTGTTCTCAATGAAACTACTACGAAGTATACATCAGTTTTGGGAGATATAGTATTTGACCTTAAAGCTAAATTACAAGCACCTACGCTTTATTTTTCTTATGATAATATTACTTGGGATATGGGTGGAATATATCTTCCTGAAGTAAACGATACAATCTATATATCAAACGATGGAGGAAAGACATTTATTAAACTTTTTAATGTTGTCTTTTTTCAAGATAAATCTTTAACATTTGACATAGAAACTGATGAATGTAATCCTGTCGTAGATACAGATAAAGATGGTATAGAAGATAAAAATGATGATTGTCCAAAAGTATTCGGTAAAAAAGAATTCAACTGATGTACAGCATCATTGAGAGTATCTATTGAAGAAAATGTTAATGGAACTCACACGGACACTGCGTTGGAAACTAAAGTATTTGACGCTTCAGTCGATAGTTGTGCTGCTACTATTTGACTTCAGCCACAAAACTATGCACAAATCTGGACAAACTGTATTGCAGAAAATACCAAAAAAGAAACTCTTTCTCCAACAGTAGATGATAAAAAACCAAGAAATCTTATTACTGATTTGGTAACATTGGGAGTAACCAAAGGTACTAAACTTATATTGGTTAAATCACAAGCAAGTATTGATGGTTCATTCGGATATATGGGTTTCGATCTCCCTACAATAAATGAAGGTGAAACAAGAGATATTGGATTCAATATCGTCGCTGGTCAGGAATTAAATTTTGTCCAGACAGCTATCTTTACCAAGAATTCCAAATGATTCCGACAATCACTCAAAAGAGCTCAAGTCATCAAGGGTTCTGAACTTCAAATCTTCCAACCCGACTATTCATTACGAAATGGTATGGAAGAAGTATATCCATTCATGTTCATTTCAGACAGTGATTGAAATGTAGATATCTGTCTTGAAGTTCCTCAAGGATATAAAATTGCTGAACCAGGAACATGTACTCAAACATTTATATCCAATGAGACTAAAATAGTTGAATTTACAGCAATTGATATCGGTTCTCCAAAGAAATTTGATGCTACTGCTAAGATCAAAGTGAAACACAAAGGAAAAACTACTAATGTTAATTTGAAAGTTAAATCAATTAATTTTAATGCTAAGGGAAAATAATTATTTTATAGATATCATTTCTCCTAGAAAACACCCACTTCGGCGGGTGTTTTTTTGATAAGCTAAATTGTAGCAAAAAGTGCTTAAAATTTGTCCTTTCTTCCCCAAAACTACGCTTCAGTAGTTTTCATTGAACGATGAGTAAATTTTCATGTCCGAAAATTTGCACTGAGTTCTTGAAAAATATGTTTCAATATTTTTCATTGAACGATGAGTAAATTT
>CAZBQE010000067.1:0-3195 GCA_964494005.1 uncultured Candidatus Peribacteria bacterium | reverse complement strand
TTTTCGTACTGTCTTGTACTTGTCCTATACCCGCTGTACCATTACTATTTCCTGTAGTTTGAGAAACAGCTTCATTCCCTATTCCTAGGATGGCTCATGTCATCATTACTCCTGTTGCTATATTATGGAGTTTTCCCATAAGCGGATCAAAAGCATATAAAACCTACCATAATATTATATACAAAAACACAATAAAGTCAAATTAATTGTTTTATATTATTTATATGATATATTTTAGCTAATTGACTTGAATTTTCTAGCTAAACAACTAACAATTACCTATAATGAAAAACTAAAAGTGAAAAATGAAAAACGTAGGATTTGTACATATAAACTATTGTAAATTACGATAGTTTACCATAACTAATCTTTCATTATTAATTATTAATTTTTAATTGTTATTTAGTTTAATGGTTTTACGTCCCGGGTGATTTCCAGAATACAGTCCAGCAGAGCAGTTGGTCTTTGATGAATTAAAAAAAATTATTGAAGCTAATTATAGTCAATATGGGTTTGCGCATATTCAAACTCCAGCCGTAGAAGCTAATTCTGTTCTTCTTGCCAAAAATGGTGAAGATGCAGGGAAGCAGATTTTCTGATTGTATGGTTTAGCTCAAGGGAACGAAGATACTAAAGACTATGCATTACATTTTGATTTAACCGTACCATTTGCAAGATATGTTTTGGATCATGAAGGAGAGATTACTTTCCCATTTAAACGTTATCAAGTACAACCAGTACGAAGAGGGGAAAGGTCGCAAAGAGGAAGGTTTAGAGAATTTCGACAGGCAGATATAGATGTTATTTGGCAAGAAATGGAAAAATGAAGTGTAGGTAAAAATCTCTATTATGATGCAGAAATGTTGGTGGTAATTGCAAAAACTTTGCATGAAATTATTGCTAAGTTTCTAGATAAAAAGCCATTTAGTGTCCATGTAAACAATAGATATTTGCTTGCGTGATTCTTTTCTCAGTTTGATGAAAAAATTGTTCCACAGTTATATAATCTCTTAGATAAATATTATAAAATAGGGCTGGATATATTTACCAAAGAACTCAAAGCATTACTTTCTGATACGGATGCACAAAAGGTTTTGGATTTTATGCAGACAGGGTTTGATCGTTTAGATCCGAACCTTGTAGACAATGATTTATATCGTAGAGGATATGCTGAATTGCAAGATGTTTTTGCTTCTGTTGATAATCTTAATCAGAGTAACAAATATACTATTGTTCGAGATCCATGTATAATTAGAGGTTTAGATTATTATACAGGAACAGTTTTTGAGTCATATTTTGATGATGATATGGCATTAGGAAGTATTAGTTGATGATGAAGATACGAAAACCTTACAGGATATGTTAATCCAAAAAAATCTCATTATTCGGGTGTTGGAGGTACTATATGACTTTCAAGGATGGTCTATCTGATTTTGGAAACCACAAAACCTGAAAACAAAACGCATGTGGAATATCTTTTCGTGAATTTTTCGGAAACGATGAAAGATATTGCTCTACTCGCAAACATATTTATTGATGAAGGAAAAAATATAGAAATTTATCCATCTGCAGATAAGCTCGGGAAACAATTTGCGTATGCAGACAAAAAATGAATCCCGCATGTGGTTATTTTATGAGAAGGCGAAAAAGCGAAAAAGCTATATAAGATCAAAGATATGAAGACAGGTGAAGAGACGGAAATAGGACGATAGGACGATAGAACGATTGAAAATAAGAAAAAAAATACCATTATTGTTAATTGTTAGTTTTTAGTTGTTAGTTATAAAAGTATGTCATTGCTTCAATTTATAGTTATTATAGCTGCAGTAGTATTCATTCTGTTTGGACTGGATTTGTACAAACGTAAGAAAATGAATATCTTACATTTTTTTGTATTTATTGTGGGTGGTGGTGTAGTCGTGATTTTTTGATTTAATCAGGAATTGCTCAATCAGTTTGGTAATTTTTTTGGAATTGCTAGAGGTGCTGATTTGTTAGTATATATCTCGCTTATTGTGCTGTTCTATTTTTATATTACTATGCTCAATAATCATACTAAAGATAAATTTCAACTGACCAAACTTATTTCCCAGACTGCTATCGACAAAGGATATAACGAAAATAAAGAACAGATTGCTCATCGAAAAAATGAAGGAGAAAAAGATGATTTTGTTTTCAATATCAGAATATATAATGAAGATGCAGCAGTAGTTAATGCTGTTATCGATGAGATCATCGACGCAGGATTCAGAAAATTTGTTTTTATAAATGATGGATCGTCGACCAATATTCTTGAAACACTTCGAGAAAAAAAGAAACAACATCCTGACAAGCTTATCGTTATTTTGTCTCATACGATAAATAGATGAGGTGGTGCAGCCAATCAGACTTGATATAATTTTGTTAAAAAATATTGAGATGAATTAAAAATTAAACGATTTGTTGGTTTTGATGCTGATGGACAAATGGATGTAAAAGATATGGGAATTTTTATTAAACATATTCATACTGATGAAAAACTTGGTTTGGATTTGGAAAATAAAAGGCCTGATTTATATTTATGATCGAGATTTGTTGTCGGTGGTAAAGCTGAAAATATGCCCAAAATGAGATGATGTATTCAAGCTATAGCAAAGTTGGTTACGAGAATTTTTTATGGAACAAAAGTCTCGGATCCTCATTGTTGATATAGAGTTATTTCTTTGCCAGCTTTGAGAAAAATAGTTTTGACTGCTGATGGTATGCATTATGCCAATGAGGTGAATGAACAAATCAAAAGGTATCATATGAAATATAGAGAAATACCAGTCCATATAAGGTATACTGAGTATAGTATGCATAGTACGTCGAAGTGACATAGAAACAAAAATTCTGATAGTTTCAAGCTGGCAGCAGAGATGATTTATAAAAAGATTTTTTTCAGATAAAAAATTAGCTTAAAGCATAAAGCAAAGCTTGAAGCTCAAAGTATAATAAAGTGATAATAGTCCATAATAAGATAAACACCATCATTGTTAATTGTTAGTTTTTAGTTGTTAGTTATAAAAGTATGATAGATTTAAAAAAAGTTCGTGATGATATCGAGGGATACAAAGTTATTTGTCAGAAAAAGGGTAAACAGATAGATGTTGACTGAATTTTAGCCAAAGACGATCAGAGAAAAGAGCTACAACAGAAAATAGATGCTTTGAAATT
>CAZBQE010000066.1:0-3312 GCA_964494005.1 uncultured Candidatus Peribacteria bacterium | reverse complement strand
TGATATTTGGTTTATTCAAAAGTTTTACCGCATTATCGATACACAAATTAGCAGCAACAATAGGTAATGCAGCATTTTTACTTCCAGAAATAGTAACTTCTCATTTTAGATTAGCTGAATATTCAATTTGAAACATAATTAAACGACTAAACGATAAAACGCAAAAACGTTGAAACGATGTAATGAAGTCTAATTAATCAAAAAGTTTTTTCAAGTAAAGAAAAAAAGCCGGCATCCATTCTTTTGTCTCGGCCTCATTCCGGCAGTAGTATAACAATCATCATTCCGGCGCCCCGGATTGCAGCCGGAATCTCGTGCCAAAGCTTTATTATTAGATTCCGGCTGCAATTTCTTAACGCCGGAATGAAATACATGGGAGAGAGGCGCCGGCATGAGGTAATTGGGTGAATATATTGATTCCTAGCAATAACAAAAAAAGTCCCTGCTAAATAACAGGGACAATTGGTTAATACTAATTTACGGACCAACTGCGGCCTCGAGCCGGTCATAAATTTCTTTCTGAGCTGAAGTCAGTTTACCTCTAACATTCTTTAACTCTTTTTCTGCTTCAGAAATATATTTTTCAAGAATTTCACTTGAAGGATCATCTTTTTTGAGTGACCCCTTTGCTCTTTCAACAAGAGCTTTAAAATCTGTTTTGTAAATTGTCATAATTTTTAATTTTTTTGTTTTTTGAGTTGATACTATATATATTTTAAAGAAAATAGCAAGTAAAAGGAAATTTTAATTTATTTTAATTTAACAAATCCCTCTTCATCTCCCTTTATCCCTAACAGGAGTTCCTTCGGTCTCAAGGGAGAAATGTTCCCTCCTTGATAAATGAGGGTAAGGGTGGATTTGTTTATTTTTTAGCTATTCTACCATTTTCTCCAACTTGGACACGCCTGATCTACATCGATATGAGAAAATCATTGATATTGGATAGCGTCCACGATCAGTTTCGTCAAACCAACAATATCTTTGTCTTGATGAGCGAATGAAAACTTACAGCCGGCGGCTTTCGCCATAGCGACCGGATTATACGGACGGATTTCATTACCTTCGGGAGTAGATTTCGTTTTTGTTCCCAATGGAGTTGTAGGTGATGCTTGTCCCGTAGTCAATCCATAATTCTGGTTGTTTCCTACGATATAGGTCAGATTAATATCTCTTCTGCAAGAATGAAGAAAATGTCCAAGTCAGATTCCATACCCATCACCATCTCATCCATACGCAATCACCGTCAAGTCAGGATTAGCCATCTTGACTCAGGTAGCAAACGGCAGACTTCTTCCATGTAAAGTTTCTGCACCATAACTGTCGATATATTGTGGCATTTTGCTCGCGCAACCAATACCAGAAATTACTACGACTTTATGTTTAGGAATATTGAGCTGTTTAAGTGCAGCTTTTATCGCTGCCATAATCATGAAGTTTCAGCATCATGGACATCGTTGGATTTTAGTTAGATTAGTACGCATAGATAGAAAGAAAAGAATATAAAATTTATTTTAATTTTTTTTAACAAATCCCTACCCCAGAGGGTCCCCTTCCCCAGCCTGTGCTGGACTTCGCCTTTATCAAGGGACACCGTCTTTTTACTATGGGCCTCCTTGATAAAGGAGGAAACGAAGGAGGATTTGTTTACTAAATCACTATCTCTTCCAAAAACACCGGATACGACGTCACCTTCCTAATATTGCTAATCTTATTTTTCCACTTCTTATCGTTCAATAAACACTTGTTCGTAATGAGTTCTTGCAATTGCCCACTATAATTCATTTCTACAAAAACTAATTTTCTGATCTGCTTCACGTTCGTATCCAAAAACTCCTTCAATCTCATATCCAATGGTTGCATAACTTTAATCACGATAAGACCATATTTTAATTTTCAATTTTCAATTTTCCCAGATTTCTCTGGACTTTGCAATTTTCAATTTTTTTGTCTGACATACTCTTCTACAACATAACGATTAAATCAAAACGTCACAAAAAATATCTTCGCTTCCGGATTGATAATATCATACCCATAAAACTCCTTAGTAAATTCTTGCTGAACGAAAGTATCCAACTTTTTGAATCTCTTATCATTCATTAATTTTTTATTTTCTGGATCTTCGCTAGTCGCTCCATATTCGTCGTGTTCATAGGAACTAGCAATGAATTCCCCATTTTCCGTTCATGGCAAAACGACCGGAGAAATTCAGTCAGCAGTAAGTGTATATCTTTTGTAATTCTCAATTTTCAATTCTCAATTCTCAATTAATTTCCCACGATTTATTGGTTCAGCGACTAATTTGCTCTTATCCACAGACAAATACGATTCAGAATACTGTTTATCAATCAACACGATGACTGGATGCTGATATTGGTCAGATCGATTCAAAGCTTTTCCGATAAGCGCATATCCATCTTCATACGTCGACGGTGCCAACACGATAGGAAAGGTATCTCCGAAGCTCGCATTCAACGCATAATTAATATCTGATTGACCAGTATATGTCGGTGTCCCTGTACTTGGACCATCACGCTGAGACAGCACATAAACTCCTCATAATTCTGCCTGATTAGAAAAACTAATAGATTCCGTCATCAGCGCAAACCCTCCTCCACTCGTTCCTGTCATAGATCTCTTACCAGCAAACTTAGCACCAAGCATGGCGATACTACAAGCTATTTCATCTTCTCACTGATAGAAGGTAACATCTTTATTTTCTGTCACAACTTCAATGATAGACGATGCTGGCGTCATCGGATACGCAGCATAAAAGTCCATACCCGCAGCTATCGCTCATTTTCCGATAATCTCATTTCCAAACATAAAGACTTTTTCTGGACCAACATTCTGGGACAGATCATATTTCGACGCTTTGAAATATCCATATCACAAACGAACACATTCCACGTTGACCGCCAAAATTTCATCTTTGAAATATTTTTCTAATAATTTTTCTCCTTCCTCGCACGGGATCCCGAGCAATTTCAAACTCGCTCCAAAAAAGTAGACGTTCTTGTATTTGATGTCAGATTTTTTGAGTTTATGAATTTTTTTGAGATCATAAACCTTTTCATTCTTGGTGATAGAATAATCATCAAATGGAAAAAAATGATCGATCTTTTTCGTAATGAAAGGCTTGTCTTGAGAAATATACAAGAAAAAATCATTATTGTCTCCCTTGATGATAGACGCATATTCCTTGTCACCAAGAATCGTATATCCTTTAGAACATAAGAGCTCTCCAAGAAGCATTCCAGAGGTATTTACTCCTGTTCCAGCAGCTCATGAAAAACCGATTGAGATGTTCATACT
>CAZBQE010000065.1:0-3323 GCA_964494005.1 uncultured Candidatus Peribacteria bacterium | reverse complement strand
AAACGTTAAGTGACATACACCTCAGAGTTAGCTAGGACAAACCTTTATATTTTTATTAACTACAATGAATCAAAGAACAAAATTTCCAGTCTGTGTTTCTTCTGGTGAAAACTTCGATAGAGATGAGAAAAAGTATCAAAAATATGTCGAGAAATATGAATGGTCTGCCGATGAAAGTTTACAATATGTAACGGCGGTCATTCGTAATGAGATGTGAGATATTTTAGTTGGTTTCAATAAGAAGCATTGATCTCGACAAATTCCATCATGAAAAATCGATAAATGAGAATCTCATCAGACCTCTCTCGAAAGAGAAACACGAGAAGAAACTGATCTCGTAGTAGAAGAAACCAAATATATTGGAACAAGCAAAGTCATTCTAAATGGAATGCCATGGCAATGACATTTTTACGATACAAAAGCAAAATGAACTTTACAAGCAAAAGAGCTTGATACTATGGAAATTTTTAAGCGAGTAAATTTTGTAGAAACTGATACTCGATTATGATTTTGAATAACTGATTGAAAAGAAACAATCACAGATCCTTTGGAAATTCTTAAGTATTGGCATATGTTTGCAGAAATCTTTTGGGCATCAAAATTCCCAATGTACCAATGATTGATGAGTCAAGAAACACCAATTCCAAAGGATTTAGATAAAGAGGAGATTTACATCCAATATCGAGATCAGGACAAGAACAATTTAGAGATTAAAAAATATAAAGAGTTTTTGGAAATAATTGAAGTATAGAGATCGGTGTACGATCACTCAACAGCTGCTATCCTACACGCCTCCACTTCAAATTTAATGGAGGTCTGCGCTTCGGACTAGCAGCAAACGTTAGATGACATATCCCCATTTGGATTAAACATTTATAACAAAGATGAAGAAGCCCCCTTTTTATTTTAATTTAATTTTTTTTAGGAAAAAGAAAAAAATCGCAAGGCGATTTTTTTCTCGGTAGAAATACTATTTTTGACTTTTGATAATCAATGACCTAAAAGGGACGAATCCGCTACGCGGAGCAGTCCTCACATGCGACAAAAGGAGAAGGAAATCCCTGACTGTGTCGAATCATGATCGCATTACCATTAATCCATCTCACTTCATATACATTATCATTTCCATTTACTCTCGACAATCTGGCGTAGCCGACGGAACCGACATTGTCCCATTCCTTACTATCTGGAAACCAATAACCGGCTTTTTCTAAGCCAAAAAGATTGACAAAGTTTAATATCTTCTCTTTTGTGAATTCTCCTGGAAAATAACTGATAAATTGCTCAACTTCTGCTCTATCATTAAGAAGTTTTTTATTCTGTTCTTTACAGACTTTTTCAGCTGCTCTTCCTGTAAGATACGTCACTCACTTGATTCCTTTGTTTCCGTTTTTATCTTCATGTTCTCCTTTGAAGATATCTTTGCCATTATGTTCTGCTTGTAATATTGAGAATTTCTTTTTCATCTTAATCATCTCTATTTTTCCATCAGATGAGATTTTAATATTCTCTTTCATCTGTTTCTGTTGTTCTGGTTTATCTTTAAGTTTCTTCCGAAGCTTTGCATATTCTTCATGTTGAGGAAAAGGACAAGCCTTTTCTACGGGCGTTTGAGTAAGTTCTTTTTTATCGAGAAGACCTTGGATAAGTTCATCTTTCTTCTCTTGTGAAACAGACTTGAGATTGCGGATAGCGACAATGTCTCATGCTATCTCATACCTTTCAGACGCATGTTCGGTCTTTTTTAAATCTTTCTTTGCCATGGATGTAAAGTTATGAATTAAATGATTGTACAATTAAATTATAATCAGAATTTGAAAAAATGCAAATTCCAGTAGTGTCTTTTTTTTTTAGGAAACCAATATATTATCTTATTGTAATTATTAGTTGACTTATTTCAATAGTATTTATGAAATATAGTTGCAATTCAGACAAAAAGCAATATATATGAATTATATATTTATTTTGCCATATACACCAATGATAAACTACAAAATAACTAATTCTATGATAGCCAAAATCGAGACGATTCGCTCTATCCGATGAGTGATAGAAAACGCGAAAATCGTCCCTGAATGGCAGCAGAAACTCAAAAAAATAGCTAGACTTCGTAGTGCAGTATTTTCTACGAAAATTGAATGATCACAGATTGATTTAGAATGAGCTCAAGAAATTCTTGATGGAAAAACTACGAAAGCCAGACCAAGAGATAAACAGGAATTATTAAATTATATGACTGTTCTTGATTACATAGAAAGCAGAGAAAAGGGTAATTCTATCACAGAAAAAGATATCTTCAATATCCATGCATTAACTACCAAAGAAATCTTAGCTGAATGACTACAGAACAAATATAGAGAACAACAAAATGCAATTTACAATAAATCAGGATGAATAGTTTACATGCCGCCTGAATGGAAAGATGTGCCGAAATTAATGTCAGATTTATTGAATTTCATCAATATTCAAAAGGAAATTTCTCCAATTATCAGAGCAGGAATTTTACATCACTGGTTTGTAATTATTCATCCGTTTATCGATGGTAACTGAAGAACCGCAAGAGCATTGACTCAGCTTTTCTTGTACCAGAATGGATTCAATACTAAGAAATTCTTCTCATTGGAAGAATACTACGATACTGACCTCAAACATTATTATGAATCGATAAATATTTGAACGAATTTTTATACTTCGTTGGATAAGAAAATAGAAAGTACAAAGTTTGTAGAATATTTTTTATCAGGATTGGAGTACGAATTAACTCAACTCAAGAAACATATTGAAGCGATCAAAGAAGATGAATCTTTCGAGAAAAAATTAGAGAAAGCAGGACTCACAAATAGACAAATTCATTTCGTCGTATTCATCAAAGAAAAAGGAAGAGTGAAATCATCAGATTTTCTCAAAAAGTTTGATATAAGTCCTACAACACTCAAAAGAGAACTACAGATTCTGAAAGAAAAATGACTAATAAACGTTTTCTGAACTGGAAAAACAACAACTTATGGACCGTAAATGGACCGTAAATGGACCGTATTTGAGTTTAAGTAGTTCATAAGCGGAATTACGTTCTTATTTTAACTTTTTTTAACTTAATTTAGGAGGGCTCCTGCGATTAAGCGGTTGAGTCAATCCAAATTGGGGATACATCCCCTCGCTCAGCTCGGTCATCTAACAGCTGCTACCGTACATCCCTCCTTTAAATTCTTCGGAGGTCGGGACGTCCGTCTAGCAGCAAACGTTATGAGACATACTCGGGAGCTATCTAAAAATTTCGGGGGTGTTTGCCCTTATGGGGCAATCTTCCTTTGAAAAAGGAAGCG
>CAZBQE010000064.1:0-3415 GCA_964494005.1 uncultured Candidatus Peribacteria bacterium | reverse complement strand
ATGTGTGAAACAAAATGATGTTCAACAATGCCGTTCTTTAATACAGAGAAATATACTAAATAACTAATAGTGAAAAGTGAAAAGTGAAAAGTGTAGGAATTGCTACATTATGGACTATTGTATGTCACTATAGTTTATAAATAAACAGTTCATTCACTTTTAGTTTTTCGTTTTTAGTTATTCACTAGTTTAAAAGTATGGAAATAGCAGATATAGTTTTGGAAGCCAAGCGTGAAATAGAAATCTTCCGCGAAAAAAATCCCGATGGAGTTGTTATTATTCGATGAGCTACAGCAACAGGTAAGAGTAAATTATCAGTTTTGTTGTCTGAATATTTTGATACGGAAATAATCTCTGCGGATAGCAGACAGATTTTTCGCTACATGAATATTGGGACAGATAAAGTGCCCGATGAGATATTACAGAAGATTCCCCATCACCAGATAAATATCGTAAATCCAGACGAAACCTATACTTCTGGCCAACGAAAAAATGATGTCTACAAAATAATTCCTGACATTCTTGCACGTAAAAAACTCCCGATGATTGTCGGGTGAACATGACTCTATATCGATACGGTCTACAAAAATTTTTCTATGCCAGATATTCCACCGGATATGAAATTGAGAGATGAACTCTTCGCAAAAGAAGACAAGGAGCCGTGAATCTTACACAAAGAACTTATGAAATTAGACCCAGAAGAAGCTATGAAACTTCACCCAAAATCTACAAGATATATCGTTCGTGCACTTGAGATTTTCTACAAAAGCGGCAAAACCAAAACCGAATCATTCATTTCATTACCACCAAAACGACCACTGCTCATGCTTGGTCTTCGACGTGAAAAAGAAGACACCAACAGCAAAATCAATGCCAGAGTCAGAGAGATGTTGAAGTGATGACTGGTCGAAGAAGTAAAATGATTGTTAGCACAGTGATATGATAAAAAATTGCAATCTATGCAGTGAATCGGATACAAAGAAGTCATAGAATTTCTAGAAGGGACCCCGGAGTCCTTAGGGGGGAATTATGATTACAAAGATATGGAAGAACGTATAAAGATAGCGACGCACCAGCTCGCAAAAAAACAACGTAGTCGATTTCGTCGTTATATAGCCGAAGGGATACAGAATCCGAGAGAAAATGTGACGTATAAGGTATGGAAGTTGTCGTAAATCAATCGTAGAGACACACGATCGTGTGTCTTTTTGAAAATACATAAAAAAAAATGAGACGTGCCATGGCGCGTCTCTACGAATAAAATATCGTTATTTATTTATATGTTTCATTTGTATCTTCAAAAATCACAATATCTCTTTCTTATTATTTCTCTTTTTGATATCTACCATAACTCGCTCAAGGGTTTTTTTTAATAGTTTCCCGATGACAGGTCCCGCAGGAAGTTTCAACTCCTTGATAATATCTCCACCGTCGATGACGAGATGTTTCATCGTGAATTGTCATTCTTCTTTTTGAAGTTTTTTCAGAATTTTTTTGATATCATCTACATCAGAAAGGTCGCTGCTATTTTGTAGAGGATTGTACTGACCTAGTCTATCAGCCATAGCGATATCCAAGACATTCATCGCTCTTTCGTAGCCCGCTTCGCCAAAAAATGTTCTCACTTTTTTTTCTTTATTTTCTTCTTTGGCGAAAATCATTTCTTCCGGCGTGTGGTGATGACCGATATATCGCGCAATTTCCGTAATTTCTTTGCTAGAAAATCACAAATCTTTAAAATCTTTCTTTGTGTATTCTGGCGAACTTCTTCTATGATTCAATGGCCCAGCCAATATTTCTCTAATTTCTTCTTTACTCAATCCTTCAGCATACGCGCCGAATTGGTCAACTTTGCCTACATCGTGATACAACATCGCCAATCTTACGAGCGGATCTTTGTTTATTTTTTGTAATTCAAACAAGCAGAGGAGGGTGTGAACATAGACATCAAAAGGATGATATCTGATCGGTTGTTCGATATTTTTTGTCGCGTACAACGCAGGAAACAGATGTTCCAGCAATTGTGCTTCGTCGAGTAACGCCACGAAACCAAAGGGATTACCTACGGTAAACGACTTCATAATTTCTTCCTTGATTCTTTCTTTGGCGACATTCTTGACTAATCAACTATTTTTCTTGACACTATTCCACGTTAGCTTGTCGAAATCAAATAAGATCACTTTATCGTCGTATTTTAAATCTTTTAATTTTTTAATCTTTGAATCTTTTAATTTCTCGTTAAGTACATTCACAAACCTTATCGCCCTCACAATCCTCAATGCATCTTCATTAAATCTTTTATCCGGATCTCCGACTGCTTTCAGTTTTCTATTCAAACTATCGTGGATTCCTTTGTGCGGATCGACTACGATACGTAGCAATTTTCAATTTTCAATTTTCAATTTTCAATTATTTTTCATCGCAAAAACTGCCGTCGATTTCAATATCGTTTTCAAATAGTCCGTCTGGAGTTTTCCGTCGGTAAAAAGTTTTGCAATTATTTTATGGTCTTGGATGATAAACGTATTCGATCCTGTGAGAAATATATATCCTTTGTCGTCGAGTCTCTTGAGGAAAGTTTCATCGTCAGAATATTTGTGGATATTTTTTTTATCAATAAATTTAGTATATTCCACTTTGTATGGTGTATTGGTATAGTACATACAGTTGATCGTAAAGTCTCTTCTCTGGGAATCCAACAGCACATCATTACTCCATTCGATTTCTCCCGGGTGCCTAAAATCATCATATTTTCCTTCTGTTCTTAGTGGTGTTAACTCGTATTTAGTTTCTAATGGGCTATTATTTTCCATCTTTCCATTTTTCCCTTTACAGGATTCCCTTCGGTCCAATGTTTCCATCTTCTTGATAAGTGTCATCGTTCAGAATTTTTCTGTCATGAAATAACTCATCCCTGTTTTATCTATAAGCTTATCAATTTTTTTCGGTTCGCCAGCCATCGTAAAATCAATATCGGTCGGTTTTTTATCTAATCCCAAAAGAGGATCTCTGACGCATCATCCTACAAGAAATAGGCTATGGTTATCTTTGATCCTTTTTTGTAACAATGAAAGATGTGCATCCAGGTTTTTGAGATAATCAAATTGCAACAAAATTTAAAATTTAATAGGTAAAATTCTAAATTACTATAGGTAAAGGTTGTTGCTTTTCAAGAAAAGAAAAAAAGGTTGATTTTTTGCTTATTATCGCTATAAGATGCCCACATAAAGGTATGGGTGAGTAGCTCAGTTGGTTAGAGCAGGTCCCTCTTAAGGACAAGGTCGAGGGTTCGAATCCCTCCTCGCCTAAAAACTAAGGAAATGATAGTTAATGATATAAAAAAATCACGATACATATCGTGATTTTTGGCATAATAGAACTTTTTGTGTGGCTATTTTCCAAGAAATTCATCTAT
>CAZBQE010000063.1:0-3464 GCA_964494005.1 uncultured Candidatus Peribacteria bacterium | reverse complement strand
AATGATATTTGATCTGGAGGATTTCCCCGTGAATTTGAATCCCGTAATTATCTATCAGAAAAAAGAGGAATAATTAACGAATGTTTGCGAAGGCGAACGACTAATAGTTGCCAAAAAGTAGCTGTCTTTCAGCTATTTTTTTTCGCGAAGCATTTGACTACTTTTTGCCAATTTTCGTCTGTTTTATAACACCGCATTAAAGAAATATCCTAATATCATAATCGCCAGCCCCACCACTCCAAAGAAAATGAGCAACAATTTTGTCTTCATCACTTTTTTGAGGATGAGAAATTCTGGTAAACTCAAGCCCACGACCGCCATCATAAATGCCAATCATGTTCCTAGTGGAATTCATTTTGCGATTAATGCTTGGACGATAGGAATCACGCTGGTAGCGTTGGCGTACATAGGAATTCCAACTATCACGGCTATAGGGACCGCGAATGGATTGTTTTTGGTGATGTAGTGTTCAAAGAATCCCGTAGGGACGAAGCCGTGGATAGCAGCGCCTACTGCCACTCACAATAAAACATAGGGAGTGACTTTTTTGGTGATGCTCCACGCTTCTTTGACAACCTCTTTAATTCTCTGTGAAAATACTATTTTTCTCTGAACTATTTCAACGGATATGCTTGCTCTTTTGGCTTGGATAAAATCCGCGAGATATCTTTCCAATTTGAGTTTTCCGAGGAATCGTCAACCAATCATTCCCATCACAATTCAACTAATCATATAGATTGCGGTGACTTTTATTCAGAAAATTCAGAGGAACATCGCTATAGCTACTTCATTTACGAGTGGCGAAGTAATCAAAAAAGCAAAGGTAACTCCTAGTGGAATACCCGCTTTGAGAAATCCTACAAATAAAGGAATCGACGAACAGGTACAGAAAGGAGTGACCGCTCCGAACATGGATGCAAAAAGATATTCCAGTCAGAATAATTTATTTCTGGCTAAGAAGTTTCTGATTTTCTCTATCGGTAGATACGAGTTTAATAGTGTCATCAAAAATGTAATCACCAGCAAGAGCAAAATAATCTTGATACTGTCATAGAGGAAAAAATTGAGCGCCTGCGCTAGTTGCGTTGTAGCGTCCAAACTAAGTACGGTGTAGGTAAACCGGTTGATGATAGTTTCTATTCGTGTAAACATGTTTCAAACACTATACTATAAAATAACTATTGCCCACTTAATAAAAAGATAGGTATAATAAAGTCAGACTAACAAGAATATACTAGAAACGATATATCTGATATATTTTTCTATCTTGGTTATATTGCGATGAAGTACACCGATTTTTTTTGTAGCAAAAGCTAAAACAAAAACAACAACTACCATCAAAATACTTGTCCCTAAAGCAAACACTCACGGAAACAAAAATGGACTTTTGCTCGCAATAACCATTGGCAAGAACATAGCAAAATATAGTATTCCGCCATATGGACAGAATGCAAGGGCAAACACCACACCGAGCAAAAACGATCCCAGATATCATTGCATGAGTTTAGAATTTTTTCGTTTGTTTCCTACAGAAAAACTGAATGGTATTCTGATCAATCAAAACATAAACAATGCAATAATAATCAATAATGGTCACAATATTTTATCTCCATATCCTTGCAAGATTCACTGAATATCAAAACTATCAAATCCATAAAAAATAATTACCGCTATACTTATATAGCTAAATGCTCTGCCTATAATGTATAATGCACTATGGAGTAACGTTTTTTTTGTATCGCCTACATGTTTGGAGAGATACGCCAATGCCGTGATGTTCGTCGCTAACGGACACGGATTTATCGACATCAAAATCCCCAGCAAAAATACCGTAAGTAAAGGGATATTATATGAGTCTATCATAAGATTTATTCGATCAAACATGCTATATATATCGTATAAAACTACTTTCCTAATAATGTATCTATTTTGTCTTTTAGATAATTTTTAAACTGCTCTTCATTATTTAAATATCTCATCAAAGTAACTTGATCTTCGTAGGATTCACGATCCCCTACAACACTATTGATATATAAAGAAATATTTCTTACCTGAAATTTTTGTGCGATTGTACTGTTTTCTGGAAGTTCAACATTGATATGTTCGTAGGTAATTTTCCCTGACTTGAGTTCATCAACAAAAAATTCATCCAAGGTCTTTTGGGTCAATTCTCCCAAGGTAACACATGATCGGCATTGGTTCGTACCATGAAAATGATAGAGCTGAATCTTGTCTGCAGATATTTTTGATTGATAGGATGAATTATCTTCATGTGTTATTAAAGTTTCTTCTTGTGGTGTAGGATAGTCTGTTTGAACGGTAGAAAGACTGCATCAAAAGAGTGATAATGAAGCCAATATTAGAAAAAATAATAGTCAATTTTTTTTCATGATTTTTTATACTATATAATGTAAAAACTAACAGTTACCATCACAACCACATCATCACTTTTTCTTTCCCCCACAACATAATCATTCTACAAAATCTTTTGAGAGCTTCTGATGAGTAAGGATATCTATCATTTCTTGTGGTTGTGGAATCTTCCCAGCAAATATCACCTTTTCATCAATAACCAGTGCAGGCAACGACATAACATCATAATTCATGATATCTGACATATCATCCACTTTGATGATTTTATACTTCAAATCCAATGCTTTGGCAGCATCTTCCGTTGTTTTTTGAAGCAACTTACATGAAGGACATCAAGTCCCGAGAATTTTAATAATCATACTAGTATATATTAAATATTAAAAATATGTGCGATAGTTTTTTTAAATTCAGAGAATTTTTTGTGGTTTATCGCATAATGGATATTCTTACCCTCTCTTTTGGTAATCAGCAATCATACATCTTTGAGAACCTTGAGATGATGAGATACCAGATTCTGTCTAATTCACAATCTTTCTATAATTTCACAAACACATAAACTCTCTACTTTGGAAAGCATACACAGAATATGAAGTCTATTTTCTTGAGAGATATCCTTTATAAGGTTGGCAATTTTTGGTAGAGATCCACATGAACAGCGCATAATATTGTAGCAAAAATAAAATTACATATCAATATACACTATTGATATTTATCACATCTGTTTGTTTTTCTTATTTTTTCTTTAATAAAAGAGCAATCAAGCTTGCAGCCAAAATAACTGCATACATAACCAACCCATAGATACATACAGAGATACCAAATAGACTTGCACATCATCCTACGGGACAAACTTTCATAATAACCTCACTATAAGAAAAATATCCAGAGAAAAGCGTACCAGCAAGAGCAAAAGCAAAAATAATTCGAAGTGCTGTAATTTTTTTCATATACTATTCGTAAAATAAATAAAAAACATATCAATGTGTATTGATATGTTTATAGAAAATCAATAGTAACTTATCCTTCTTGTTTTTTCGTATTCACAAATCTAAACATAACCATAATAATCACACCTATGATGAATGCGAATA
>CAZBQE010000062.1:0-3593 GCA_964494005.1 uncultured Candidatus Peribacteria bacterium | reverse complement strand
CTTCGGCTCCACCCAAATTGCCCTTCGGTCAATTTCAGGTAAGTCCAGAACGTTAGCCGCAATATTCGGCAAAGCTTGCTTTGAAAAAGAATTTCGCCATCCATGGCTCAATAAAAACAATAAGAGGAACTTTATGTATAAAGAAGTAAAAAATGATTTTGATTACAAATCAGTGGTCATTAAAGGGTATGATCAATGTGCGGAAGAATATCAAAACGCACGTCGAAATGAAAATGAACCATCTCTAGATTTTATATTTGACAAAGTTCCAAAAAATGGTTCGATTCTTGATGTCGGATGTGGATCAGGGATTCCTGTATGTAAGCTTTTATCGACTAAATATCAAGTTTCTGGTATTGATATATCCAAAAAGCAAATTGAACTGGCGAAAAAGAATGTTCCTTCTGGACAGTTTACAACTATTGATGTACTAGAATATGAGACGTCAAAAAATTCTTTTGATGCAATTGTCTCATATTATGCCCTTTTCCACATACCTAAAGAGAAACATCGAGAAGTTTTATCAAAATTCTACACATGGCTTAAGCCTGGCGGTTATCTTGTTATTACTTTGGCTCACAATGATGAAAATGCATATACAGAAGATGATTTTTTTGATGCAACTATGTATTGGAGTAATTATGGGATGAAGGAATATAATTTAATGCTTTCCAATATTGGGTTCATTGTATTAAAGGAAGAAGAACTTGGTCATGGTTACGATGATTCAGAGAAAAAGACTGAACATCATCCATTAGTAATAGCGAAAAAAGAATAACAAATAATACATCCATGTATTTTTCCGTTGTTCAAATTTGCCGAATAAAGCGGCTAACAAGGAATATGAGGTTACGGGCTAAAGCCCTTCACCCAAATTGCCTCAGGTCGCAAGCTCCCATCGGCAACTTCTCATATTCCTGGAACGTTATGTTCAATGCCCGGCTTAAGGACTTTGTAGTCCTCGGCCATCCGTGGCCTCGGGGAAGAAAGGATTGAAATGAAAACGAATGCAGAAAAAACGATTCAATCACTAAAGCAAATAAATAAATTCCCATTTTATACTGCAAAATATTATGGTGACTACAAAATTAACGATTACATAAACGGGGCAATAAAAAGTCCAAATGATATTGTTCCGTTTTTTCAATCTCTTTTTTCAGAATTAGGTAAGCCAATAGAATTAAGTTTTCCTATGCCTCCTGAAATCAATTTAGGATGTAGTGCTTTTTTCTGTCGGGACAAAAACAACTCTACCTTTGTTGGTAAAAACAATGACTGGAAAAGGGATCCTATTCTTTTACTGAAAACTACTCCAGAAGAAGGTTACGCATCTTTATCTATGGTTAATATAAATTGTTGTGATTTGTTTCAATTACAGTCTTTTGAGCATAATATCCTATTATCACCTTATGTTCCTCTGGACGGAATGAATGAGATGGGGCTTGTTGTTACAACATTGGCTGTTCATGAAGGCACCGTATATCCGATAAAACCAAATCAATTATCTGTTGGTGATTTTAATATAATAAGAATTATTCTTGATACATGTTCAAATATTGATGAAGCAATAGCAGTGTTTGATCAGTACAATATGATACAAACAGGTCCACTTCCTATACATATTCTTGTTGCTGATAGAAGGGAATCGTGTATAGTTGAGTTTTTTGATGGGAAAATACAAAAAAAAAGAGAGCCAGAATTGAACTATTTGACAAATTTTCTAAAGCTCAAAAGTTCCGATTATGATAATCAAAGCAAGTTTTGCAGTCGTTATCAGGCTCTTGAAAAACAATTTAAAAGTAATGAAAAAATTAGTGATGTTCGAGATGCAAAAAAGCTATTATCAGAAGTTTCTGTTTATACTGAAGGTTTTCAAATCCCCAGTACAATTTATTCCGCAATATATTGTCCGGATAATTTAAGTTTAAAAATCAAGATTGGTGATGAATCAAAATATTACTCTTTAAAACTACAGGAGAGTAAATGAACGATATACAAATATTAGGATTAAATGAATCTTTTTCTTATGAAGAATTAAAGAAAGCGTTTAGAAAAAAGTCAAAACAATTACATCCTGATAGAAATCAAGATAATTTGAAAAGTCATCTTGCAATGATCAGTCTTAATCAAGCTTATTCGAATCTTCAAAAACAGTTAAAAGAAAAACCGTTCTTAAAGGAAGAAAAAAAGACAAAAGATCTTGCATATTCAATTTATAAAAATGGAATTCAGAAATTTCAGAGCATTCATCCTTCTAAATGGAAATCATATTCAATGGCAGGCCTTTTTGATCCTAGTGCAATTAATACGCATTCGGAAACACCATCTATAATCCAATCTTTAATAACAGAAATGGCGGAGGCTTATCATAGTTTTTCAATTATTATTAGTGAACACGAAAATACTCCCTGGTATTCAGATTCAATAAGTAAAATGAAAGAAATTGAGAAGTTAACACTGAGGTATATAAGGATAAAAGAATCGTATGAAAGAGAGATGAATGATCGTAAGTAGACCAGAAAGTCCGTCCGTGGACTTTCTGGAAAATGATTCAAGGACGCCGGGCACTAAACATAACAGCGAGTACCCGGCTCCGGCCATTCGGCCTTCGCCAAAATTGCTCCCTTCGGTCGCAACTTCGGGTACTCGCGGAACGTTATGTTCAATGCCCGGCTTAAGAGTTTTTTAGTCCTCGGCCATCCGTGGCCTCGGAGAAGAAATATTAAGGTGAATTGATGGAACAGAATAATAATGATGGATACGTTTATATTTTAACATCACCAAATTCTGATTGTATTAAAATTGGTGGTACTGATTATCCTCCGCTAAAAAGAATCAAAGAGATTAATTCAGCAGATCCATACAAAAGCCTTGGACCATGGTCATTGGCAGATTTTCGACAAGTCAAGAATTGGAGAAAAGTAGAATACAATCTGCATTACACTTTTAGAGGTAACCTTAATACTTCAATAGAGCAGCAGAAAGAATTGTTTCATGTGTCAGTTCAAGAGGCTACAAAAATATTAAACAATATTGATCCAGATTTAATAATCAATAAACCCAAAATTGATAGAATGTTTCAAGATGAGGATTTTTTGAATTATTTAACAAATTTATTTGTTTTTTCCGGATTAATGAATTGGATCAGTATACAAGGTTCTTGGACGTTTGTGCTTTTTCCTGGCACATCAGGAGGAAGGTATTTCACACTGAATATCGGGCCTCATGAAGTTGCTTTTAGTACCCTTCCACGAAAAGATTCTCCACAAATAAATATGATTCTAGTTGACCGTTTAATTCTAGATTTCGGAGAAGTGATTAACTGGATTTCAAATCATAATGGCTCATTTGAAGTAGATCATTATGCAACCGCTTTACCTCGGGCAGTCTCAATAACATTTCCTGGGGTATTCGAAGATGTAAACGAGTTTCTGAAACTTGATGGGGTAAGAAGATCTTTGATTGCATATTGGAATGAAGCCTTAATAAGAATGAAGGAAAAGGAAATAATGAGTGTTTATTCAAGATTTCACAATTGGAATGCCATTGCAAAATTACATTATAGGATAGAAAACATTCAGTGATGGCTATTA
>CAZBQE010000061.1:0-3921 GCA_964494005.1 uncultured Candidatus Peribacteria bacterium | reverse complement strand
CTAACTAGCTTTTGTGCGACATTAATGTCGTCATAGAAGCGGTAATGGTACAAAAGGCGATACTACATTGCGTATAATGTGTCAAAATGGGATATTTTACGTTATCGCTTTTTTACACCAACTTAATCGTTTCAAACAAACTCAATAATATCTCATCCTCATTCAGTCCAGACAATTTCGCCTGATAGTTCAAAATCACTCTATGTCTCAACACTGGCAATGCGACTCTCTGTACATCTTCGTGCGTGACGAATTCTCTTCCTTCCGCCAAAGCGACGGCTTTGCTTGCAAGCATCAACCCTATCGAACCTCTTGGCGAAGTCCCGTACAAAATATATTCGTGATCTTTTCTCGTGATACTCGTCAATCTCGTAATATAGTGTTTTACTTCATCGGAGATGATGATTTGGTCGATCTCTTTTTTGAGCTTGGTGAGTTGCGCGTGCGTGATCACCGGTTTAATTTTTTCTAGATGTTCTTTTTCTAAGGTATCTAAGATAACTTTTTCTTGCGCTATACTTGGATAATCTACGATAACTTTAAACAAAAATCTATCGATCTGAGCTTCGGGAAGGGGATAGGTTCCTTCTTGTTCGATCGGGTTCTGTGTCGCGAGAACAAAAAACGGTTCAGGTAATTTATGACTGACTCCACCTATCGTTACTTGATGTTCTTGCATCGCTTCGAGGAGCGCGGACTGGACTTTGGGCGTCGCTCTATTGATTTCATCTGCCAAAATAATATTTGCCATAATTGGTCACATTCTTGTATCAAATTCTTGTGACTTGCTATTGTAAATCTCTCCGCCGATAATATCTGCGGGTAAGAGATCAGGGGTAAACTGAATTCTCTTAAAATCTACTCCAAGTAATTGCGCGAAGATATGGATAGTTTTTGTTTTCGCTAATCCCGGAAATCCTTCTACGAGAACATGTCCGCCACAGAGGATGTTGATGATGATAGCATTGATAAGGTGATCCATGCCGATAATATGCTGATGGATATGTTCTTTGAGTTTTTCTAGGTCTTTATTGTGGAAATCAATCGTTTCGAGTCATTCAGAAAAAAATTTGGTATCAATCTTTTGTTCGGTATGGTCAGTATATTTTTTTTGTTGTTTGAATATTCCAAGCAAAGATCTAAAGTTTTGATTCTCTTCTTTCAAAAAGAAAAAAAGTACAACAAACACAATAAGTACAACAACACTCAAGAGTATAATAATAGTTCGCATGATATTTCACTATCAAATAAACGCTGACTATACTATTGAACTAGTAGTAAGTATCAAGACATAAGTAGTAAATTTGTATATAAAAAAAACTTCCGGAAGATGTCCGGAAGAGTAATACGGTCAAAAAAGACACGATAAGAGCTCTATAAATTCGAGCGTTACTTTGATAATAATGATACACCAACAGATTACACAGACACATAAACTCAGAAAACAGCTTTTTTTTACAATAGTTTCATTGGTAATAATACCAGTAAATACCAGTTGCCAGATTCCGAAACCAAGTGCTTGTATAATCAAAAAGATCAAAAATGAGCTTCCACAAGCAATGTACACATATTCCATAGGCATTTTGTTTTTAATTTTACGCAAACGTATATATTTCTTCTATTTTTTCAATAGCTTGATTTCAGAACAACTATCGATAAAAAGACTGGGTTGATAATTTGCCTTTCAGGCGTAATTGATTGTAATTGGTAATGAATTACGCGACCAACGGGAGCAAATTACACGAAGTATATTACGCAAAGCAAATTACATTTTATATTGGTTATATAGTCATGATCGCATTTTCTATAGGTCCTATTGATATCCATCGATACGGCATCTTCTATTTCGTCGGATTTATTGTCGGCTATTTTTTCTTATATCGACTTTCCAAAAAAAATATATTCTGAAAACAATTTCCACGTGTCCAGATATTCCTTGAAAAACATTTGGACGACATGATGATTGCTGTTTTTCTTGGTGTTTTGGTGGGAGGAAGATTGGGACATGTGATTATCTATGATTTCTCATATTATCTCCAACATCCATGAGAAATTTTTCAAGTCCGGAAAGGGGGAATGTCTTTTATCGGCGGGATGGTCGGTGTGGCGTTGGCGTTCGTGATATTGGCCCGAAGAAAAAAACTTTCGTTCAAAGAACTTGTACTTTTATTTGATATCATTCTTCCCGTTGTGCCATTTGGTATTATGCTCGGAAGAATAGGGAATTATCTCAATCAGGAATTGTATGGTATCGTCGCTTCAGATGTGTTAGGAATATTCGGATATCCATTATTTTCTCTCTTAAATCAGTTGGGATTGATGCATATCTATACGCAGGTAGATGACTATCTGAGGGTAAATACCAATCTCCTTTCCAGCTTTTTTGAATGATTTGTTCTGCTTATTATTTTGCTCATCATATTTTTTCGTCAGGCAAAAAAGAAATTTTTTCAGCCGGGGAAAATTGTTGCGGTTTTTCTTATGGGATATAGTTTTATTAGATTCTTTCTCGAATATTTGAGAGCGGATTCGCAATTGGAATTCCGTTGATGGTTCACGATTTCCCAGCGATTTTTTGTAGTATTTTTCTTGGTAGGGATAATTCTTATGATAGTATTAAGGAATAATGGGAGGAAAGAGATCAAGAGAAAGAAATAAAAGGTAGTAAAAAAAAATCGTCCACCAGTTTCCTAGTTAGACGATTTTTTTATTAGTTTAAAGTTCAAAGTTTAAAGCAGTAATATAACTAATAAGCGGCTTTATGCTTGTAGCTTTAAGCTTTCCACTATTTATTTAATCTTATACACGACATTTACATTCGCTACCATTTCTATCTCACCAGGTGAAAGTGCTTGAGCGCTTACTACTTCTTCTTCCATAGCACCCATTCCTGATACTGTTTTCATATCATTAGCATAATAAGGTCTTGGGCTGTTGTAATAGCTATTGTCTTGGATAGTAAGTACTTTCCCTAATTTTCCGCCACTAGCTTTTGCAAGTTGTTCAGCTTTTTCTTTAGCATTTTGTAATGCTTCTTCACGAGCGATTGCCAATGCAGCATCTTTGTCTCTGAGATCAAAATACGTTCCATTTACTTCTACTCCACCGATTTTGGAGATTGTATCCACAATATCTCCTCATTTTATTCAGAAATCTTCTCCAAATACATTGATAGTTAGACTGTGTTGTGATCTATATCCGAGAAGTTTTCTTCCACTTGCATCGCTTCGATCATATTCTGGATAATTGTTTACGCTAGTTGTTTTGATGTCTTTTTCAGGGATTTCAAATCCAGAAAGTGCAGCCATCAATTCGCTCATTTTTTCATTGCTTTGTGTCTGAGCTTGTTCTGTCGTATCTGCTAATTCAGAAACAGAGACATTGATAACTAACATATCAGGAGAAACAAAACTTCTTCCTTCGCCATTGACGGTAATGCTATTGGCTGTACCATAAGGAGATTGTGCCATATTTCCTTTGAGGATGAAATATCCCATAAAGAAAAGTCCTAAGGCAAGGATCAATGCTCATCCGAGGATGAAAAATCAGTTGTTGATTGGTTTTTTTGTCATTGTGTTTTGATAAATGATAAAATGACTTATTATGTATATATATGTATATAGTAGAATGATAAAATGATTCAAGTGGATTTTCTTGAAAGCACTTGCCATATTCTTATTACTAATAAACGTAATGATAAATGATAAATTAGAAATGATAAATGTAAGAATGGCTGGAGTGAACTATTGTAAAATTACTATAGTTTATGATACAACAGAGTCCTTCATCTATCATTTATCATCTCTCATCTAAAATTAATATATTTATTTTTTGTTATTGAATCATGGCAACTCGAAAAGACATTGCAGATATCATTTTCCCTGATGTAAAGGAAACTATCCAAGACTTAGAAAAAAAATA
>CAZBQE010000060.1:817-4306 GCA_964494005.1 uncultured Candidatus Peribacteria bacterium | reverse complement strand
GCTGCTAATTTGTGTATCGATAATGCGGTAAAACTTTTGAATAAACCAAATATCAAGGATGTCGCTTCTATGGAAACACTAGCTGCAGAAGCTATCAAAAAATCTAGTGATTTTCTTGATTTGACGGATGATCTGGCGAAGAAATTTAGAGCGTCTATATTACTTATTCCATTTGGGCTCATTAAATATGGGAAAGTAAAATTTGTGGGAAGTGGTTGATGTAATATCGGCAAAAGACCGCTTGATATGTTTGATGATGCTTTGGTTAAAGCAGGAATTTCTATTAAAGAAGGTGAGTTCAAAGAATTCGAAGTAACGGGACAGCCCAAAAAAAATATTATGTTACTATGATTTTCTGTGACGGCTATAGAAGCCTTGTTGACCTATTTAGTATTTGCGAATAATTTTGATTATTCGATAAATATCTATCAAGTTGCTATCGAACCGCATGTCAGGAATTTAATTGATTTTCTCAATAGTGTTGGAGCAGATATCCATCTTAATGTCGATCATAGTATTGTAGTCAAGCCGTCTAAAATTAATGTTCAGATTAAAGAATTTAAAATTATTTCTGATTATATCGAAGCGGGAACTTATTTCGCGATTGGTGCTGGTGCGGATGATTCGGAATTGATGATCAAGGGCTGTGATGTGGATGATCTGTCTGCACTCTATAGTGTGGCAAGCAAAATTGGTATTGATTTTAAAATTATCGACAAAGAGACGATCAGAGTGAGTTCAAAAAATAAAAAAAATTATCAGGCGGTGAAGTTTGAGACGAGGATTTATCCTGGATTTCCTACTGATCTCCAATCGATCTTTGGAACTCTGCTTTCTCAAGCAAAAGGTGTCTCTAAGATTTTCGAAACTTTATATGAAGGAAGATTTAATTATCTCACGGAACTAGAAAATTTAGGTGCAAAAATAGAAATTCTCAATCCACATGAAGCGATTGTTATCGGACCAACGAAATTAAGATGAGGCTATGTTTCTTCTACAGATTTGAGATGTGGAGGAGCGATGGTTCTCGCAGGAGTTATGGCACAAGGTACGACCAATATTATGAACGAAGATATTATTGCGAGAGGATATGATGATATCGTCGCTAAATTGCAGAAGATTGGAGTAAAGATACAGGCGGTGTAAGAAATTAGTTCAAAGTTTAAAGTTTAAAGTTCAAAGTTGTATTATAGTTCATAAGCGGCTTTCTGCTTTAAGCTTTCTGCTTTTATTTTTTAGTATATAGTGATTTAGTTATGAAGAGAATAAAACGAATTGTGATTTTCACGTTGTTTATGGATATTTTGTGATTGACAATTGTGATCCCTGCCTATCCTAATCTTGTTGAATTTTTTCAGACGGATTATTTTATGATTTCATTGGGCGTGACCTTGTTCGCTCTTTTTGGTTTATTTGCAAGTCCTATTCTCTGAGCGTTATCAGACAAATATGGCAGAAGACCTATCTTGTTGGTTTCTGTTTTTTTTAGTTTTGTCAGTTATGTTATTATCGCTTTGTCGTGAAATATTTATATTTATCTTTTGGCGAGGATATTTACCTGATTAGCTTCTGGTAATGTGTGAGCTATTCAATCCGTGCTTAGCGATATTTCCGAAGATCATAAAGAGCGTGCTGCAAATTTTGGATTATTTGGGGCGATTTTTGGGATAGGATTTATTATCGGTCCGGCGATCGGAGGACGGTTGCTAGGATATGGAGTCAAGATGCCGTTTATCGTCAGTGGAATTTTGGCATTATTGAATCTTCTATTTATTTTTCGAGGAGTTCCAGAAACGAATAAACTTCTCGACAAGGTAAAAAAAATACGTATCTGAATTGTTCATATTTTCAAAGAAATCTTCGTCTCCAATGAAAAAAAATACTATCTGATTTTCTTTGTCGTCAATCTCGCTATCATGATTTACCAAATGTCGTTCACTTTGTTTTTGGACGCTCGTTTTGGCTTGTGAGGTGAAAAAAGTGGTTATATTATGGCTTTGTTTGGAGTTATTATGGCAATCAATCAGGGGCTTTTTCTTCCGAAATTTTGGCTCAAAAGATTTACTTACAAAAAGCTTATTAGTATCAGTCTTTTTGGTATGATAGGGTGTTATCTCGGTGCATTTTTCTTTTCATGATTGTATACGGTCATTGCGTTTATCGCATTGAGTTCTATTTTTCAAGGAATTTTTCGTCCTGTTTTTCAAAATATGATGCTTGGTAATAGGCAAGATGTTTGAGTAGTAAATGGAAATGTCTCTGCATTAGCAAATCTTTCAAATATTTTTTGACCATTGATCGGCGGGTATATGATCGATCTTAGTATTTCTCCGTTTGGACTGGTTGCTCTGCTTATCACTTTTGCGTATATCTACGCTAAAAGGTATCTTTATAATCATGTAGCATAATATATAATATTTCTTGTTTATGTCAATTAAACTAGCTGTCTTTGGGTAGTTTTTTTTGTTTTTTTGGTATTTGGCGGTATAATAGAAGTGTGAAAATTTTATTTTGTGGAGATTATGATATGACTATCCAAGATCAAGTGGCAAAATTTACTCAGCTTCCCTATGAGACAAAAAAAACAAAGGTTGTAGGTATGCTCGATAAACTCAAATGAACTCATGATATGTTCGCAAGCTTGTATACCAAAATCACTACCTCAGCATCTGTATCGGAAGATATTCTTGCCAAAGTATATCAATGAATATTTGAAGTGGCTGCAGAATTGGAAAAAGGCAATAAAGGAAAGGCTGAAGAAAAAATCAAACATATGTCAGACGTGCTTCTTGCTATCAAGCGTCAAGAAGAGATGGAAATGGCACGTGAAGGAAATCCAGATGATTTGTTACAAAGTTTATAAAAAATAGTTTTATACTGTAATTATTATCACCATGTGAGCAGAAATGTTACAAAATGATTTAGATCAACAAGAAGTTTTCGAAAGCTCTGAAACGAATGCTATGAATGTAATAAATTCTTCAGATGAAAAATCTGTCGATGATGCTGTCAAAAATTCTTCTTTGTCTGGAATTTCAGAAAATGTTGGATGAAATATTCCTAAAACAGAGAAATGAAAACTTGAATTTAATAAAGAGCAATTCCGTAATAGTTTGTTTGATGTGAATAAAAACAATATATTATCGTTAAATGATGAACAAATAAATATTTTGTTTGACGCATATTTACATCAATTGGATACATATTTAATTGATAATCATAACAAAGAAGATGAAAAACGATGAAGAAAGACTCCTTTTGAAATTTCTCAAATAAACTATATAAATATCCCTGAAGATGTTAAAAAAAATGTTATTTTTGATGTTTTGAAACCAAATTATATAAATTATATTTATAATAATGTTTCTACATATGCTAATCCAGATAAAAGACCAACCAAATGAAATGATGCTAGAGAGCTTGTGTCTTGGCCATCTTATGCAGAAAAAGGTACTGTCTTATTAGATTTTAAAAATGTTTTGTGAAAAA
>CAZBQE010000060.1:0-807 GCA_964494005.1 uncultured Candidatus Peribacteria bacterium | reverse complement strand
CCTTGTATAATTTGGTAGAGTATCTTGATAGTATCAAAAATGATCTTGTGGTTTCTATAAAAGCATCTTCAGCTTTGTTGAAACCTATAAATGATCAACCTAAAGGTAATTGGTTAGTACAATGAATGTATTTTCCTAATCAAAAATTTTTAAGTAGCTCTTCTGATTCTTTTGTGGGTCGTCCTCGTGATAAGGTAGATTATAGATGACAAGATGCTGTATCTGTTGCTGGTTGACCTGTACAATATAATTATGAACTTAGAAAAGAAAATCTTCCTAAGTTCTTATCAGAACAAGTCAATAAGATACTTAAAGAGAGTGATGAAAATACAAAATACACATATACCCTTACTGTATCTGAAGATCAATATGCCTCACTAAAAGAAGATTTTTATTTTAAACCTCTTTTGCCTAAATTTTCTGATATTAAGATTGTACCTGAAGAAAAGGTTTTTAATATACATGAAGAAAAAGAATATTTTGATACAAAAACTTATGAAATAAAGGAAAAAGTTCCATGATTAGATTTTAATCAGATATTATCTGGTGAAAATATTGCTGATTTACTTAAAAAGTATCCTGAATTATCTGCTGTAATTTCTGAACCAGAAAAATATGCTCTTTTAGATTGAGCTAAGGTTATTTGATGCGCTAGTCATGTTCCTACTGATCATACGCCTGAATATAATCAATATATGAATATAAAAACAGAAAATTTGTCTCAATCTTGAAGTGAAAATAATAATGCTCTCGCAAAAGATAGAGCTTATTGATATATTAACTACTTAAGTAATATTGGTCTTTGAA
>CAZBQE010000059.1:0-4349 GCA_964494005.1 uncultured Candidatus Peribacteria bacterium | reverse complement strand
AATTTTCTAATACATGTGTGATCATGTAAAATTACATTCGTGTCTAACACGAATAGTTTTTTTTCTTTTTCTTTTGCCATAATGTAAATTTTTGTTTTTATATACCATATATATTACACACAAAAAAACAATATCATTTTTGGAAAAATATTATTTTTAGAAAATATTTTCAAAAAAATAAAAAAAATCTGAATTTCCATCAGATTAATCTCATCTAGAGACAACCGGGAGCTATTTGAACATATATATAGTAATCTCCTATGAAAAGCAAAGATTAAATACATTCAAAGTCTGATGCAATTCTATGTTAGGAATATAAAAGAAGAGTCCAGTATAGAAATCCAGTTAACAGAAAAACAGAAAGTCCTGTACTGATTTAAGGAATTTTAGATTGTTAGGGGATGCTTTGGATATTAAGACAAAGAGATATGAACAGTAATATATAGTGGAGGTGATATTTTGAAATATAAACACGTATTATGAAAACCTCGTAAAGAGCAATAATATGAAATTCGATGAACTTATAGAGGTTCTTCAAGAATATCATCCTGATTATAGAGTCATAGACGGATACAAGACTTATCAAAAAATCACAAGAAAACAAAAGAAACTACCTCGAAGCATCAATTATGGTATGCAAGACTATTGTTTATTATTAGACAAAATACTCCATACCACATCTTTGGATGATTTCGTCAGGTCTAGTGATGCTGATTTCGATAATCTGATACCTGTTATCAAATCTTTCATTGATTCTCAATTAATTTCTATACAGAAATCATGAAAAATTAATGATTTACTTCATTTCAAAACATTCCCTAATAATAATATCCAGCGAGATAGTCGTATTATCCCCAAAAGTAAATTTAATCAATTCCCTTGTGACCAGCAATCCAGAGAAAATAGACTTAATTTGATAAAAGAGAGATATCCACTAACAGACCATCTCAATATCGCTCTTTTATGAGATGACGACTTGGTAAGTATTCTGCTTTGAAACGAAAGTCGGATGCATGTCGATGTTGTAGAAGTAGATACACAGATAACCAAGATTATTCTAGATGTTGGTCTACCAAATATTAAGGTTTTTAATGAGGATTTAAGAAAAAAAGATAAAGTAGTCGGTATTTCAGCCAAAACATTTCTCATAGATCCTCCTTATACCAAGAATTGAATACTATTATTCATTTATAAGTGATTACAGCTACTTACTTTCAATAATCAAGATGTTCAAGAGTTTTATGTGGTTATGAACCAATCTATGACTAAAAATTTCATAGATAAAGTTCAGTTGATCCTTTCGTCTTCTTGAATCCGAATCCATGAAATAAGACCATGATTCAGTCATTATCATCTACCAAAATCATATGCAGAACATAAAAGAGCGATGCAGTTTCTTGACGATCAGACGATACCTCAAAAAAATCTGACGTATAGTTCATCATCAAGCTTATATATGTTTAGAACTAGTAATCCAAACCTTGATTTATTATGGGAAAATATCAATATAGATATGATATATGATCATAGTGTCTTTTAATTTTTCAAAACAAAAAGTATGGAAATCTCTATCCATCCTCTCGTGCCAGAACAAATACCATTTCTTCACCAGGGAAATACGCTATTTATATTAGATTATAGAGCCTTATGAGAATCTTTTGATTATGAGATCCCTTCTATGTGGAAATATGAAAATCTTGCTCCATGGATTCTAAAAGAACAGACTATCCTTGTAAATCAAAATTCCTCTCTTTTATATTATGAGAACAATAACAATTTAGTAACCATAAATACTTGAGATTCAGCCAAGATATCTCTTATAGAAAGAGCTGAAAAATCATGAATATTACAAAATATATCTTTTGATAGGATTTTTGCTTTTATACCACATCCAGCAATAGATGAGTTCTGTCAAAAATACAATAAAAAACTCTCCTATACCTACAAAGATTTTGTTATATTAAATGACAAAATACAACAGAAAAAAGCCGTAACATACACACCCAAACGACATCTTATAAAAGATTTTAACGAACTACAAGCTATACCCGATAAACATAATTTTTATGTGAAAAGAGGTATATGATCGGGATGATTTACTGTATTCAAATTAGATACACTTGAATGAAATGAAAAATTCAGAGATTTGTTAAATACATCTGATGAACGATATCTAGAAGAAAAAGAATACGGAGAATGTATGAGTATTCAGTTATGTAAGACCGATAACGAATGTGTCGTCTTTTGATTGACAAAACAGTATATCAAAGAAGAAAAAGAGTTCTGTTGAGCAGAAATCATTAATATTAATATCCTATCGAAGAATTCATTTCTTCGAGAAAAACTACATACATGTATTAGTAATCTCTGTGAAAAACTTCTATCTTCATATACTGGATTTTTTGGTATAGATTTCATATATGATGAACAAAATCAAACCTTCTGATTTTTGGAATGAAATATCAGATTGACTGCTATGACGATACCTACCTTAATTCATAACAAGAATTCTTTACAACATATATTTAAAGAAGATATTGATAAGGAATCACTCAAAGAATCTGATTTGATTCTTTGATATGATACCGCGTATGAATGTTGTGATGTTTTAACCTATACGTAGATTTAATATGAAGAATTGACTATTTATATCTCCCTACTCCCATTGAACCTCTTTTGCAGATATCATAGAAAGCATAAAAATATCCGCAAAAAAGCATTCATGGAATATTACATCCATATGATGAAAAGCATTATCTATCCCAAGCAACATTAAAGATAATTTTCTTGATGCCGAAGGAGATATATTAGCCTATCATAGAGATCTTTGAATACTCCTCACCAATAGCGATAAATTCAAGAGTATATTATTCATTGATTTTTTCACCCCTTGAATAGATATATTACAATACCTTTTAGAGATTAAATGAAAAAATATAAAACTTTGAGCGCTTTTACACGGTTGAAGTTTTCTTCCTAAAGATCTCTATACCTGGTCACGACTAAAACACAGTGAAAATCTTTGGTTTTCTATTTTTGATGTCATTTACGTCCCATCAAAACATCTATATGACTTAGTGCCTGATGTTTTCAAATGAAAAGTAAAAATACTGCCTTGGTGAATGGACTCTTTTTTATCTAAGAAGCCATTGCCAGAAAAGAAGAAAAATATAGATATTCTTTTCCCACATAGATTAGATGATGATAAATGAATTGATGACTTGCTTTTCCTTATATCAAAATTAGAAAAATATACCTTTACTGTAACAAGCTTTAGAAGTTTGGAAAAGAACAAATATTATAAGAGATTAAAAACACACAAAAATGTTCGTTTTGTTTTTTGAGAAGATGAAAAACAACATTTACATACACTATCAAAAGCTAAAATTGTTCTAAGTTGTGCTTACCAAGAAAATTTTTGATATGGAATCATAAAATCTGTTTTGAGTTGAGCTATACCTATTTTGCCAAATAGAGAAGTATATCTAGAACTATTCCCTCGTGACTTTTTATATACTACCCTAGATGAAGCTGTAAAAAAGATAACTAATATATTAGACAACAAAGACATATATTTCTCACTATCAAAAAAAATCAAAAAAACATGTACCACTTTATTAAAATTCTCCTTCTCGAATATTTTGCAAGATTTTTATGGATTTAAAAGATAATATGCATTTATCTGAAAATATCACTCAAAAGCAAAAAATAAATGTAAACCAATGTATTAATATTCAAGAGCGTTTGTGTATTTTACTTATATCTTGTGAATCGAAAGATATCATAAAAAGAGATAGCTTTCCTCCTGATCTAGAACTATTTCAGTGAGCAATACACGATAGAAATCATATTCATATTGATAATATCTATGCTCAAGAAGAAGAAATTACCAATATTGAAGATATCGATGGCGTTATTTTGTGATGATCGTCTTCGTCTGTATATGAAAATGCTAAATGGATAGCTAAATTGAGAGATCAAATCAAAGTTATACATGCTCACAATATCCCTCTATTATGATGCTGTTTTGGATCTCATATAATAGCTGATACCTTATGATGAACGGTTTGAAAATGAGTAGCATCAGAATTGGGAATCCAAACAATATCTCTTACTAGAAACTGACAGAAAGATCCGTTATTCTATCATTTGCCCAATGAAATTGACGTTATCACATCTCATGAAGATGATATATTCTCAATTGGGAATATATGAACCAGACTTGCTTATAATCCATCTTCTTCTTACCAGGGTTTTTCCTTTTGAGATTTAATAAAATGAGTACAATTTCATCCTGAATATACGATAGATACGCTTAACAAAATGGAAGAAATTTATGGGGTAGGAAA
>CAZBQE010000058.1:0-4448 GCA_964494005.1 uncultured Candidatus Peribacteria bacterium | reverse complement strand
AAACGTTGTGAGACATGTAGTTTATCGTAAAAATAATAATCACGTTTAAAATACAGAAACGGACTTGGGGAGGAAAGAAATATCATTTGCAATATGATGCAACAAACAATATATCTAAAAAAGTTTTTTAGTTTTTAAACACATAATACCAATGACAAAAAAGAGAATTACTTGAATAATTTTGTTATGTTGGCCCGTAATAATGTTCGTATTGAAACTAATACTGGACTTGTTCCAATCACCAACATTATCAGAAAAATCTGCAATTGTATTGAATTTTTCAAGTCGATTAATTGGAACATTGATGTTATTAAGTCCGATTCCTATGATAATTGGAATCATATTGATCGTAAAATGAAAGAAGAAAAATTAATTAGTTTTTACTATTTTGCAAAATCATTATGGAATTAAGAAAAATTCTTGGATTTTTGTGATTACTATTCTGAATAGGTCTTATCATACCATCTATAATGTCTTTTTCAGAAAAAACAAACATTATACAATTATGAAATTTAGTAGAATGAAAAATTATCAATATTTGCAATAATCAAGACAAAGATCGTGATATAGGATTTTGTAAAATCCAAGTTTCATATGAATGTAACTGAGTCTTACACAAAGAACGATCGCAAGATAATTTATTCATGATTGGCATAAGCAAAAATGATATCATAAAATTGTATTGCGACAGTAAATCTTCTCTTTTTGTAATAGACAGAATAGATACAAAATATGTATGATGATCTACGTTTTTTTTATGAATAATCGTGTTCATTTTTTGAATTTTTTCTCTTATTTGGTATTATAGAAGATATGATTTAAAAACAAAATGAACTGTGTTAAATACTAAATTTTCAAAAATAGAATCAGAAGAAACTCGTCGCATGTGATTCTACAACATTGAATATAAAATATATTCTGAATACAAAGAATCAGGGAAAACTTATTACTTTAAAAGTGATGAGTTTATATCACAAAAAATGGTAGATAATATCAAAATATGAGATCCAATAAAGGTTTATGTGAAACCAGGAGATTATTCAATTTATCTAATGGATGTTGATGGATCGTTTCCAAAAACAAAACAAGCAGAAATGATCTCAAAACCAAGTATATTATTACTCATATTTTGAATGATAATTTGAATTATAGGACTTTTTATGATATATTGATCATATTTTTTCAGTAAAAAACAAACTCAAGAAGAAGTCTCTGCATCATATGTAATCTTAGTGTTTTCACTGATATTTCTAATAATTGCAGGTATTTTATTATACAAGTTTTTCAAACATTCCTCCCCCAAAAGTTAAACAATATCACAAACGGATTACAATTCAAAGAACGATAAACTACACGTAACTCACAACACGCACTATCCGATATCCCCGACTTAATAAATTTCAACGGTTCGTCGGAGTATCGGACTAGTGCGAAACGTTGTCTGTCATATCCCTACTACCGAAATAAGAAAATAAGAAAGAGGGGCTTCTTCTTTTTAATTTAGTTTAATTTTTTTTAGTAAAGAAACCAAAACTAGCACAATTATTTAATTTTGAAAAATCAAAAAATAGATTGACTTTTGTTAAAAAAAAAGTAATCTCTGCTTTAGAAGCAAAAGATCATTAACATTAATTCAAATAAAAATATGGAAGAGAAAAAAAAGCTTATCAGTTTAGAAGGTGCTTGGGCCGCTGGCAAAACAAGTATCTTGAAAGAACTTGGGAAAATGGGATTTAACGTTTTTTCGAGTGTCGTTCCTACTATTTACGAAATCAAAGGAAAAGGAGATTATTCCCCTCGGAAAGATGCAGAGGAATTTACAAAAATGTTTTTGAAATTAAAGGAGGAACAGGTTCATAATGCCAAAAAATCAGATTCTGATCTATTGCTTTTTGATCGTGTTTTTTTTGCTCCTATAGTTTTAAGAAAGTTTTTGAATTTAGATGTCCCAGGCCAGTTTTATGATTTAGCTAAAAATGCAAATATTTGTAAAACTGTCTTTTTAATAGATCCAATTCCTTTGGATAAACATTTACATGGTTGGCCTAGAAAACATTTTAGTTATGAGGAATCATTACGATACCATAAGATAACTGAAGATGTTATTTTACAACTAGGTTTCCAAATTTGTAAAATTCCCTACATTGAATCTGCTACAGAAAGAGCAGAGGAAGTATTGAAACAATTAAAAGAATTAAATGAAACTAAACAAATTATTAATTTAAACCTGAAAGGAGGTAAATTATGATCAAAATTGAAAAACCTTTGGTGGTAAGGATCGAATCCACAATGCTCTGTAATCATAAATGTTTTTATTGCTATAATCCTACTTGTAGAAAAGCAATAAAAAATGATTACGCCAAAAATAATATAATTAAACTTGTTAATCTTTTAAATTCCTGGGGCACTTTTGACATCACTTTTACTGGTGGAGAGCCTTTTCTAAATAAGGAAGTGTTATATGCAGGTATTGAAGAGGTAAAAAAGACCCATATGGATTTTGGTATTAATACCAATGCATCACTTATTACAAAAGATGATGCAAAAAAATTAAAGGATTTTGGCATTGCAAGTTTATTTGTATCATTCCCTTCTTATGATGAAAAAACATTTGATCTTATTACTGGGGTTAATGGTTCTTACAAAAATGTCATTCGTGGATTGCATAATCTTTCCAATGAGGGATTGCGTATTGCTACAAATATGGTAATTGTAAATCAACCAGTAAATAATGTAGATCATGTTTATAAAACAGCTCAAATGTTAGTTCGTAATTTTGAAATAATCCGTTTTTGTTTTGCACCTATCAGTCCTAACTATAAGGATCATGAAAAATATGCGGTTGTTGATGATAGTATTCAGACTATATTCAATCAAATTATCCAAATTAGTGAAGAGTTTCAAATAGACGTAAAAAATTCACGTCCTCTTCCTATATGTGCATTAGAAAAAATGGATAAGAGATTGGCTCAGTACGATCTTTTTAGGGGATGTACGATGGGGGTTGTTAATGGCATGACAATTGATCTAGATGGAAATTTTAAACCATGCCCTGTAATGCAGAATCCGATTGGGAATGTGTTTGAGCATAGTTTGCAAGAAATAAAAGACCGTATGAGTGCGTATGATGGCACCGATACCAACAAGCTTAAAGAAGTTTCACCCGATGATTGCATTGATTGTAAGGTCTTTGAAGTCTGTAAAGGTGGCTGTAAAACTGAGGCACTTGCTGTCAGTAATTGTTTTAAAACGAAGAGTAAATATCAAGGTCGCGTACAAAATGATACTAAATTATTGGAAATGATTATGAAAGATCAGGATTTGATTTTGGACTATTCTTATATCATCAAACCCACGATGAAATGGCGTCAGGATTCTAAAGATGTATTTATTGTGAGAGGTGAACGATTTGCTCTTTTAAATAAATGCGAATTTGATATACTTATGCATCTACAGGGCTTAGATGATTTTAATCCTCTTGAGTTTGTAGACAAACATAATTTATCGAAGGGAAAATTTAATGTTTTTTTGAATAAGTTATGCAAGGCAAAATTATTAATTTTTTAAAATGTAAAATTATGAATACAAACAGTGTAAAAGAATCGAAAAAAGGACAGGAATCTGAAAAAAACTTGGAGAATTCTCTTGAATTTTTTAAGGGTTCCGAAAATGCTATTGAAAACAAAGAAAATCTGGTCGAATACCAGAAGGTTTCATTAGCAGCTTTAACTATGTGTTGTACCTGTGATTCCAATTAACTATTGTGAGTCTGACAACTTAATGTATTAGCGGGAGTTTTTTTAACTTCCGCTTTTTTTGTATAAAAATAGATTGCCTTTATATGTATTTTCTATATTCTCTTTCGAGAAAATCTTTTTACAATTTAATTGTTTTATTATGAATATACTAATAACGGCTGGTGCAATAATTATCAATGAAGAACGTAAAATTCTTTTAGTATTGAGACCTGCTGATAAAAAAATATTTCCTAATTGTTGGGCTCTTCCTGGTGGTAAAATTGAAGTATGAGAATCTTTGGAAGATGCTGTGATAAGGGAGGTTAAGGAGGAAACATGATTAGTATTTTCTTCTTTAGAAAAGTATACATTTACTGAGTATATTTCTAATGAAAGTCATAATATAAGCCATTTGTTTTTTTGAAAATGAAATTGAACAATACATCCTGAAACAAAAGCTATATGGTATTCTTATAAAGAAATATCTTCTCTTAAATTAGCATTTAACCAATATATTGTTTTTGAAAATTTATATAAAAAATGAATTATTTTTTAGTTTTTTAATTTAGAAAAAGAAGCCCCTCCAAGTAATGAAGTAAGGGATACGAACAGACAACACGGCCTGCACGACATATTTCATACGGTCGTACGAGGCCGAAACGTTACAAAAAAACCCGCAAAAGCGGGTGTATATTTTTACTAATAAATAAA
>CAZBQE010000057.1:0-4512 GCA_964494005.1 uncultured Candidatus Peribacteria bacterium | reverse complement strand
TATGGAAATGAATTTAATGGAGGAATGCCATATTATGAAAACCACTTGAACGCATTGAAATCTGTTGCAATCATGACTAAGATAGAAAACCCTGAACGAGTGAACGAACTTAGAGGTCGAGTAATGCTTATGTTGATGAGAGCCAGTAAATAAATTTTTGTATACTATATATAGTAGTAAACCCTGGCTTGAAATAGGTCAGGGTTTTTTGCTTGAATATTTTGCCGACATTACTACAGTCAGCTGAGCTGAATAGCTATAGCTTATAATAAAAACAATTCCATCATTGTTAGTTGTTAGTTGTTCATTGTTAGTTATTTTATATAGTATATATAGTAGTATGAAAAAAATCTTTCTATTCGTAATATGTACAATGCTTGCAGTGGTAATTACAGGATGCGCATCACAAGCTAGTCAAACTACAAATTTGGATAAATTTGCCAAATGCCTCACTGAACAATGAATGACCATGTATGGATCACCTACTTGTCCATATTGTCAAAAACAAAGAGAAATGTTTGGTGAAAGTATTCAATACATCGATTATGTAGACTGTACCCAAGAACCACAACGCTGTGGAAATTTGAGAGGAGTACCTGCATGGGAATTGAATGATGGAAATGTAGTAGAATGACTTCAAAGCTTTGCGAGTCTTGCTACCAAAAGCAATTGTCCATTACCAGAAGAACTATAAATAGCGTTTACTTGTTTATATATATTTCATGAAACAACCCATCAAAACGTGAATAAGTTTTTGAATAACTTCAGGAATCATCACTACGCTCGGATTGATGGTTGGATTGATGTCATGAACCTGATCATTGATGGTGGTTATCGGTGGAATTTTGACAATCGCTGTCGCCGATTCGTTCTCTGATGCTCTAGGTATCCATCTTTCTCAAGAATCAGATAAAAAAAATTCTAAAAAAACTATCTGGATGTCTACTCTGACCGCCTTCCTAGCAAAGTTTATTTTTGCACTCACATTTTTGATTCCTATCAGTATATTTTCTTTGCAGACAGGTATCATTATCAATATCATACGATGACTTTTTGTACTAGTTCTACTCAGCTATCGAATAGCAAAAAATAATAAAGAAAATATCCGAAATGCTATCATCGAACATATAAGCATCGCTATTATTGTAATTGTTGCAACTTATTATGTCGGCAAAGGAATAGCTCATGTTTTCGGCAGCTAATTTATTCTACATGTAGAGTATGAACGACATCAAAGCAAAAGTCATCAATCGTCAGATGTTGACACAAAACATCATAGAATTTACCATAGAGACGTACGAAGAAGTCAAGGTTACCCCTGGACAGTGGGCACTTTTCCAGTTTGAAGATCAACAATGACCTTTTCAGAGAAGCTATTCTATTGTCTACCATGACACTGATAATGAAAAAACGATACTCATCTTTGCAATTACATTATCTGAGCATGGCAGAGGAAGCACTATTATCAGAAAAACCACTATAGGACAAGAAATACTACTCAAAGGAATCTTTGGAAATTTTACCATTCAAAATACAAATCTTCCCAAAGTATTTATCGGTATCTGAATAGGAATCATCCCGTTAATCAATATGGCTAACCATTGCCCAACAAATAAAACATTATTTTTTTCTGTTTCTCACAAAAAAGACTTTTTTTATGAAGATAAAATCAAAAAAATTCCTGGACTCGGCTATGAATTTTTTATTACTCAAGAATCAATCCCTGGCTATTCTACCTGAAAAATTGATTTCGTACAATGGAATTTCGAGCCTCACACTGAATTTTACCTCTCTTGACAAGCAGAAATTTTAGATACTATTGTAAATAAATTAATGTTTTTGGGATACAAAAGAATATATACAGAAAATTTCTAAAAACGCTTGATTTTGTTTTTGATATCCATATATACATCCCACGAAGTTTTTTTTGTAGTTTGAGAAATTACGGACATGCGGACATGATGTAATTGGTGTAGCATAGCAGACTTCAGCTCTGTTTGTACGGGTTCGAGTCCCGTTGTCCGCTAATTATCTTTTTTGTACAATTGAATATGGCGAAACAAATTATCATAGGTCTTCTTATCACCGGATTGTGATGAATTATTGTCTACTTTTCAGTATATATCGCTGAAATGTTTGGTAGCATTGATCGATTTGAAAGAAACCTCTGATGAACAAGAAACGGATTGATACTCTTTGGTTTTGGTATTATATTGATTTGACTCTTGGTACTATTTGGTGTCATTCCTACTACTTCACCTACAGAAAATATCGGAACATTGACAACAGCACCTGTCCAGTAAGACAACATCATTCATTCGTAATTATTCATTGAACATGGGCTCTTAGCTCATCTGGTAGAGCGCCTGCTTTGCACGCAGGAGGTAAGGGGTTCGAGTCCCCTAGAGTCCACCATTTGAATTCAGAATTTATAATTCAGAACGCAGAAAAATATATCTTAATTCTACATTCTGCACTCTACATTCTAAATTAATTATGGGGAGATGGTATCCCGAATTATCGGGACTCGTTTTACTCGGAGCAATGGTCAATTGCACCCCGACGTTTCGGGGCGCCTCACGGCTACTATCATCACAATACTATTAATCAATATATCACTACCTTTATGGGGAGATGGCAGAGCGGTCAATTGCATCAGACTGTAAATCTGACGCCTCACGGCTACGTAGGTTCAAATCCTACTCTCCCCAGTTTCTATCTCCTGCTTTGTAAGCTATGCTCTCGTAGTTCAATGGATAGAACATCAGCCTTCTAAGCTGAGAATGTAGGTTCGATTCCTACCGGGGGTAAATAAAGAACGACCAATGACTAATGACCAATATATTATCCAAAATTCGTAATTCGTAATTTGTAATTGGAAATTGGTAATTAATATAGTGCTCTCGTAGTCTAGTGGTCTAGGACGTCACCCTCTCACGGTGAAGATCGCGGGTTCGAATCCCGCCGGGAGTGATTACTATCTTTTTATTCTGCACTATTGTATATGGAGAAAAGACCAAACACCAATTTCAATAAAGATAGAGTGTTTATGGTATACCTCAACGAACAGATCAAAGCTCCAAACATTGTTATCATCGATAATGAAGGAACAAACCTGTGAACATTCCCAAGAAAAAAAGCTTTGGAAATGGCAGAAGAAGCAGGAAAAGATCTCGTACAAATGAAGTATGATCCAGAATCTATGACCTCGACAGTGAAGTTAGTGGATTATGGAAAATATATGTACCAAAAATCCAAAGAAGAAAAAGAAAAGAAAAAAACCCAAAAACCTACTACCCTCAAAGAAATAAAGATAAATTATGCAACTGGGGAAAACGATCTCCAGATGAAATTAAAAAAAGCTATAGAATTTTTACAAGCCAGATATAATGTCAAATTCTTCATTAAATTGAGAGGTAGAGAAAAAATCTATGCAAACAAAGCTATAGAAAAACTCATCAAGATAAAAAATGATTTGGCTGAATATGGAAAATCACAATTCGATACTCCAAAAAAGGAAGCCCAATGATATAGCATCATTTTATTCAGTAAATAAGCAAATGGCAAAAGCATTGAAAACTCATTCGTGAGCAGCAAAAAGATTCAAAATTACCAAAAGCAAAAAGGTGTTGTTCAAAAAAGCTTGCAACAATCATCTTTTAACAAACAAAGGTAATAACAACAAAAGAGATCCTTATGGAAAATCTCTTTCAAAAACATATATCAAAAAAATAAAGACTTTATTTCCTTATAATTAACATTCACCATGGTAAGAGTATCAAATGGACTTCAAAGACAAAGAAGACATAAAAAATTCATCAAACTTGCAAAATGATTTAGACTCGGAAGATCAAAAGTCTATAAGCAAGTGAGATTGGCGTTAGTTAAACAATGACAACACGCGTACAAAAGTAGAAAAGAGAAAAAAAGAGAATTCAGAAGATTACGAATCGAAAGATTATCAGCATCTATCAGAGAAAAAGGAGGAAAATATAGTACATTTATGTGAAGCATGACAGACAAAAACATTATTATCGATAGAAAAATGCTTTCCAATATTGCGGTAGCTTTCCCTGAAACTTTTGATAAAATCTATGCAGAAATAGTAAAATAAACGGCAATATAAAAACAACCTCACGGTTGTTTTTTGCCCCGGATGACGGAACCCTGCTAAAGTAGTACATTGCAGAGTAACGGTTAGTAGATGCACCCCGACATGTCGGGGCGATAGAAATATCGTGCCGTATATGTAAAAATCTGCCCAGGTGGCGGAATTGGTATACGCACAGGACTTAAAATCCTGCGGTAGCAATACCTTGCCGGTTCGACCCCGGTCCTGGGCAACTATATATAATATTTAACTTTGGTTAAATAGATAAAATACAACGTTCACTCGTAGCCAATAACGAACCCACCCAGTCGCTCAAAAGCGGCTATGTGACGGCCTGTACTACACTATCAACTTGGTGTAGCACCTTATTCCCAGCTGCGAGCCACCGCTTTAGACGTCGA
>CAZBQE010000056.1:0-4689 GCA_964494005.1 uncultured Candidatus Peribacteria bacterium | reverse complement strand
CGTCTGCTTGACGTGCAGAAGGTCGGAGGTTCGAATCCTCTATCGTCCACCATAATGAACAACTATACTGTTAGTTGTTTTTTATTTTACGTACAAAAGATCACACGCTTGTCCTGTAGTCCTGCGGGGGGTTGTTTCTGTATCACTTACCACTATATTGTTTATAAAAAATAATAGATGAGCGATGAAAAATTAAGTAATCTATTAGGGTTGTTTTTTTGATTCCTTGATAACTGATTGACAATTATTATACTTTTGATATGTTTTTTTATCTTATTGTTTTGTAGTGATGTTTAAGAAAAAACGTTCATTTTCCGAAAATCCAGAACAGAAAAATATTTCAAAAGATGATATGTATCAGAAAAAAATAAAACTTTCTTCCAAACAAAAATTGGCAAAACTTTTTTTGACTTCTGATCTCAAAAATACCAAACTTCGGAAACCATTGAGATTTGCGAAATCTGAATTGATTCAAAATTTTCATAATAGTGGTGTAGATGTAGAAAAAGTAAATACTTTATTTCGAATATATTTTCATGATAATAAGGATGTATTTATTCCAAAATATTTAAAATGATTTACAAATAATTGTTCTGTTTTTGTGGATCGTTTAGATGATAATCTCGATTTTTCTTTATATGAATATTTAAAACTTCTCAAAGCTGTTAGGGTTCAGATTGAACCGTTTACCAAGGAAATCCAAAAACTTCTTGATGTTGCTAAAGAATATGCTTCCAAAGAAATTGATACCCAAAATTTGGATGTACATTCTTCGTTTGATCAGGAAGAATCTATACAGGAGTATCGTGTGGCAGCCAAACAGGGATTTAATAATTTGCTTTTGGAAAAATTCAAAGACAATGAATTATATACGGAAGAATGGTTTTATGTTATGCATGATTTCATAGGAAAATCTTGGCATCAGGAAGGATATAAGGATTTGATCCTTTTTAGTGTTTTTGGTATGCATTATTTCGATAAGAAACCTATGGTGTATGGTGCTTTCACTTCAGAACAACTTATTTCTCCCTTGGTATTTTCTATCGGATCGTCAAAGCATCCTACACCAGTAACTTTGACTTTGAAAGATTTTTTGGTAATTATTGATCAGCTTAATTTCAAAAAACATTTTTTTGATTTATAAAAAAAGCCGCTCTATATATTCAAAGAAATTCAGTGAGCGGCTTGTTAGCATAGACGTTTTTTCATAATGCTTTTTTTACGTGAATAATGATTGTTTCATCTTTTCCTGGGTAGAAAATACTATTATTTTCGCTGATATACATCGGCTGTTTGATGTCTGCCAGGAAAAAGATTTTTTGGTGTGTTCTTTTGACTTCTACAATTCCGAAGAAGTAATGTGTCCCTGTTTGGAACAGATCATTGAATAGTTCAGTCTTGTTTTTGTCTGGATGTTGTTCATGTAATTCAGTGTACACATTATATCCATTGAGATGTGATAGTTTGTGTAAAGCACACACGTTTTTTCCATTGTTTTTGCGTACTTCGTGTTTGATACGGTTTCGCATTTTACTGGACAGTTTCAATGCTGTGATAATTTGTACTTTCATAATTTTACCCTCCTTTCTGGGTGATATTAGTTGGACATATGTTTTTGTTAACTATTTCTTTGATACTTAGATTGTATGTAAAAACAAGGTTTTTTTTGTTTTGTATATTTGCTTTTTTATGGTAAGATTTTTTTATATTTGTTTATGTTTTTTCGTATTATTTCTGGTGTGAGTTTTGTTAATTTACTAATGAGTTTAGGATCTCATAATTCTTCTTTGCTAACGGGTATCGTGATACCGTCAATGGTTTTGAAATCTTTGATGTGGAGTGAAAATGGCGCTCTAGCGAGCTTGCCGGGAGGTGTGTTGCTGGTATCGATGATGATGACTCATATTTTTCTTTCGTGACCTGCAACTACTTTGATTTTTTTTGCTTCGCTGATTTTTTTTGCTCGTTGGTTAGGGAAACTATTTTTCTTATCTTTACCATAACTTAAATATTTGTTGTAAAAATTGTGGTCTATAGGTTTTTTTAAGCATATATAGATATGGAAACTGGATCCAGTCCATAAAGTCAAAAGTTCATATGGTCAGTTTATTAGTTTTTTGAATTTTTTATCATTTTGTATGATTTTTATTAATTCACTGGCGACTTTTCTCGCATCATCTGCGGAATTTGTCTGTCTATCGATATCGATAAATATCCTGTCGATTATGTTGCCGTATTCGTTATTGCAAGCATAAAAGAAATTTACTAATTTTCTGGGAACAAAATATTGCCGTAGTAGTATTTGCTTTGGACTTAGTTGTTCTTTGATGTCGTTGAGGTGATTGTCGACTCTTAATTTCAGAAATTTCTCGTTTATTTTTTTGAAATCTTCGATATATAACGGTGTGTTCTTTGTGCCTCTTTTGAGAAGTACGAATTTCTCGCCGATGATCTTGCTGGCGATTTCTTTTCATTTCAGAAATTTTGTCAGTAGGGGAGCAATTTTATTATACCAACACAAGATATCTAAGTTGTTGTATGTATGAAGGATATCTTTCATAAATGAAATATTTTTTAAAAATAAATGTTAGTATTTTGCTTTATATTACCTTTTTTAAGGGAGATAGATTTCGTTTAATGGAACTATGCTTGCTTGTATTTTGAATTGATCTGGATACTTTATCTCAAGTTGTTGTTGGATTTTTTGTAATGTATTTTGTACCTCTTGGACAGAAACACTTGATTTGATTTTTATGCTAATCAAAAAGAATATTTCTTGTTCATTTATTTTTTTTTCTACAGTTGTACTTTCTATGTAGATGTTTGTTGGTAGATATTCTTTGATATATCATTCTATCTCTTGGTAATATGTTATTTCTTTTTGTTGTTCTTTTTCTCCATTTTTTTGTTGTCGAAGTATGAGTGTATTAGTCCCTGTTCCTAATATTTCTTTGCTCATGGTTTCTATTTCTTTTTCTATTTTTTCTTTGATGATTTCTGTTTCTGAAAAGAGGTTGATGTAAACTAATGGTGTCGGATTGTAGGCGATTTTTGTCTCTATGAGTGTTATGCCTGTTTGTGTATTGAGGTAGTTTCTTATATATTGTTTTGCTTGTTCATCTTTGTTAAGTTCTTTTTTTTCTATTATTACTGATGAAATATTGACGATATTGAGATCGAGATTTATTGATTTTTGGGTCGAGAGTGCTAAAATTTGGGAAAGTTCGTTTTTGTGTGTTTCTGTGATAGGAGTTGTATTTGGAACATCTATTGTTGCGCTGATACGGAGAATGTCGTTTCCTTGTATCTGATGGGATATTTTTTCTATTTCAATTTCTTTGTTGATGTCTGCAAGAAATTCTTTGGTTGTGTTTTCTATTGTCTGTTTGATTTGGAGATTTTCTGTTATGCTTTCCATAGAACGAATCAATGGTGTACTGATGAGTATTATGGTAATTACCGTCAAAAAGATACTTTCTATACTATGTTTTTTTCCTGTTCTGTTGGTCGGATAAAATCCGAAAGCATAAAAAATAATGATTCCCACGAAGATGATTGCTACGAAATTTGTTAGAAATAATAGAAAACTTCCTTTGGTGATTTCCATATTGAGAAAATGTATGCCGATACCTGTCACGCATAATGGTGGTATCAATGCAGTTGCCATGGCAACTCCTGCGATATTTTCTCGGAGTTTTTTGAATCACAAGGAAAGGAATGCGATTATTCCTCATGCCAAAGCGATAAAAAGATCTATCATTGTTGGTGATGTTCTTGCATATATTTCTTGTGTTATAGTTACTACAGGGGTGATTTGTGTTATGGTCCATGCAATCGCTATAGTGATGATAATGCTTAGTGCGCTAATTTTGAGTCATTTGTTGTACATATTTCCATTTCCTGTTGCTGTAGAGAATGCAATGATTTTCATGGGTGCTAAAATTGGTGCAATCAACATTGCTCCTATAATAACAGGGATAGAATTCATCAATAATCATAGACTGCATATAATAGCAGAAAGAATGATTTGCAGTCGATATACTTTCCCAAAATTTCCATCTTGGATGATTTCTTCGGCTACTTCATTTTTTCTTTCGTTATTTAGTAAAATGAAGGCTATCTTTTTGAAGAAGCTTTTTTTTTCAGTTTCAATAGGTTCTTGATTTGGTATATGTTGTTCTTGGATGTGTATTTCTTCCATATATTTTTTTTTGAATAAATGTAGTATAATTATACGTAGAATGACTCTTTTTGTCAAATTTGGATATTTTTCTTTATAATATTTTGGACGCTGCGTTGTGCCTTACTTTTGTTTGGCGCTCCCGCAGTTTTGTGTCGGACAGGCGCCAGTAAGTAAAAAGGCTTTTTTCTTTTTTCTCGCCATTAGATCAATATCATTTTTTTGTATCATATTTAGCTAATTGCTATTTACCCCACTTTACGGTTATGGGTTTTCGGTGCGTAGCGCTTGGGCTACTATTTATGTTGGTGGAGTAATGGTTCGAAATTTTTTATAAAAAAATCCACTGACTTTTTTATCAATGGATTTTTGTATGAAAGTTTTTTTTATTTTTTGGCATAATTAAAGTTTTTGGGTGGCTATTTTCAAAGAAATTCATTTATCTATTTTTTAAAACGCTCCGCTGGGGTTTCCGACTTCGCTGGATTTCCTTCGGTCACTTTTTGGCA
>CAZBQE010000055.1:0-4736 GCA_964494005.1 uncultured Candidatus Peribacteria bacterium | reverse complement strand
GAAAATGAACCGTAGTTATAGCTTGATTATCAAGTGGAGTTGGTGCGGGTTTTGCTAGGGAATATGCAGAGAAATGATACGACTTATTTCTTGTAGCCAAAGATAAAAAACAATTGGATACATTCGTCAAATATCTCAAAGTCCTCTATCCCGTGACCATCACGAGCAAAGTTTTTGATATAGCCAAAAGCAATCAGCTCGTACAATTACAAAGAGAAATAAGTAATATCAAAAACATTCATACATTTATCAATTGTGTCGGCTATGCTGTAGGAAAATGACCAAAAAAACATAAAATCAATTCGTGGGACGATATCCTGACTATCTACGATCGCTGAGCGATCACACTCTCTCAAGCGACACTTAAGCTTATGAAAAAACAAAAACAATGAACTATCATCCACGTTTCATCATTGGCGGTATTGTTCGCCTTGGATAATAATCCTATTCCTGCGATAAGCAAAATTTTTCTCTGATCTGCTTCAGCGGACATCTATCCGATCACGACAGATTACAATATCACGATACAATCACTCTGTCCGAGATTTATCACTACTGATGCGGGAAAAAAGAAAGATATGACTTTCAAAGACAAAGCTGCATGTGTCAAAAACATTGTCAGTATAAGTTTCAATTATATAAAAGACAAAAAACTTATTTGTATTCCTAGACGAAAAGACAAAATCATCCTTACCATTTTCAATATCTTACCAAGACAACGATCGTACTCTATACTCAAACGATGTATACGTTAATATTTTATTTTTTCACCTCCCCATATGTGCGGAATTTTCGGTTATCAAGGCAAAAATAACAATGCACAAAAAAATTTGGTGCATGGACTGGAAAGGTTAGAATATCGTGGATATGATTCTGCAGGAGTATTAGTTTGAAATGAAAAAGGCGAAATGCAACTCATCAGAGCTGTGGGAAAAGTTTCTCATTTGGCAAATAAAGTAGCCAAAGAAATTGATGATAATCAAAAATATACATTTGGTATCGCACATACACGCCGAGCTACGCATGGCTGAGTAACTGAGGAAAATACACATCCGCACCATGACATGAACAAACATTTTTATCTCGTACACAACGGGATTATAGAAAATTACCATAAGCTAAAACAAGATTTGATTGCGAAGTGATATACGTTTTATGGAGAGACTGATAGTGAGGTTATCGCTAATTTATTGGAAGATAATCGAACAGGGGATTTTATGGAGACAGTTGAAAAAGTGCTTTGAATGGTTAGATGAGCATATGCATTACTCATCGTGTCTACCTATGCGCCCAATGAAATTATCGCTGTGAAATTGTGAAGTCCTCTCCTCTTAGCATATAACGAACAAGGTGAATATTTCTTTTCTTCTGATAAACAAGCACTCGCATGATATGCTAATAAACTCATCTATCTCGATGATGGTGATATCGTTCATTTGAAATGAAATGAATACCACGTGAAGTCCAATGGTGTACCGACCGAGAAAAAAATAGAAGATATGGATATCCAAGTACTCGAAGCATCCAAAGGAGACTACAAGCATTTTATGTTAAAAGAAATTTTTGAACAAGCTAATATCATCAGAAGAATTTTCAAGGGAAGAGCGGACTTCAAGACAAACTTTTTGAATGCGGATGCTTTCCATGGCATGCAAAATGAAACATTTAAGAAAATTGTTTTTGTTGGATGCGGAACGAGTTACAACGCATGATCACTCGGTGTTTATCGAATGGAAAATCTTGTGTGAATAGATGCTAGCTGCGAAATAGCGAGCGAATACGAATACAAAAACATCAAAGTAAACGATGATACCTTATTTGTCTTCATCTCCCAGTCATGAGAAACTGCAGATAGTATTGAAGTTTTGAAAATGATTAAAAACAAATGATGACATACATTTGGTATCGTCAATGTTGTTGGATCAACAATTTCTCGTTTGACTGATTATTGATTATTTACAAGAGCATGAGCAGAAATTGGCGTTGCATCTACCAAGGCGTTTACCGCTCAGATTACATGCATTTTATTGTTAGCATTGTATTTGGGGCAAAAAAGAGGATTGAACAAAGCAAAATATGATAAAATTATGATCGAATTAAGTAAGGTACCAATTATGATCGAAGATATTTTGGCTGATACCGTGAATATCAGAAATATCGCGAAAGAAATTTCAGAATATAAAAATTTTTTCTTTTTGGGTAGGCATTATCAACTTTCTATTGCGAGAGAAAGTAGTTTGAAGTTGAAAGAAATCACCTATCTTCATTCAGAGAGTTATCCTAGTTGAGAACTTAAACACGGACCACTAGCACTTATAGATAAAAATATTCCGAGTATACTTTTTTCACCAAACGATCTAATGTTTGAAAAAAATATTTCCTCTATCCAAGAAATCAAAGCGAGAGATGGAAAAGTGATTACCATTTCTGATAAAGATATTCACAATACTGATCAAAACATCAAAATACCATCAACCATTGACGAAATATATCCTTTTCTCACAGTTATCGTAGGGCAACTCCTCGCATATCACGTCGCAGATATTTTGTGAAAAGATATTGATAAACCAAGAAATTTAGCTAAGAGTGTTACGGTAAAGTAGAACGATGGAAAGCTGGCAGAGTGGTCGATCGCGCACCCTTGGAAAGGGTGTTCCCGCTAAAGCGGGACGGGGGTTCGAATCCCCCGCTTTCCGAATTTACATTCACCCAAAAGGGTGTTTTTTTTCTTTGCAAGCTGCATACAAAATAGTATACTAATATATAGTTCGAAGCAAAAAAGCTTAAAGCTCAAAGTCGCATTATAATTAGAAAACGGCTTTAAACTTAAAGCTTTACGCTTTATACTTTTATCCTCTTATTTTCTCGCATCATGGAAAACGCTATCATTATCTCAAAGATTGCTGCGATTGTTTACCTATCTATTGCCGTGGGAACATTTATCAATCCATCGTTTATGAAAAAACTTTTGGATGATTTTATCAAGAGTCCTGGACTGACTTTTTTGGCGGCATGGATTACATTGATTGTAGGAATATTTATCATCCTCTCCTACAATGTATGGACACGACACCGAGGATTACTCGTTACTATCTTGGGATGGATCGCTACCATCAAAGGAGTGAGTTTATTTATTATGCCACAAAAATTAATGAAAATGTCGAATATTTTTGCCAAAAAATGATGGCTCATCTCACTATTTGCGTTTATCCTCTGAATCGTTTTCTTCTACTTCGGATTCTTCTCATAAAAAATTTATTCATTAAAAAAACTCCGCAATTGCGGAGTTTTTTTGCTATAAGATATTATTGTTCTTTTTAGTTTGCTATTTCTTCTTGGACTTCTTCAATTCCTTCTACTATTTCATCCTGAACTTCTTCAGCTTCTTCTACTATTTCATCCTGAACCTCTCCAGCTTCTTCTAATACATTTTCAGTTGTTTTGTCGAATGCATCTTTAACACCATCTCTGTATAAATACAAAATTCATCCAGCCACAAGAACAATAATAACTAGAATAATAATGAGTGTTTTTTTCATGGGAATAAAGTTTATTGATAAAAAGTATGTAACGTTTAGCTGCGCGACGTCCCGACCATCCATTGAATATAAAAAGTCGGGATGTGGGTGAGGCACGAGCCGAGTGCCGAACCGCGTAGCGGGTGTTGCCCGACCCGACCCCGATTGTTTCGGGGGAGAGCGCAGCGTGGCGAGGAGCGCAACGAAGTGAGCACCGCAGAGGTTGTTTGTTGCCAAAATGCCGTTTGATGGTTGTCGTTCCGACCAACGGGAGGAATGTTCGACAGCATCGGTTGTAAAACTCACGTTTCTTTTGTATGTAGTCAGTTGTGACTTTGATAGCTGTCGGAAGACCATCGAACGCTTCATGGAAAAGCATTTTGGGAAGCCGAAGGCCAACAAACAACTTTTGGGTAACTTATATCTATTAGAATTAATTAATCAATAGAGTAAATATACAAAAAAACCACAGATTCTCAGCCGCAGTTTTTTTGTACTATATACTATAGTCTATAATAAAACAATTCCTAAATTGTCATATCCTCCTTCAAAAATATGTTTCTTATTTTTGATTGAAGGATATGTAGTTACTACCAGAATAATTTCTCATTATATTTCGAAATTATTTGGGTAGTAATCTATAGTTGTTAGTTATTAGTTGTTAATTATTTTTTCGTTTCTCTCGTCTCCATCCAATAGCTGCAGTAATCACTGCTATAGCTATTCCCAAAGTTCGAACGATTTGTCCGTAGATAACTTCAGCTCACAAAGTCTTGATAATAATACCGATAAATGCTCGCACAACAACTAATGCAAAAATGACATTATATTTTTTGTAAAGTGCGATAAGTGTAAGTAATGTTGCGATGATAATCATGAGAACAGTCCAGAATATAGGTGTCATACCTCGCATAGTTCGTTGGATATGAACCAATCGAGCAGAAATATTTGCTATCGTAGCCACAGATATTCGTCAAAGATACAAACTGAATGGAACTTGAACAAGCAGTTTATCTCATCGTTTTCCTAATTTTTTTCCTAACTGAATTTTGTTTGCAATCATGATCAATACTACCAAGAACGCTAACATAATAAGCACAGAAAGGAATACCTGTTGATATTGTCGAGCGAACATTCGTCAAATATTAGCCGCACAAGAAAGGAGAAATCGAATCCCTATGTTTTTGGTAATTCAGAGAGATCTCTTTTTGAAAAGAT
>CAZBQE010000054.1:0-4982 GCA_964494005.1 uncultured Candidatus Peribacteria bacterium | reverse complement strand
TTCTCTACTAATCTTTTCCCCTATTTTAGCCACACATTTTTTTCTATTATGCCTATTTTTTTGATGTTGATTTTTTATATGATATTTGTAATATGTCAATTCAAAAACAAAATCTAACTAAAAACATTGATTATGAAACAAAATGTACAATCTATTTTACCTGTACTTCCTTCTGAGGTATTGGAAAATGATTTAAAAAATGCTCAGTTTATCAAAGATACTGAGCGAGGAGGAAACAAAATTTATACTTTTTCTGGAAAGGATTGTCCTTATCTGATGGTTCAAGTAGCTATTTTGCGTGAAATGTCTTTTAGGAATGGTGGTGGCGGCACAGGACTCATACTGGATATTGATCGATTTGATGAATTCTCTGTAGAGCATGTACCAGAAAATAATTCTTATCTAAAAATTCCTTATTTTTGTGCTTTGGGTCCTTTTGTAGAACAAGGATTCAAACAATTGGTTATTTGGGATCCTGAACAGAAAGAAATTATTGGTGGATATCGTTATGCCTTGATGGCTGATTTTATTCAGGATGATGATATAATTTCTCCTACTATTGAATTGTTTCAATATTCTCCTGCATTTCTTCACTTGTATGCACCGTACACTATTGAGCTCGGTCGTTCTTTTGTTCAACCAAAGTATCAATCTCCAGACAATAGAAAATCGCTTTATGCTTTGGATAATTTGTTTGAGGGATTGGGGTCTTTGGTTGTTAATTATAAGGATGATGGTATTCAGTTTTTTTTCGGGAAAGTTACTATGTACAAGACGTACAATCGTCAAGCACGAAATATGATTTTGTATTATATGGAAAAACATTTCCCTGATGTAGAAGGATTGGTTACTCCAAAATCTGAACTTCTTCCTTTTGGACTCAAGAATGAAATAGAATTTTTGGAGAAACTTTTTGTAGGGAATACCGAAAAGGAGGATAGAGAAAATTTGTTGAAATCTTTACACAATATCAAAGAAGGTATGCCTCCGTTATTTAAGAAATATACGGAGATATCTCCTACTATGATATGTTTTGGTACTGCTGTCAATGCACATTGTGGTGATGTAGAAGAGACAGCTATCCTCCTTAAAATTGATGATATCGTTGATGAGTATAAAAAACGTTATATCTTCAAATTTCTTTATAAAAAACAATAAAATTTGGCCGGCAGATATATTCTGTTCGGCTTTTTTTTTATATTTCTACAGTGATGAGTTCATTATTTGGATCTCTAAATGCTAGTTTGTATGCTGTCAATTGCATAGGTTCTTTGGTTTCTGTGTCGCCATATAGATAATCGCCGATGATGGGTAGTCCGTGATGAGAAAGATGGTATCTGATCTGATGGGTTCTTCATGTTAGAATCTCTAGTTGTAGGTTACAAGTTGCAGGTTGCAGGTTGTTATTTTGTTGAATGTTAAGTATTTTTGTTATTCATACTTTTGGCATGGTGTGTGGTATTTTCGCGATAACAGGTTCTTCGATGATATAAGGAAATTCGTGAATTCAGTCTATAAATTTTTTTCCTTCTGGAGTAATTTCACAGCTTGCTCTATAAAACTTTTTTAGCTCTGTCTGCTCTTTTTCGTCGATATCTTTGCTTTCTGATTTCTTTTGGAAGAGTTTTTTGAAATGTTCTAATCATTTTTCTGTCTTTGCGATAATCATGAGTCCGTCCGTATTTTTATCTAGTCTATGGAGAATTCCTGCTCTGATAAAATTTCCTATACTTGGTAAATCTTTGAAGGTATGATATAAGAATCCTGATACGGATGGTTCGTGAATATCTCGGATTGTTTTGGGATGAGAGAGTACTCATTTTGGTTTATTGATAACAAGATAATCTTCTTTTTCTAAAAGAATTGGAATCTGAATTTTTGGTGCTTCATCTAATATAACAGGGGAGAGATACCTTTTCACGTTATCTATTTCTATTTGGTCGTTATTTTTTAGCTGATAAGATTTTTTCACTTTTTTTTTGTTTATTTGAATGCCTCATCTTTCAATAATATGATGAAAGAAACTTCTGGAATAGGAAAACTCTTTGCTTAATCGCGTATCTATTCTTTCTCCTGGTCATATATAAATGATCATTTTCGAGGTTATTCTTAGTAAATGTGGTTACTGTATATGTTTTTTTAAAAAAAACAAGTGTATTTCTGCTTTTACTCCTCAAAAATAGGGTTTAAAATTTGCAAAATTCAAAAAAAAGAGTACAATTATATATGCTTTTATATTCTAAGCACATTACGATGGAAGAAAATCAGCAAAATGTAGCTCCATCTCCAGAAAATTTGTGAACTCCGCAAGGCGCTCCTGCAGGTGTTTTTGTTTCTAATGGACAAACTCCCGTATCAGATATTCCAGCGCAAGCTTCTGTTGCACAACCAACATCGCAAGCTTCTGTTCTAGAACAGCAGCCAGCTGCTTCTCAAATTACTTCACCTGGAGTACAACAACCAGCGCAACCAGGCGCTTTGGAAAAGTTGTTTAATGGATTAGCAAAATTTATCGCTAAAATAACAGGACAACCAGATCCTATTACTGGTGAGTCAAACACTTCAAATACAGCTAAGAAAACAGAAAATATTGTTGGTAAAGTATGGAATGTAGCGAACAAAGCTGTTGAAAAGGCGAGTGATGCAGCAAGTAAAGCGACAAATGTTGTTACTCAAGCTACAGAAAAGATTCAGCAAGTAATTCCTCCTCCAACGGCTTCTACACCACAATCATCACCAGAAGTTGTTTCCGTTGAACAAGCAACATCAGAAACTATTTCAGTTGAACAAAAAAAAGAGGAAATTCCTACTGAAACACCAGCTGTATAATTAGAATACTCACAAGCATACATATTTTTTTAGAAAAAAAACTGTTCTTTGTTGGACAGTTTTTTTATTTTTTCAATAATTCTTCTATAAGTGGCTCTATTTCGTCCATAAATTCTTTATTTTTATCTAGTCAATGTTCGTGGATGATATCCATGATATCGTCAGCTCTTTTCTTTTTGTTTTTGATTTTTTCGATTTCTTTTGTATCTATTATACTGAGGTCGACTGGTTGATTTTGATGAGTCATTAGGTTGCATTATGATCTAAAATAATTTGTTTGATTGTTTTGATTTCTTTGTAATTGTGGTCATTTCCTGGTAACTCTTTTCCTGTGAATGCTGGTGATAATAAAATACATTCTTTTGTTATTGTTGTATATTTTCCTGCTGGATCGTTGGTTTTGTGTATTCGCAAAACTGGTGACGTAAGTTCTTTGAGATATTCTGTGAGTGGGAATTTTGTACGTTTACAATATTCTAGAGGAAATCCCAAAAAAATGGATTGTTTGATGAAAATTTCCTTTTCTACCATTACTTTGAGAGCGAGAATACATCCAAATGATTTTCCCAAAATAATAATGCTTCATGGTATTTTTTTTAGTTGTTCACACAGTTTGTCGCATTCGTAATCAAAATTCATAGTTCCTCATTCCGTTCGATGGCGATAATGATGGATGTGTGTCGTATCATAAAAGGGAAGAAGTTCTTTATTTACTTCTTGGATCCATTCTTTGTTTGTTGGACTGTTTCCTCAAAGGAGTACGAGTGTTGTCATAGGTAGGATTATAAGCTAAATCCTATTTTTTCATATATTTCATTAATTTTTTTCTCTGATATTTTTTTCATGGATTCTGTGTTTTTCTTTACGAGATTGATGATTTCTTTATCTTTTATTTTCGCGTATTTTTCTTGGATGGGTTTAATGAATGCTATGATTTTTTCGTAGAGATAGTCTTTGGTGTCTTTGTAACTCAATCCTCCTGCTTGATATTTTTTTCTTAATGTTTCATTTTCTTCTGAAGTGAGAAATAATTTACAGATATTGTAGACGTTACATTGGTCAGGGTCTTTTGGTTCTTCGATCGTCTGTGTGCTCGTTGGGATTTGTTTTACTCTTTTGAGGATAGTTTTTTCGTCGTCGAGGAGTCCGATATAATTATTATAAGATTTGCTCATTTTACGTCCGTCTACTCATAGAATAGTTCCGACTTCCGGTTGTGTATATGTGTCAGGTAATTTGAATGTTTCTCAAAAGGTATTGTTGAATTTCATGGCAATATCTCTGGCATATTCCACATGTTGTTTTTGGTCTTTGCCTACAGGGACCATGTCCGCATCATAGAGAAGAATATCTGCTGCCATGAGAATGGGATAACAAAACACTCATACGCTGATCTCTTTTGCTTTCCCTTTGTCTAATGCTTCTTTGTAGGAATGCATTCTTTCCATAAATCCCATGTGAGTGAGACAGGTTAATACTCGATTGAGTTGTGCGTGTTGTGGAATTTCGGCTGGATTGTATATGATGAATCTTGTGAGATCAACTCCGCATGCTGCATAAAGTTTGAGGATATTGATGCTATTTTGTTTTAGCTGTTCTCCATCATGTAGTTGAGTAAATGCATGCATATTTGCCAAAAATAGAAAAATTTCTGCTTCTTTGAATTTATCAGCTAATTCTATCATAGGCTTAATTGCTCCAAAATAATTACCTAGATGAAGTTGGTAATCTGTTGGTTTAAGTCAGGTCAATATTCTCATATCTTTATATGATATACAAGTAAAATTACTGCATTTTTTAATGTAACGTTTTGGTGAGTTAATTCAATCCATAATTATGTATTTTGACTTGCATTGCTTGAGTAAATGTATATATACATCACACTCCTATGAAATGGGAGATTATTTTGTATTTTTTGTCTTTGTACTATTATACTATTGGGGAATCGTCTAATGGTAGGACAGCGGACTTTGACTCCGTCAGTCTAGGTTCGAATCCTAGTTCCCCAATATAAACTAACAGCTAACAGATAATAACTAATAATAAAATGGAATTCAAAAATTGTTAGTTATTATTTATTCACTGTTAGTTAATATGATATTGCGGGATAGAGAAACGGTATCTCGTTGGGCTCATAACCCGAAGATAGGTGG
>CAZBQE010000053.1:0-5152 GCA_964494005.1 uncultured Candidatus Peribacteria bacterium | reverse complement strand
GACACAAAAAAGAATTCAAATCTTCAAGATGAGGAGAAAGAGGAGAAAGAAGACCAAGAAAATCATTTGGAGAAAAAAAAGAATATTCACCAAAAAAATCATATAGCGAAAAAAATAAATTTGGAGAAAAAAAAGAATTTGAAAACAAGAAACCATTTGGAGCTAAAAAAAAATTTTGAAACTATCCACCTAGAGAAAGACGCAAATAATATAACAATTCACCACACCACAAAACAAAACTCTGCTCAACTGCAGAGTTTTTTCTCATTGAAAAAATCTCCCAAATAACTACAACCAAAATATAATGAACAACGAACAACTAATAGTGAATAACGAAAGAATTGTATACTTACAAACTATCGTAATTCTACAATAGTCCATACTAAGACAATTCTTACATTCAACATTTAACATTTAACATTAAATTATGTCTCTCGCTAACAAATATCGTCCTCAAGTCTTCGATACTATCATCGGACAGACACATATCACAGAAATTCTCAAAGCCCAGATGAGCACAAGCAAACATATGCATCACAATTATTTGCTTTTTTGACCAAGAGGAACAGGAAAAACAACTGCTGCAAGAATTTTGGCAAAAGCAATAAATTGTCTCAATACTACTGACGGAAATCCATGTAATACATGTGAAAACTGCAGAATTATCAACGAAGGAAAATCTTTGGATTATGTAGAAATCGATGCAGCTTCTCACACAGGAGTCGACAATATCAGAGAAGAAATTCTCGATAAAGCTGCTTATCCACCAGCACAGCTCAAGAAAAAAATATACGTCATAGATGAAGTCCATATGTTAAGTAAAGGAGCTTTTAATGCATTATTAAAAACTATAGAGGAACCAAGAGACAACGTGTGTTTTATCCTTGCAACGACAGAATTACAAAAAGTCCCAGAAACAATTATTTCACGTTGCCAAGTTTTCAATTTCAAAAAAGTAGACAAAAAAGAAATAGCAAAACATATCAAAAACATCGTACAACAAGAAAACATTACATCGACAGACAATGCGATAGAGTTGATTGCGAAAATCTCAGAAGGCTGTGTTCGTGACGCAGTCAAATATGTAGATCAAGTAAGCGTTTTAGGTGACATCAACGAAGAACATATCTCAAAATTTTTGGGAGTTGCTTCTGACGTCTTGATACAAGATTTTCTCGAACTTGTAAAAACAGGTGAATCACAAAAAATATTCGAAAGAATAGATGAAATACAGAACCAAGGAATAGACCTTCATAGTTTCGCTAAACAGACATTGATGCATATCGATCAGATTTTTCTTCAAGATATTGATTTCTCTACCAAAATATCAGAAACCTTCACAGATATTATCAAAAATATTAGACAGTATCCTTATCCTACAATCGTCTACAAAGTCGCGTTACATAAACATTTAGAAAGAGATGCAATAAGAAAATAAATCCGCAAAAAGCGAAAAAAATTTATTTTTTTATGACATCGATTCCATACCGGCGATTTTTGATACATAAAATACGAGTGGCAGCGAAGTAGTTTATGATTTCAAAAACAGTCGGTATAAAAAAAGTAAATACAATTTATCTGTTATACATAAATAACAATGGGAGAATTTAACGATATCCTTGATCAGCTAATAAACAACATAGACAAAATTTCTATCAAAAGTGCACTCCAAAATAAGTTAATCATCAATAGAATAAGTAGTGATACGGTAGAACTCATCACTATCAGTAAAGTCGCTCAACTTGTATTCAGTAACATAGAAAACATGAGATATATCGAAGATATACTCAGCGAGATTCTCGAAAAACAAATTATTATCAAGCTAAAATTCGAAAATAAAGAAGACTATTTTGCTAGAAAACTAGAACATATATAAAAAGTATTTTATCGCTTCATTATTTCTTCGTTTTGTCACTCCAATTAGATCACTTATATACCCACCGGGAAAGACTTCAACAACAGTATGGAGAAAAAAGTCTTTTTGCTGTACACGGAGCAGGATGTACAAACAATCCTGATATTTGTTTTGTATTCATGAATCCCACCGGAAAAAATATGTCAGCGATGAAATGATGGAAATGAATTCGCGCTCCTCGACTAGGAACCAAAAATGTGCGAAAAATTTTTTATAAAGCAAAACTCTTGGACAAAAAATTATTTGATCAAATCCAAAACATGAGAGCAGACGATCGAACGGAAGAATTCTCCGAAACGCTCTACCTCCATATCGCGAAAAAGAACATCTATATTACCAACCTAGCAAAGTGTACACAAGTAGATGCAAGACCCTTAAAAGACAAAGTCTTCAAAGACTACCTAACATATACACTAAAAGAATTGGCAATTTTACAACCAAAACATATCATCACCTTCGGAAATCAAGTCAGTTCAATCCTCCTAGACAAACCCATCAAAGTCTCCGACTACAAAAACAATGAACACGAACTCCTTACAATCGAAAAAACACAATACAAAGTCTACCCTGTTTTCTACCCTGTTGGTCAAGGTATGAGAAATATGCCTGTGGCGATAACAAGAATACAAAAAATAATAGAATAATCTATTTCAGCCAAGCTTTCACGATTCTAATATTGAAATGAAACGTTTTCACTTCTTCAAACTCTATCCTATCACCAAACTCCTGACGTAGAATATCCACCTGCCACGTCATCATCTCCAAAAACATAATAACTCAATTTTCAATTTTCAATTTTCAATTTTCAATTAAGGAAAATAACTGTTCAAACATTTTTCTATAATAATCCAATCAATCATCTCATCAGACGAAAGCAGGTTTTGGTTCAAATTTTTTAACATTGTCCGCTACATTTGCTTCAAACATCTCTTCGGGAATATACGGCAGATTAGCTACTAAAATAACATTAGAATTTTCAATTTCCCTCCTTCGAGGACATGTCAATTTTCCCAGATTTCTCTGGACTTTGCAATGTTCAATAAATTTAAGAAGATCCGACTGCAAAATATCAACCTTCAGATTACTATTCGCAGCAAATATTTCTCCCTTGTACGTCTCATAATTTTTCTTGGCTATCTCCAATGCATTCTCAAAATAATCTGTAAGCACAGCGTGACCAAAATATCCAGGATTCTGCAACAATACGGAAATTCCCAATACTCAACATCCCGTCCCTATATCCAAAAGGAAATTCTCTCCTAATATTCAATTTCCCTCCTTCGAAGACATGTCAATTTTCCCAGATTTCTCTGGACTTTGCAATGTTCAATTTTGAATATATTCCGTTACCGCAGTAATCATATATTCCGTTTCCGGTCTAGGAATAAGCGTCGCTTCGTTAACAAAAAATTGTCTACCAAAAAAATCTACATGTCACAAAATATATTCCAAAGGCATTTTATCTTCTACATAGGACTTGTAAGCGACAAGAACTTTCTGTATAAGTTCATCGGACAATTCTTTATCCATATCTGTCCACAATTGTTCTCTCGAACAAGAAAGAAATTTACACAAAAATTTTTGAAGAACAAACTTCTCTTTCAAATCTTCACATTCAATTAATTCAGATAATTTCATATATATAATCAAAAAAATAAATAGTAATTTGGACTTCGTCCGTAATATATTCTTGTCCGATGAAATACCGGACCAGGTAAAATGTAATTTGCCTAGGGCGTAATATATCATAATTATTTGCCAATTGCAAAGCTTATTACATGAAATGAATTACGCGAAGCAAATTACGTGAGCATAGCGAACTTGTTACATCAAAGATAAATTACACGAAGTTTTATTACGAAGTATTAATCATGAAATTTCTCAAAACCAAAACCGAACATCATATATTACCAGAGTTTCACAAACTCATCAGAGAGATTGAAAAACATTCACTAATTAGTAGAATAATCCCAGGAAGAATCTCTAGACAGCAAAAATGATCGTCTGAAATACACTTCAAAGTATCCTATCCAACACCAAGCGGTATCAAATGCATTATGAGCAAATGAGCAACCGCTCAAGAACTCTTCATCATCTGCAACGACAAAGATACCAAAGAAGTCATAGAATTACTTAGTCATTTCATCGTTTAATCATTTCATCGTTTAATCATTTCATCGTTTTATCGTTTCATCGTTTCATCGTGAATCTAATACGACCTATCATCACAAGTATTCTACTAGCATATGTACGAATTCGGATCATAAATACAATTTTTTCACAAAAAAAAATCAAAATCAATATCACACTAAAAATCCTAGGCTTAGGTATCATAATGGTAGGATCATTATTTGCCTACAAATATCTCTTAGGAATTTTCGGACAAGAAGACTTAGTAGTGACGAATATCATCAACAAAAAATCTTTACTTATGTTCATAGGATATTGTACATGATTGGTAGCGATAGTAACAATTTTCTTTAGGAATCGATATAAAAAAATATTCCAACTACTTCTTATCTGATCACTTTTCTTCATAGCGATCGCATACGGAGGATTTCTCATAGGAGTGAATGTCTTGATCATTTATTATCTTATTTCCGCATATGCAGAAGAATATCTCAAATATTCATCAGGGAACAATCTCATGATAGCAGAAAAAGAAAATAACCCAAGTAATCTGATTTTCTTCTGTATTTTGATCGGTCTAGGATTTAGTGTCATAGAAAATATTGTCTACATAATAAATAATATTATCAACCAGGAAAGCGTAAATATCATCAACCTTCTTGTAGGAAGATGATTAGTTAGTACATTAATTCACATGGTATCTACTGGATTGATAGCCTTCATTGTAATCAAAAACAAAAAAACAGACAGAATAATTATGCCAATATTATTGGGTATCATTTGATGATTTTGAATCCATAGCATCTACAATATCAGCCTTCAATATCATCTGACCTATATCACGGTTCCCTTGATTATCATAGCATTTTTTCTAATGACATATCTAACCTTTCAGTCGGATATGATGTACAAAAAACAGTCATAAAAAAAATAATTATGAAAAAACTGCCCGGCTAAAGGCAGTTTTTCTCTATACCAAAACTGGTACAATAGTATCAAAAAGAGATAAAGACATGGCAAGTAAGTTTCTTGTGGGTATTATAAGGTTAGAGTGGTGGTCTATCCTCACCTTCCGGTAAGGATGCCTTGTTACGACTTAACCCCAGT
>CAZBQE010000052.1:0-5238 GCA_964494005.1 uncultured Candidatus Peribacteria bacterium | reverse complement strand
TAATGAAAGTTCTCTATAGGCAACAGCATGTTTACTCAAATCATCATAAATCACTAACACATCTTTCCCTTCACCCATAAAAAATTCACCTAAAGTACATCCTACATAGGGAGCAATATATTGAAGGATTGCAGGACTGTTTGCACTAGAACTGACCACAATAGTATAGTCGAGTGCTCATTTTTCTTGAAGTAATTCAACTATTCTTCTTGTTTTGGATTCTTTCTGTCCGATAGCCACATAGACGCAATATACATCTTTACCTTTTTGGTTCAAAATAGTATCGATAGCTACCGTAGTTTTTCCTGTTTGTCTATCTCCGATAATCAATTCTCTTTGTCCTCTTCCGATAGGTACCATCGTATCTATTGCTTTGATGCCAGTTTCAAGAGGGACATTTACAGATTTTCTTGTAATCACTCCAGGAGCAACTTTTTCGATTGGTAATGTGGTTGTAGTAGTGATATCTCATTTTCCATCGATAGGTAGTCAGAGAGAATCAACGACTCTTCCGAGAAATTCTTTTCCTACATTGATAGAGAAGACTTGTCCAGTTGATTTTACCAATTGTCCGTTTTTCAATCATTCTCATTTTCCAAGAATAAGGATTCAAACATATTCTGGAAGAAGATCAAGGACGAGACCTTTCATATTATTTTCGAAGACGACGATTTCAGAGAACATCACGTCATCAAGTCCGCTGACTAGTGCAACTCCGTCTTTGATTTCCAAAATTTCTCCTTGTTTGGAAAAATGTTCTTCCAAATCGGTCGAATTGATTTGCTCTTCTATCCTTGAAAGGATGTCATGTACATTGTTCATGGAAAGATATATAATAGAAGCTAAAATATTATCCTAAAAGTTTTTCTATATCTTGATCTAAATTTCTTTTGTAATGCCGTCATTCTCAAGTTATTTCTATGCCGACATCAATATTTGTTTGTTTGTTTACCTTACTATGAGGAAATTTTTTTTCAAGTTTTTCCTGGATCGGGGTAAGATATTTTTCTTTGGGTATGAATACATTAAACTGGGAAATATATTGTTTGCTCTGTTGCTTGATGGCTCTACAGAGTTGCTTGATGTCATTATTTTCTATAATATTATAGACTATGAGGAGATGGAGGAGTGATGCGACTCACGGTTCTGCTTTTTTTATGAGATCAATCATATCTGTATGATAGATTTTTTTTCCATATTTTTTGCGCAAAACTAAAATAGTTTCCAGGTAGGTAACGATATCGTTGACGGGAATACCTGAACGCACAATAGTGTCGCTGAGTGAGTATATCGTATGCGTCATTCGCTCTATCTACAAATAAAAGATATTATTGTACAGATTGTTTTACTAATTCTTCTATATATTCTCTTTGGAGTTCGATATCTTTTTGGAGAAGTTTTTTCACTACGGATTTGGATGTTGTCTTGACTGCATCAACGAATTTTTTTTCCAATTCCTGTTCCATAACTTTGGTCGCATATTTTCCCTCTAGGACAATTTTTTCCGCGGTATGGTTTGCTTCATTAACAATTTCTACTTGTTGTTTCAATGCTAAAGTTTCTCCTTCGGTGATGATTTTGTCTTTTTGCTGACTAGCTTCATGGATGATGGATTGTGCTTTATCTTCGGCTTCGTTGATTTTTTGATTGTAGAGTTCATCGGCTTTCTTGATCTTAGCTATAAGTTTTCTTCTTTCTTCAATTTGGTTGGAAAGCGGTTTAGCAGCAAATCTAGAGAATATAAAAAACATAATCCCGAAATTGATAATCTGTGCAACCAATGATGATATACTGATTTCCATACTAAATAACTAAGATATAAATAATCTAATTATAGATGATTTTATTTGATGATAGATTATAGATGATAAAATTTAGATGATAAATGATAGATGAAAGACTTTATCTTTTTATAGACTATAATAATCCCACAATAGATCATTTTAGTAATTCCAATATTTATCATTTATCATTTCTAATTTATCATTATTTTTTGTTATCCAAGTAGTGATAATGCTACGACAAGTCCGTAGATAGCGCTGGATTCTACTAAAGCCAAAAACAAGATCATATAGGTCATGATTTTTCCTTTGGTCTCAGGGTTTCTGAGAATAGCATCCATAGCTCCGGTAACGAGAAATCCTTCACCGACTCCTGATCCGAATCCAGCAGCACCGACAGCGAGACCGGCTCCTATGACAGCGCCTGGGCTAACAGTTGCAGGATCAAGTCCCATAATTTGCAAAGCAATGATAAGTCCATATATCGCTGCAGACTCAGTTAATGCAATTCCCAAAACAGTAAGTACGAGAAAAGATCCGCTCATTTCAGGATTTTTACCCATAATTTGAAGTGATTTTTTTGCAATAAGTCCTTCTCAGATACCTACTCCAAGTCCAGCTAACCCAATAGCCAAACCAGCTCCTATAAATAATGTTGTGTTGTCCATTCTACCATATAATAATAAAATAAAAGTACTAAATATAAATTATTAGCTCAAAGCTTGAAGCTCAATGCTCAAAGCTGCATTATAGCTAATAAGCAACTTTCTACTTTTAGCTTTCTGCTTGAAACTTTTTACTACATTCTGATTTTTATTTTTTGTATTTTTTATTCTGAATTCTGAATTCTGCATTCCTTTAGTCTCCTTCTTGCGCTATTTTGATAAATATAGCAACCAAAAGTGGGAAGACGAACGCTTGGATTAATGCTACCAAAAGTCCTTGCGCATACAAAACCAAAGGACCAATAACAGGGAAGCCAGTAGCAAATACGCCTTGAAACGCACTATTTACTCAAGCAACTAATAATCACAATAATATCCCTCAGGCTAACATGTTTCCATACAACCTAGCGGTAAGTGAAATAGCTTTGGCTGCTATACCGATAATATCTAGAACTCATAGGAACAAAGATATTGCGATATCAAATATTTTTACAAATATTTTCAATGGATAATAGAGAACTGCTTTCATTGTGCCTCTATCAACCGTAAGTATTCATTTTCCTGTAATAGGAATATATTCCAAGAAGAATTTGATAATACCTGCGCGACGAAACTGGATATAGAGCATAATGATGATACTGACTGCTGCTAGTGCAAGATTGAAATTAAAATCAGTCGTTGGTATAATAATGTATTTTGGTAATGCTTCTATATCTACAAAAACAACTCTAATCAGATCTATAGTATAACTCAAAAGATTTGAAATCAGAATAACAAAAAACAAACTGACTACATATATTTTAAATCATTTTTTTTGCGTTTTTCCTAAAATTTCCTCAAAAAACTCATACATTCCTTCAAAAAGCAAAGAAAATGCTATACCAAATTTAGTTTTGCGGAATACACGTATAAAAAATACCAATAAAGCAATTACGCTTATTTGCAAAATAACTCCACGCATAAGGGGAGTTATTGTAGTGAATTCTGTCCACCAAGAGGTTCATACAAAAACGAATATATTGTTGAGTGCGTCCCAGATTGTTACTAAACTACTACGTAATCGTGCTCACAAAATATATTTATCACAACAACTAAAAACAAAAACAAAAAACTCGGCTAAGGAACAAATTGGTCCTATGATCGAATTTTTTTGCATATACTATATATATGCCGGTAGGGTATAGAGAAATGCTTTCAAAAATCAAACCTATTTCTGACTTTTTTTTATTTTATTCTCAAAAAACTTCTTCAATTCCGTCTTTCAATCTATATCACTCCATGAATTCTTTGAGATGTGGCTTTTTTTTTATCAACGTTTCTATGCTGAGAATAAGCGAATCATAATCTCCAGATTTCGGATAGACATAGGTGATAGGATCCAAAAGTCCCGTTGGTCTGATGATTTGCTCGACGATTTTGTCAGACAATTTCAATTCATATTCAGACGGAGTCGCAGACAAGAAGATAGATTTGGTGTCTTTCTTATGTTTTTTAACCAAAGTAATTAACTGATTTTCTCCACGTGCTTCTTTCATTTTTTTGTATGTACTATATATTTCTACGTGGGTATTGGAGACATTAGAATCTATATCAAACGCTTGATCCAATTCTATATCTTTCAACTCTTTTCGTCCCAAAATTCATTCGAGTTCCTCGAACCTGAGTGGTCTGTGATCGACCGCAGAAGGAAGTCTGAATCCATATTTTATCAAATTTGTTTTTCTTGCTCTATCACCTCCAGGCATCGCTCTGAGCTGTGGCAAAGTCATATGCGATTCGTCCACGATCAATAAGAAATCATCCGGGAAATAATCAAAAATCGTGTTTGGTGGTTCTCCCGGCAATCTATTATCAAAATAGAGAGAGTAGTTCTCGATACCATTTACAAATCAGGTCTCTTTGATCATTCTAATATCATATTCTACTCTTTTTTTTATCCTTTCTGCTTCTACGAGCATTCATTGTTTTTCAAATTCTTTGACTCTAAGCTCTTTTTCAGCGTTCATTTGTTCAAGAATCGTATCTATATCAGAAACATCTTGCAAAAATTGTGTTGCTGGCCAAATTGTTATTTTATTCTTATTTTCTTTGTGTTCAAAAGTTAAGGCGTCTTTTAGTTCAATCAATTCAAGTACTTCTTCGTTGAAATGTAGTCTATATACGAATTTTTCTGTACTGGAAAATATATCCAGAATATCTCCTTTAAATTCAAACATTCCATGTTCTATCTTAGCAAGAATAGGTTTATATTGCATATGAAGGAGTTGTTTTTTTAGTTCTTTGAAATTGTATTGTTTCCCTACTTCAAATTGCAGACAGTTTTCTTCAAAAAACCTTTTTTGTCACAAACCATAGAGTGATGAAGCAGATGCTACGACAATAACATCTTTTCTGGTAAGCAATGACGCCATAGTTGCGAGTCTATACATCTCGATTTCTTGATTTATCGTTGCTTCTTTTTCTATATATACTCACTGCGTAGGCAAATAACTTTCTGGCTGATAATAATCGAAGTATGATACGAAATAATGCACGGCGTTGTTCGGGAAAAAATACTTGAATTCCGTAGCAAGCTGTGCAGCCAAAGTTTTATTGTGAGAAATAATGAGCGTAGGTTTTTGTAAATGCTGGATCATATTCGCCATAGTAAAGGTTTTACCTGTTCCTGTAGCTCAGAGGAGGGTAGCTTTGTTTTTTCCGCTTTCAAAAAGCTTCTTGATTTCCTCAATCGCTTTAATCTGATCTCCTGCTGGTTTATAGTTTGATTGTAATTGGAACATATAAATAGAATT
>CAZBQE010000051.1:0-6072 GCA_964494005.1 uncultured Candidatus Peribacteria bacterium | reverse complement strand
AAATCAATCCAGAATTTATCCCAGGAGCAAAGATCAAAGTGTTGGGAATAGGTGGCTGTGGAAATAAAGCACTCAATAGAATGATCACTGAAGGGCTCGATGGAGTAGGATTTGTTGCTGTCAATACTGACGCACAAGATCTTGCTACTAACTTAGCAGAAAGAAAAGTAAATATCGGACTCAATCTTACTAAAGGACTTGGTGCAGGAGCTAATCCTGAAATAGGAAGAAAAGCTGCTGAAGAAAGTGAAGCAGAAATCAAAGAAATGCTCAAAGATACCGATATGGTATTTATTACTTCTGGTATGGGAGGATGAACAGGAACCGGTGCGGCACCTGTTATCGCAAATATAGCAAAAGGTATGGGAATATTGACAGTGGGTATTGTCACTAAACCATTTAGCTTTGAAGGAAGTAGAAGAGCAAAAAATGCAGAAGAAGGAATGCAAAAAATCAAAGAAGCAGTAGACACGCTTATTGTTATACCAAACGACAAAATATTTACCGTTATCGACAAAAAAACCACCTTCAAACAAGCATTTACCATGATAGATAAAATTTTGTATCTTGGTGTGCAAGGAATTTCTGATCTTATCATCAAGCCAGGAGATATCAATATCGATTTCGCTGATGTCAAAGCGGTAATGACTGATTCTGGAAATGCATTACTCGGTATTGGATATGGAGCAGGAGAAAAGAGAGCATTGGAAGCAGCAAGAAAAGCTATCGAAAATCCATTACTTGAGGAAAATCTTGATGGAGCAAAAAGCATTATCTTTGCAGTTTCAGGAGGACATGACCTTACCCCTGCGGAAGTTAGAGAAGCTGCAAGTGTAGTAGAAGAGATTATCGATCCAGATGTTAATTTCTTCTGGGGAATGACACTCGATGAAAGTATGGAAGATGAAGTTAAAGTAACCATTATCGCTACAGGATTTCAAGAACAAAGCAAAGAAGAAATATTGAAACAACCAAAAAGAGATATTTTGGGAAGACCTACCGTCGTTCCTATAAGAAGAGAATCAGAAAGCTTTATCACGAGAGGAATCAAAAACACCATTATAGACAATAACAAAGAAGAAGAAACAAGAGCCGAAGAACCAGCAGAAGATCTAGAAACTCCAGCATTCATCAGAAGATCATTGAATAAAAAACAATGATAAATGATATATGAGAAATGATAAAACGAGAAAAAATCTATCATCTATCATTTAAAATCTATCATTAAGAAAAATTGTCAAGTCAAAAATACACCCAATAAGCATGATATTTGCGTAGAAAATAATCCGGAATATACTTATTGTAGTTTTATACGCTAATAAAAAACAATGAAATTAAAAATCTCAACACCTGCGAAAACAGTCTTTCAAGGAGAGATAGAAAAAATATCACTCCCTACAGAAACAGGAAATCTCAAAGTAATGGCAGGACATCCACCTATGGTAACATCTATCAAACCAGGTATCATTAAGTTTCGACCGATGAAAAATACTATTCAAGTAGGAGAAGAAACTTTTGTAAGCACATCAAAAGGTATGGCATTTATCGATGGGAAAGTCGTTCGCATTGTAAGCGCTGAAGCGACTATGGCACCTGAAGAATCTACAGCAACACTTATCCAAAACAAGAAATTCCTAGAAGAAAAAATCAAAAGACTCAAATCTGAATGAAGTATAGAAGAAATAGAAAAAGCATTGATCAAACTCGAAAAAATCAACGCAGACCTCGAACTCAAAAGAATGCTTCAAACAGCTTAAATAGATTTGAGTATCAAGTAATAAGTATAAAGATTATTCTGAATTCTACATTCAAAAAAAGCCGAGTAATAATAAGAGATAATTGATATCCAACCCCGAAGTGTCGGGGTGTGATCGAAATTATACCGGTGATTTTTGAAGTGAAAATTACAAGTGAAAACGAAGTAATTTACACATTCAAAAACAATCGGTATACATAAAACATTTGTTTAGCAACTTTATGTTTTATGGTCACGGGAGATAAAATCTAGCCAACTCAGCTAGGTTTTTTCTTTTGCCTTTATCCATCATTTTACTATAGTCCATACAAAGACAATTCCATCATTATCATATCTTCCTTCAAAAATATATTTCTTATTTTTGATTGAAAGATATGTAGTTACTACCAGAATAATTTCTCATTATATTTCGAAATTATTTATGTGGTAATCTATAATTTTTAGTTGTTAGTTATTAGTTAAATTATGGTCTATTTCGCGATCCTAGGAAAACATCCAGAAATCAGCAAAGCAGAACTTGAATGGGTTCAGCCAAAAAATATTTCTTATCCAAAAAAATGAATCATCATCTTTGATACAGAATATCCGGAAAAATTAACGACATTGGGCGGTATCATCAAAGCGGGAAGAGTAGTCAAGGAAAAAGAATTACCTACACTTCTCACTGATATAAAAATTATCGGCATCCAAAGCGAAACGAACGGTAAACACCTCAAAAGAACAGCTGGAATCAGAAGATACAAACTTGTTAATCTTTTTCATACCGACAAAGAAATCAAAGAAAAAGGAAAGGAACTTATCAATCTAGAAAACGGACTTTATGGTATCGTGGAATATTATCAACCTATCGAACTCTATGAAACAATTGACTTTAGCAAACCGGGGCGCAGCATGCAGATGGGCATGATGCCAGCAAAATTGACCCATATCATGATAAATATCTGACTTACAGAAAAAATTGAAAATTGCGAAGTCCAGAGAAATCTGGGAAAATTAAAAACGAAATGAAATGAAGCCCAGGAAGGCAAGATTGAAAATTTATGTATGTATGATCCCTTCGTTGGCTCAGGAACAACCGGATTTCTCGCTAATTATCTAGGCTACGATTTTATAGGATCTGATATCAAAATCACATATGCCCAACAGAACGCTGATCGACGAAAAACCACAAAATTCTACGATAAGAATCATACATTCGATATATTTACTCACGATATCAAAGGAAAATTCTGACAAACCCCCTTGATAAAGGGACAAACGAAAAGGGATTTGCTTATTATCACTGAATGACGACTATGACCTATTGTAACCAAGACAACATGAGATCAGGATATCCAGAAATTTCAAGAGCGAGTGGCTGACCTTTACAAAAGCTTTTTGGAGAGAATCCAAGAACTCTCCGCAACAGCAGTCTTTACTATTCCGCGATACATAGGACAAGAAAACGGCATTGAACAAGTATTAAACACATACACAGACAAAATTGGACTAAAAATCCAGTCTATACCTGAACTTTATATGAGAGAAGGACAGCAAGTAGCCAGAAAAATACTTATTGTGAAATAATTTACAAATATGTCAATTAACAAAGTCTGCAATAGCGGACTTTTTTTGTATTTCCACTCAATTCTGACTATAATCATACTGAGAAAAACAATCTTCTGAAATTATCTGATATTTTATTCTCTGAAATCATCCGTTATGACAAAGAAAGATTACATCCTCAAAGTCCTAGACGCACTTATGGGATATCGACCACTTGCGAGAGGATTGAAAATTCTCGTAGACGGCAACGCTTTGGATAATACGACTATCGACTCTTTGGTAGATATTTTTGCTACAACCATAGGAGAGATCAATAGTGAAGAAGCCAAAGAAAAAATAGAAAAATCCAAAAACGTCCTCGAAAAAATCAAAAACATAGAACGAGAACAACATCTTCGTGATGAAAAATCCCTCGAAGAATTAAATCAAATGATAGAAAATATTTAATTTATCCTTTTTAGTGAAATAAGATGGTGGAAATGCAAATTCAGCAAGAAAAAAATAAAGACATCGTAAAAAATATTGTTGACGACAAAACCGATAAACAAGTCGATAATTTGGTTTCTGATATTTCTAAAAATAATATAACAAAAATAGAAGTAGCTGAAGCTTTTAACGATCATAGTAAGGATATATTACAATTTATCAAAAATGATATCACAAAAAGAAAAGAAAAAATAACAGATTGGACAAAGTATTTAGAATCACATAAAATATTACAAACAGATATCTTACAAGCGAAAAAAGATTTACAAGTAGAAAAAAAAATAGCAACAGAAAATGAAAAAAAAATATATAACAATATAGCAAATAATTATCAATTATACAATACAAATATATACAATGAAAAAGAAAAACAATTATCTGATCTATTAATCATAACAAATGAAATAGCTTCATTACTTCCTCAAAAAAAAGAGGAAAAAACAGAAAAACAAATCGCAGAAACAGAAGCACAAACAGTAAGAAACCTTCTGACACTCAACTATGATAGCCAGGAATCCGCAAAAAGATTTTTTGAAACAAGTAATAAGGATGACTTTGATCTCACTATGAAAACGGCTTATACAGAAGCATGATGAGAAACAGAGCCAGTCGAAATTCCAGAAACTAATGAACTACAAAAACTTATTGAAACATATGCAAACACTACAGACATCAAAGACATGAAACTCGGGCAATCAAATAATACCTATGCTACAGCGTATGTCGATGGAACACGAGTGATAGAAGCAAAAATCTGAACAACACTTACCAAAGATAATCCTAACACTACCATCAACGGAATAACATATACACTAAAAGATGGAACAATCACACCAGAAATAGAAACAGGTATAACAATAGAAGGAAATACAATCTGTCAAACCAAATACATCGCTTGGGGAGATCAGCAAGAGATGCAAAAACAAAAAGCAGAAAATACAAACAGTGCAGATAATTTTACAACTATGCGAGATAAAACAAAAGAACTGAATGTTTTCGATGATTGAGGAAACTACGAAGCATTCAGATTATTTTTGAATACCAAAGACGCAACATTTGTCCAAAACAACCTCGCAACTATTATCGAACAGATAAAATTATATACACCAACTCCTGGTTCAGCTGATGCAGGAGAAAATATTAATGATCTAAAAAACGGTTACGCAAATGTACTCAATGACTACATTACAAATCCCAAAACATATGATAACAATCTTATGATAACCTATATCGACTATCTCACCACTAATAATATCAACATCCTCTGAATAGACAAAGCGACAAGATCAGAAAACTACAACAAAATCGTACATACATGGAACGAACACAAAGAAGATATCAAAAATGCACTAGGTGAAGAAAAAGCCAAAGAATATGCAGAAAAAATAGTTAATCTCTGAATCATTATCGCTGAACAAGGAAATACATCTCTTCAAGAAACGCTCAAAAACGGACTTGATGTAATAAAAAAAACATTCTGACCATTGATGTTAAGTATTCTCAAATTTTTCGGAATAGGAAAAAGGACATTGATGAAACGATTCGGAAAAGAAGCGGAAAAAATGTATGCAGAAGAATTTGGATGGGAAGATAAAGAAAAAATAAATGCAGCAAATACCCTTGCAGGTACATTTACACCAGATGCGATAACAGATACAGAGTGAAATCTAGTGAAACTTGAAAAATGAGCTGATATCAAAAGCGAATTTACAGCAGATAACAAAACAAAATACATCAAAAAGTTGACTGATAATTCATGATACTACAAATACATCAATATCAACGTATTGCAACAGGGATTGGATGCATACAACAAAGAAAACAAAACCAGTTTGAATATCCATGATATCGTCACCATAGAAAAAGACACAACAACAGGCAAAGACGAAATCACAGCAACCAAAGGAGATAAGATACAAGATATCTTGGCAATTATGCTGGATAACGACGATCTTCGATCATCTATAGCAAGCGCACAAGCAGAAATCTGAACACCGGTAAAAGACGAAAAAGTGACAGGACGAGTAAACGAGCATGGAATGACACAAGAAGACGCAAGAAGATACAAGATAGAAAACAAATGTGATATCGCAAGATACATCACCGCATCATTTTTCTCTGACAAAGATCTGGCATACACGCTGACAGAAAATAATTTACATAATTGAGCAAAAATAACGAACAAACCGAATAACGATTCAGAAAGCGTACCAACTCCACAAGAAACCTTAACATTCATTGATGGTATGTATGATTCAACTACATGAGTGACCGCATCATGAGCA
>CAZBQE010000050.1:0-6201 GCA_964494005.1 uncultured Candidatus Peribacteria bacterium | reverse complement strand
AAATGCATACGAGCATGGATTACAGCAATCAAAAGAAACCTGATACAGTTTCAATGTGCAGCATGCTTTGCCGGTGTTTGTATTGCCGATTACGTATGTGGACGATTCATGAACAAAAAAAACAAAAAACGTGGTGCTAGAGACATGGATGAATTCAAAATTTCTCGATAAGGATATTTTGGAAAATATAAAGAAGTCTAAAGAAATAGATCTGTTGGATATTAAATATAGTGTTATGGATGCTAATCTTGATAAGGAGTTTCTCGTGAAAATAGTCAGAGAGTATATTTCTTCACATCCCGTATGTGTGGATGTCTTAATAGAAAATTATTGTGAGGTGCAAAAGCAAATGCTTGATTTTTATCAATCAAAAAAACAGCAGTTATCTGTTTTGAAAGTATCAGGAAAAGAAATATTAGATACTATGAAATGTCCTTTGACGCAAAACAGGGGATTAGTTTCGCCCATTTCATTGGAACAGATAATGAAAGCAACAGCTTCATATACATGAAAGACGTATATGGATATAGAAAATTACAAGGAAAATATATTTGAAACATTACATATTTCCAAAGATCGTGAATATGAAGATGTAGATAGGCTTATGACAAATTTGAGAGATGTAGACGTTATGATAGAAAATATGGAAGAACAAAAAAAGGTATTTAGTACAGAGATTATGGATAAGATAAAGGCATTCGATAAAAAGCGTGATGGAATATTACAGATAGATTCCAGGTATCTCTTCTTTGAAAACGGGAATGATATGTATGATGATATACTCTCTCAAAGTGTATACAAAGAGTATTTTATATGAGAGTGTGATAATATAGAAAATAATTTTGATGCATTACAACCATACTGTCATCCTTTCTTTGTAGATCTTGGATGTGGTGCAGGTGCAAAAGATGCTATCCTTATGAAAAAATATAGAGAACATAATCTCCCGTTGAATAGGGCAATATTTATGGACGGAAGTATGTCATCATTAGTAAGTTGTCATGCAAAACTAAAAGACACTAACAAAGAAAGTAATTTTCGCTACAATTTTTCTACGGATTGGATCGATAAACTCGTGGATGCCAAAGAAGCTGGGTATGGAAAATGAATTCGTGCATTTAATAATCCTAATATACCTAGTAACAATGAGATGCTTATAGGACAGCATACCTTGAGTGAATGACCTACAACATTTAGTATGTGGTGATGAACCTTATGATGTTTCTGAACTTATAAAGAAAAATTTCTCCAAGATATGGGGGCAATAATGAAAACCTGAGATACGTTTATTATTTCAAGTTTTGACACACCATCATCGCAAGAAGAAATAACTAAACTTATTGGTAAATATAAAAATGAAGAATCTAAAAGATTTGTTATGAATTTTCTCCAAAAGATAGGAATAGCAAAAGATCATATGAAATTTGATGTGGAATATAATGATAACAAAATAGAGATTTTTGTTGATATACACAATCCTGAAGGTAAAGGAGTAGAAATATCTGCTTTTGGTGAACAAGCATATCTAGAGAATGGAACGAGGATGAAAATACATGAATCACAGAGATTCAATAAAAATATTTTCGAAAAATTACTCAAAGATGCTGATTCTGGTTTGTCGATAGAAACAATAATCAAAGATATGTATTGAGGACCAGATATGTATGTAGTAAAAAAATAGAGCAATACGTATACTATACAAAATCCGCTTTCGGGCGGATTTTTTAATTGAGAAACAGTAAAAATTCGAGATATCGAAGAATTTTTATGATATCGAAATTATACCGGTGACTTTAGATACATAAATTATGAAGTAATTTATGCTTTCTGAAGCAGTCGGTATAGTTGTTGTAAGTTTCCGACAACATTTTTTGTTAGGTACTCATTGATATTTAACTACTTTTGTATATTATCGAAAATGTCAAGTAAAGAAGTTTTATATCTTAATATAGTACTATGGCAAAAATGAGATACAATAGAAATGGATGACAAAGAGTTATCAATACAGACAAAGAACATAGTTCATCGTTTGTAAGAAATCTGCTTATACAAGAGCTAAAAAAGTGAAAAAATATTGCTGATATTCTTTCTTCTATGGGGCATATAGATTCTAAATTTGCAGAACAACTTTTGTTTGCAGATGAGGAAATTTCTCAACTTATGACGGCAACATTACATGTAGAAGATGACCAACAAGACGAAATACAAGTTAGATCTTTTAATAAAACAAAACGTATGAGAGAAGAAGCTCAAAAACAAAAAGATCTTCAAAATCAAGAATTACAAGAAAAAATAAAAATGTTAAAAGAACATCGAGCGGCCTAATATGAATATTTTATTTTGTAGAAGATCTAAAAATGACTGAAAATATACTATCATGTAACAAAGATGAAAATACTGTTTCTTTGAACTCACCAAAACAAAAAATTCCCAACAAAAAAATATATTTTGATTCTGACGGAACCGAAGTCAAGATCGGCTACGATGAGGAGACCGGTACTGGATTCGTCGAATTGATTACAGAATAAACTTTTTATTAATTAAATTAATTATACCATGGAAAAATTACAACAACAGTACGAAGAACTCAAAGGAGATTTGCTCCAAAAGATTTTTGCTCATAAAAAAGAGATGAATACTACAGTAAATGTTAGATTGTCTCAAGCGATGGTTTCTACTCATATACTAGAAAGAAATATAAAAAATACCAAAAAAGAACTCACATCTATATTTAGAAAACAAAACAAGGAATTAATCGCTCAGTATAAACAAGCAAAACAAGCATATAAACAGGCTGGAGGAGTCGATGAGCCGAAATATATCCAAGACAAGCAATCTTTGGAAAAATCTTTAGAAAAATTGGGCGTAGATGTAGATACTGCAATGTCCTTATTGTCTGAGAGAGAAAAAGAGATTCTTGTAACATATTTTGCATGAGAAGATATTAGAAAGTTGTCTGAAAAATATGGTATGGTATATAAAAGAATTGTGAAGATGAAAGATCGTACATTAAGGAAGACAGTAGGCAATATAGTTTATCAAAAGAGAGAACAAGAAGAAAAACAAATTCTTTTGGATAGTTTAGGTATGTCAGAAGATGTTGCTATGATGTCTATTACAGATGATATGAAAGAATTAAGTAAGAAAATAAGAGATATATTATCAACACTAGAAGTACATACTGTTTTTGATTTATTTGCATATACAAAAGAAGATTATCTAAAGTGTCGTGATATGGGAACTAAACGTGTAGATGAAATAGAAAAATTTAAAATGTATATAAAAGAAAAATATATTCAGAAACAATCAAAAGAAAAAATTCAATAAAATTTTTATCAATTATTATACTACCTATGGAAAAATTAGAAAAACTAAACCAAACTCCTCAAAGTGGAGTACATAATTTCGATCAACTTAACTTCAAAGAAGTGAATATCTGAAAGAATAAGATCGCATGGACCTTCTTCAAAGTTAATCTAAACGAAGAATATAGCCAGCTATGATCAAGAGAATATCCTAGTAGCTTCTTGATAAAGACAGAAAGTGGAAATATCTACAAAGCATTTAAACCGAATTATGGAGAATTATATGCTTTGACAGGAGGAAATGATGTTGCTTGTCAAGAAATTCTTTCTCGACCAGCAGAACGATGTCTCTTCAATCCTAAGACAAGAAAGATAATCGGGATAGAAAATCCTACGGTAAGATGTGGAGAACAATTTGCGTATGCTCCTAAGTGTACCACCTCCAAGATCAAAGAAATTGTGGGGATATCTTCTTCGCAAGGGCCAAGAGAAAAAGTAAGTTTCACTTCATCTATAGAACAAGAATACAAACAACAAACCAAGAAATAATAATTTTATTAGTAATTACATCAAAATGCTTGAAGATTTTGCTTCGCCAGAAGAAAGAATGGCAAAAAAAGATAAACTATTGCGTGCAGTGCACGACGGAAGATGTCATGTGGAAGATTTTAAAGATCATATGTTTTTATCACAAAAAGTCATAATAGATTCTGAAAATGTTTCTATGGAAATAATAAAAATGGAACAAGATGATATGTGTAAAAAAAACATACTAAGAAATATTGAGAAGGGAAATGTAATTGTAGCTATTGAAGTGTTCAAAAAAAATCCATTTTTTGCAAAGGTAGTATATGAAAATCTTGATAAATTTACTGAAGAAGATTTTACAAAACTAACAGATGTTATCATACAACAAAAATATGGATGGAAACTTATTGAACATATTGATTGTATTAGTCCAGAAAAAAGGACGTCAATAATGTTGCGTTGTATTGATGCATCACATGTGCGTGGATGGTCTGTCTTGTGAAATGCATTTACATGTTTGTCGGCAACTATATTGGAGAATATACACAAGATTTCTGCTGAAGATCAGATGAAAGTTTGTTATACATTACTCAATAAAAAAGAAATGTCTACTGAAGCAACACGCATTATTGCAAGAAATATCGGAAAATTCGATCCAAGTATACAAAAACAAATTATTGTGTTGGTTGTAGATGAGTGATGGGACGAAGATATAGCAGAAATATTGATAAAAAATATAGATAATATCGATTGATTATCCAAAAATGAAGTATTGGATATATTATCACAATCATTATATGTGTGTTCAGAAGTAATAAACAAATATCTTCATACTTTTACTATGCTAGACGGTAATATTGCAATCAATATGTTGAAAGCAGTAAAAGGCTATGGTTGTGATTATGAAATACGGACAGGTATTGAAAAAAATATTATGTCTTTTGATGCTAGATATCATGAAACTATACAAAATGCACTCAATGCATATTATATGGATATACAATAACCTTTTTATTTTTTACAAACATTATACCATGATCAGAAAATTAACGGCGTGAGTAGCGCTATGTTCACTATGATTTCTTTTTGCAGGATGTACTTTACCTCAGCCCCAAAATATCCTAGAAGAGGAGTTGAGCGGTGAAGTAGAGATTGTTGAAATTGAAACAGGGCAATCGGAAAATGACATCTGAGAAAATATTTCATCAGAAACAATGTATCCAGCACTTGCTGACAATATGTCCTTGTCACTAGAACTTAGTAAATGACGACAAGGAACTATTACTCAGGGAAATACAAACAGTAATCCACCGTATGCGATTCCTTTGCAGGTGAAAATAAAAAATACCTTAAAAAAGCAATTAGCGCGAGTGAGACCAATTGTGTTTGAATGACCAGAAAATCAATGACCATCAATGATTGTAGCGTGTAAAAGTACAGACGAAGATCATTTCGATTTTAGTCAGAATGTTTTTAGCTTTTATCCTGGTTTAGTTGCTGCAGGTGCTCAGAGATCATATACACCAAAAGTTATACAAAGTACGAATTGGACTGATGTGCTAATAGGCGCTAATGGAGAAGTTACTGTGCAAACCTTGGGATGGAATCCAAGATTTATTCATGCAACAACAATGCAAGCAGGAGAAACTATTCAAGGTGTATTACATCTTACCTGTAAATTGTTCGTCTCTACGCAAGCAGGAATCAACGCCTGTGGTTGTCATGTAAATGAAAATTCATCCTTGACTGATACAGCGTGTTTTCAATCATGTTATCCAAACTTAGACATGCAAAGTTCAACAGATGCTAATGTAGATTTTACTACTCCTAGCGCTGCACGAACTAAGGTAGATGAGTCTAGTATTCAGATACCGTATACAGGAATTGCGACCAAATGTGATTTTGGATGTGATATGGAATATAGTTTTTCATTATAATTATAAAGAGAAAAAATCCGCTTTCGGGCGGATTTTTTCATAATTAAAAAAAGGCGGATGATATCCGCCCCTACTTTATATTTTTCTAAGTTCTAATATCTATTCAATAATCTTATCAATAATCCCATATTTCATCGCTTCTTCTGCAGTCATCCACTTGTTTCTTTCCATATCTCTTTCGACTTGGTCTCTCTTTTGTCCAGTATGTCCAGCTACAAGGTCGATAAACATATTTTTGATTTTCAAAATTTCTTCAGCTTGGATAACGATATCACTCGCTTGACCTTCCGCTCCACCCAATGGTTGATGAATCATAATCTTGCTATGAGGAAGTGCGAATCTTTTGCCTTTCGTTCCTCCGGCGAGAATTACTGATCCCATAGAAGCAGCCAATCCTACACAGATAGTAGAGACATCACATTTTACATATT
>CAZBQE010000049.1:2130-6308 GCA_964494005.1 uncultured Candidatus Peribacteria bacterium | reverse complement strand
TAGTTAATAGTGGATAGTTAATAGTTAATAGTGGATAGTTAATAGTTAATAGTAAAAGATTTGCTGGAATGAACTATTGTAATTGATTATAGTCTATTACAATACAACAATATTTATTGTTCGTTTTTAGTTGTTCGTTGCTTTTAAAGTATGGCTGATATTTCCTTTTTAGCAGTTCCGAATATCGAGGGTATGCGTTTCCTTTGGTATCTCAAGGTGGTAGGGATTGTCCTGTTGTTTGGGGTCAGTCTGTTTTTTGTTATCTATTTTCGAATCAAATTGTGTAGAGGGAAGGAATTGTTTCGTCAGATGGAGGATTTTGATTATCGTGCTCAAGAATTGGAACAACAGCTTTTTGTGGATAGGATTCATAAGAGTTCCGGCAAAAAGAAGCTTGTATTATTCATTGAATATCTGGAAAAATTTGTTACAACCAAAGTTCCCGACATGTCAGGACAGGTTTACGCAAACATTTCCGAATTGCTTTGTAGTCAAGGATTTACTGCCAAAGAGGCTGATGAATGCGAACAAACACTTTATGCGAGCAAACAACTTTCCATTTATATCAGCAGGAAGATTGATGAAAGGTTGATGAAAGGTGGCTAAAAGGTTGACGAAAGATTGTTGGTATTTGACAAATATTTGTCGTCTCGATATATCAGAACATTGGTCCATTATTTGTTTTTATTTTAATTAGTAAAAAGTGATGTTGTTGGATGTTGTAGAACAGTATGATACAGAGAAAATAACGCTCTTTCGCGGGATATGGGAAGGTGTACTTTTGCATTTGGCGCAACAACAGGATCACAAAAAAATTCTCTCGTTTCTCTGTAAGGTTGGGATTATTGATATCGATGAACATGATAAAATAGTTACTTTTGGAGTACCTAACGAATTTATTTTGACTCAGATCAAGAAGTTTTTTGGTAAACCGCTCAAGGAATCAGTAAATGAGACATATAATCCTCATTTTAGCGTTAAATTTATTATTTATCAAAAATTCTCCGCCAAGAACGATCTTTTGCTTGATCTCAAAAAGCTTTTGAACGTCAAGGAAACAAAAAGAACACAAATTGCTGCTGAAAATAGAACTATCAAACAAGAGCTTTCTGAATTTTTTGGCATTCTCTTCGATCCAAAATTTAGCTTTGATACCTTTGTTGTCTGAGCGACGAACAATATCGCTTTTTCCGCTGCCAAAGCTGTTGCTACCAAACCTGGACAAGCATACAATCCGCTTTTTCTTTATGGAACGGTAGGACTCGGGAAAACACATTTGATGCAGGCGATTGGGAACGAAATCATGAAAAGCTTTCCAGAAAAAGTTGTCGTCTATCTTCCGACGAGCAAATTGATAGATGAAATTATTACGGCGATCAAAGGCAATAAGCTAACGAATATGCTCAAAAAATTTGATGACGTGGATGTGTTGTTGATCGATGATGTGCAGTTTCTCGCAGATAAAGACAAGACACAGGAAATTTTCCATAATATTTTCAATGATTTTCAACTCAAAAATAAACAAATCATTCTTTCTTCTGACCGTCCTCCGAAGGAACTCGTACATATCGAACCGAGACTCAAATCACGTTTTGCTCTGGGATTGGTTGCTGATATCAAATCTCCTGATTTCGAGACGAGGATAGCGATTTTGCAGTCCAAACTCATGAATAAGGGGGAAGATATGGAGTTTCATTTACTTGAAATCATCGCGAAACATATCAAAGAAAATGTCAGGGAGTTGGAAGGTGCTTTGAATATTTTGTTGAGTAGAAAAGCTATTCTTCACAAAGATGTGGAAGATACTGATGTTTTTGAATGTCTCAAGACTTTGGGATACAAGGTAGAACATACAGAAGACGAAACACAAGCCGTCGTTGAGTCCAACAGCAAAAGCGTGAAAAACTTTGATGCTTTGGTGACTATGGTGGCACAATATTACGGCGTAGCCGTTCAAGACTTGAAATCTGATTCTAGGAAAAAAGAGATTACCAATGCACGTCAGATGCTGATGCTTCTCGCAAAAAAATATTTTGATCGGACTCTCGAAAGGATTGGTGATCATTTTGGCGGGAAAGGACATGCTACGGTTATCTATGCAATCAACAATACGGAGAAAAAACTAAAAAAAGACCAAGATATGGCCCATGATTATGAAGTGTTTGCAGAGCGATTGGGGAAATAGACTATATTTAAGTGCTAAGTGTTAAGTGCTAAGTGTTGGTATTTGTCTTATCATGGACTATGGTAGAATGTAATAGTTCATAATACAACAAGTCTTTCATTATTCACTATTAATTATTAATTTTTCATTCATTTTAAGGCAGGGGACTGTCGTTTTTCTTTATGTTGAATTTCCTCGTAACTCAGTGTCTTCTAGATGCAAATCATTATCTGCTGTGTTTTGGATATTGCTTTCTTCGAAATTGTTTCGTAATTTTTCGTATTTTTTGGATTTTCCTTTGATTTTTTTGGTATTTCCATTTTCTTTTTCCAGTTCATTTACTATTTCTTCAAAAAATGTCAGATTGATGATTTGTTCCTTGATAATATTTCCGTTTCCATACGTTATTCCTTGAAAAAATTGATAGATATTCGGTCATTTTTCTAGATCATATTTTCCTTCTTTCTGTTGTTTTGCTTCATCTTCGTCAAAAAGCGAGCTTATTATTTCGTCGTTGAAACTTGGATTGTTTTCATTGATCTTGTTTTGGAATCTTTGGAAAAGATTGTTTCGTTGTTTAATTTCGTCTGCAGTATATCGATCAAAACTGGTGTCTATGATTTTGTATAAGTTGTATTCATATTGTTCTTTTTGGTGACCGTATGAATTTTTTGTTGGCAAGTATTCTGTTGCGAATTCATGGAATTTTTGTATTGCCGTGTTTTTTTCCATGGTATGTTCTATAATGATATCTCCTACGGAGCTTTTTTGTTGGTATACTATTTCTGTTTTTTCCGATAGATTTTCACGGTATTCTTGTGGTTCATCACTATTTTCTAGGCTGTTTTCTATATTATCTTGTGTCTTGGATGCACTATCTGTTAATATTTGATCAAGTATTTCCATCTTGATTGGTAATCTTTCACGTCATTTTTTATCTTGATCTCTATTGATGTGATAGACACCGTCTCCTTTTGTTGTACTTTCTCCTTCAAAGGCAATAAAATCGTCTGCTCGTACTTCACCATTGTTTATATTATAATAAAATCCTATATCTCTACCGTCCATGTTTGCAGATAGGGTGAGCATATTGTTATTTAAACTGATGCCGTTTTCTATGTCGATATTTACATGCTCTGCTAGATTTTTTTTATCGAAACCCTTAATTTGAAAATACTGTCCTATGTTTTTGACTAAGGCTTCGATTGCTTTGGTTTTGATGATTTCGTTGGTCTCTATCATCATTCTATCCTGTTCATCTTCTGTAAGATCTGTGATATTATCATTCATTTTGTCGCTTATTTTTTCTAGATTCTTTCTATCTTCTTCTGTTATATTATCGATATTTTTGAGTGATCCATTGGGATTAAAATTTTCTTTGTATTGTGTTAGGTTGTTGTTGGTCAATAGTTCATTTAAGGTTGCTTCTATCTTATCAGGATATCGTTCGATTATTTTGTTTTTGACATTTTCAATCGGGAAAAGTTGTTCCTTATTTTCATCTGGGACGATATCCTTGCTTTCTTTGACGAAGTTTTGGATGCTTTCGTTGCGAGCTACGAGTTCTTTTCAGATATTGTCTTTGGTGATAATATCGTTCATGGTGTTCAGTCTTTTGCTTCCTTGTCGTTCTACTTTGAGGTCTGAGATGTCGATTTTGCTGTTGAGATTCAGTTCTTGATCTAAGGTGTTGAATTGTTGGATGAAGGTATAGTGTTCTGCTGATATGGTTTTATTTTCTGATTTTCTTGCTTCTTTAGTGATGTTTTCGGCGGCGAAACGATATCCAAAATATGCCTCATGTTTTTCTTCTGGTAATTTTTGGAGTATGTCTGTGAATTTTGGTTGATTTTTGAATGTATTTAATTCTTCTTGTGTTTTGTATTTGTAGTTCGGTTCTATAGTGATATATTTTTCTTTTAATTTTGATCGAAGTTTGTTTGCTTTATCTGTAGTTTCTACTACTTTATCTGTAGTTTCTACTACTTTATCTGTAGTTTCTACTACTTTATCT
>CAZBQE010000049.1:0-2030 GCA_964494005.1 uncultured Candidatus Peribacteria bacterium | reverse complement strand
TACTACTTTATCTGTAGTTTCTACTACTTTATCTGTAGTTTCTACTACTTTATCTGTAGTTTCTACTACTTTATCTTTATTAATATTATCTATTATTTTATTTCTGAAAATATATATATTTTTGTCTTGTAATAAAAAATTTTTTACTATAGGTTTATCTCTATACATATCTTGTGATAGTATGCTATTTATTGTGTTGAATAAATATTGTTTTATGTCGTTTTTGGTTATTGATATACCATCATAACAAAGCATAAGTTTGTTAATAAATAGTTCTAGATTTTCTTGTATATCCTGATGTTTTTGTAATAATTCTTGTCTTTGTTGAATGAGTGTTTCTTTGTTTTCTGGAAAATCTTTTTCTATAATTTGTAAAAATTTTTTTTCAGAATCATGGAGATCTGTTTTTTTGCTTTGGTTTTCTTGTTCGTTATTATGTAAAATTTCATTCATATTTTATATGTTTTGATAAATTATTCTCATAATAATTTTTTAAGTAGATTGTATTCTCGTTCAGCTTGTTCTAATTCCTTATTAGCTTGTTCTAATTCCTTATTAATTGCTAAACTTTCAAATTCAGATTCTTTTGCTACGAATGTCATCCGCTTGTCCATATCTATTTTTGACATTAATCGATCTGAATATTCTCCACTTCCTGCAAAAAATACTGTATAAGCGAATTTTTGTTCTTCTGTAAGTGTTTTGTCTTCATAAATATAGTTTATAACCATAAGCATAGCTATAAATTTACTATTCTCAATTTTTTTTGTGTATTCTTCTAACATTTTTACAAAAATTTCTGATCCTGGTATTCATTCTTTGTCTGCATTTTTTTCTAACCATTCTTTCATTTGTTTGAGTCCATGATTTTCTTGTTGGATGTTTATTTCTGTTGTTACTTGGTTTTTGTTGTTTTGTGTCGATTGAGCAAAAGATGGATTTCATACTATGAGTGCTGATAATAGAGCTCATCCGCTTATGATTGTTTTTATTTTGTTTTTTAATGGCTTATTAGTTTTTCATGGTTTATTGATCATTTGTGATAGATAATGGATAAAAATTTACTTTATTAAAATAATAGGTATTTTTTTTATAAAATCAAATATGTCTTAATATTTTAGTTTTTTTTACTCCAAGTTGTTTCTGTCCTCCATTTTCTACTCCGAGAGAAAAAAGATTACTTGTGATATCCATATGGAGATGATCGTCGGACTTGATTTGAGCGTCTGGATTATCTAGATTATAATAAAATCCCATATTGTTACCGTTAATATTTCCGTTGATATACAGCACATCATCATTTGCTTCGTTATCTTCTCTTTCTCCTTTTTCTATAGAAAATCAGTTATGTGTATCGATATCAAAATCTTCAGCGAAATTCTCTTTATTCACCGTACTTGTATCGAAATATTTTGCGAGTCCCGTAATACATGTCCCCAAAACTCTTTGTTTACTTATTGTCTGTATTCTTTCTTGAAAATTTTCTTTGATATCCTGTATTGTAGTGATATATTCTTCGTATGCTTTTGCTCCTTCTTCATTGTTCTTTCTATCTTCTTCGCTTTCTTGTGCGTATATTTTGATGATGTCTTCATTTCTTTGAATATTATCTTGAATATTTTCATCAGTGATGAATTTGACGTAGGTTGCAAATTCCATATCGATATTTTTTGTTTCTGGAAGGTTAGGGATATTGAGATCTATGCTGTTAGCTTTGTTATTTAGATCGTCGTTTTCTTTTATTATTTTATCTACATTTTCTTTGTCTTTTATAGTATCGGCCATAGTTGTTTCGTCTCATAGATCTTGTTTCAATGTACTTAAATTCTCCAAGAATTCTGTATTACCTTCTTTTCTTAAGTCTTTTTCATATTTCTGTTCAAATACTAAGAACTTTGCATAATCATCAGCACTTAGTCCATTGGCTTCCAGTTGTTTCTGTGTGTTTTCTGTAATGTTTTTCTTTCCCTCAGCTATTTCTTCTTCTGTCGGTTCCGGATATTTGGTTTTATCGAGATTGTCGTAAGATT
>CAZBQE010000048.1:0-6489 GCA_964494005.1 uncultured Candidatus Peribacteria bacterium | reverse complement strand
TTAATTTTTATTATTTGTACAAAAAAATATGAGCAAAAGCTTCAAAGAAATGAATATCAATAGAAAATTTGAACATGATATGTTTCACTTAAGCAATGAAATCTATGACCGTAAAACATGAAAAATACAAGATGACACAAGCGAAATACTCCTAGGAACAATCAAAGATGATTTCGAAAACAAGAAAGAGATTTTTATTCCAACAAAAGACATATGAGAAAACAAGTAATCATCACCCTCATCAAATTTTTCATCTTCGTAATAATCTTTTACGCATGTTTAGCGTTAAATATTTTCCATATTGGAGAAAAGATAGTCCCAGAGAGTAAAAAATATCTGAATGAAAATATCCCCACAGAAGATATTTCTATCGAAGATGAATATTTTAGTGATATACAACAAGAAGAAAATATAAGTCATTTCGTGGCTGAAACAAGATACGAAGCAATGCTCAATAGTTTATGTAAAAGAATACAAGTCTGCGACAAAATCGTGCTTAATGGAGAATATAGTATCTATGACAAATATACCTACAGCAAAGCTATCATCAGATTAGTAGATTTTATAGGCCAATATGGATCACAAAAAATACCAATCAAAGATGTTATAACAAAAGTAGAAGTAAACAAAGAAACAGGGAAAAGAAGAGGTTATGCGACACGAGATACTATCATTATGAATCTTGGAGCAGTGAGATCAAAAACCGAATATGCAGAACTTTTGACTCATGAAATGGGACATATCGTCGATCTAGGATACATCCAAGGAAACAGCAGCAAAAAAGAAAAAAACTATACAGAATTCGGTAAATCAGTATTCGCTATCAATGATCCATCCCTATTTTTTTATAAAATATCACGAAACAGCGAAACTATCAGAAAAGCAGAAGCGAAGAAAAAAGACTTCTGTAGCGGTTACGGCATGAGTGATCCGTTCGAGGATTTCTCAGAATGTTTCAATCTCTATCTCAACCACAACATTCTTTTTAGAGAAATGGCAAAAAACAATTCTATACTCAAACAAAAATACAATTTCATCGCAGCAATAGTCAAAGGAAAATACATCGCATCAAATGCAAACGAACTAAATTTAATAAAAGGAAATATCACACGAAGACCACGAGATACCACGAAAATAACTAACAATTAGCAAAAAAAAACATTAATTGGTACTAAATATTTATTAATTAAAAAAATCCATCATTGTTAGTTATTAGTTTTTAATTGCTAGTTACATTAGTATGCCCCTAATCATAATATGAATCGTTTTAACTATATTCGGAGTACTTTCTATTTACAGTGTAAGTATCCACGAATCATTTACTTTGACGCTTTCGTTGATAGCAAATGGAAAACGGGAAGGGGACCCGTCAAATTATTTTTATTTTTTTAGACAACTCAGAAACATAGGAATGGCACTTGTCATGGCAGGGATAACCTATGCAGTGCCGATAAAATTTTTTCAAAAAAACAAAAACATCACAATGATAGCTATCGTACTCATGGCACTCATGATTGCCGTATTTATTCCAGGAGTCGGTGTTGTACTCAACGGAGCGAGAGGATGGATAGACCTCCCCGGATTACCAAGTATCCAACCTGCGGAATTCTTCAAATTGGGATATGTCCTCTTCTTGTGATGATGGCTCATTAGAAAACGCGACAAGATAAATACCAAAGAATTTTTTATTTCATTCATCATCCTCAACGCAATATTGTTCTTCGTATTCCTCTTGATACCAGATCTTGGAACTATTATGATTCTAGGAATCGTAGGACTTATTATGTGTCGATATGCAGGCGCAAAAATAAAATATGTACTACGAATATTATTGTGATGATTGATAGGAGGATTAGTTATAGGAAGTATTGCAGGTATGGTAAGCGAAAGATTCGCCTATATCCAAAAAAGATTTACCTACTTCCTAAGTTCCAATATCGATCCACAAGCAAGACAAATTTGACGACAAAATGAACAAGCATTACGCGCAATAGGAGGTGGAGGATTGATAGGAAAATGATATGGCAAATGATTACAAAAATTTGGTTTTATTCCAGAAGCACAAAGTGATTTCGTTTTCGCAGCATTCTCCGAAGAAATAGGATTTGTGGGAAATATGATATTACTAGGACTGTATCTCTATATCGCATATTATTTTTTGACACATCTTCGCAACGTCAAAGATGACCACAAAAAAATGATAGGAATCGGAATCCTTTCCTTGATTCTCGTACAAGCATTCGTAAATATAGGAGTGAACGTAAAGATATTACCAAACACCTGACTAACACTACCATTCATTAGTTATGGATGAACAGCACTAATGGTAAACTTTATGGAAATTATCCTGCTTTATAAGATATTGAAAAATAAATAATGAAAATCGAAATAGACCAAAACAATCTTCTGACCATCCCCAACGAAAATATCCCGCAAACAAAGGAATATACCTACAACGCAAACGGATATACTTTTTCCGATTTTGATAAGGGAATTATCGTATTACACAAAAAAGAATGGAAAATTATCAATCTCAAAAATCTATGAGACAATATGAGTGTAGTATATACAGCACCAAGAAAAGAAATAGATGTAAATTTTGATAAAGAAGGATTTATCAAAGGACTCTATTTATTTGATAGTTTCGATGAAAACACAGGAAAAAAATATTATTTTATTCCAAAATTTACAGAAAAAGAAAGAGAAATAACGAACAAAAAACTAGAGCAGTTAGGTATCTGAGCCAAGATAGAAAAATCAGAAAAATGATGTTTGGTTATATGAGATCTAAAATCACAAGAACATTGGTGAAAATATTTTTCTTTTTTATTAGCACTCATACTCCTGTATGGAAAAATGGACATCAAAAATAATGAATTAATAGCAGTAAAAATACATATTCCACTCTTTGGACAATTTTTAAAATACGAAGAATTTTTTGATACGATGAAAAAACAATTAGCCGAAGAAGGAGTATTTATGAGCACAAGCATACAAACAACTAATGATGGAATCATCTATCAGATCAGCTGCAACGATTACGAATTGTTGAAAAATTTCGCAGACTACGCGAAAAGCATTGAAAATATAAACAAAATCACTAAAGAAGAACAAGCCTTGGAATACAAAAAAAGCTTGCTCGAATTTTTACAAAGCAATCCAGATATTCCTACAGAAGGCAAAGCAGAAGTACTACAACAAATACAAGCAGGAACAATAAAATTACTAACAAAATAAAAAATGAATGAAAAGTGGAGAATGGAGAATTAAAAATAAAAGTATTGCTTACTTACAAACTATTGTATATTTACAATAGTCGATACCAAAACAAATCATTCACGGTTAGTTGTTAGTTGTTCACTATTAATTAAATTATGGGGCGTTGGTGTAGTGGTAACATGACGGTCTTCGGAACCGCAGTCGGAGGTTCAATCCCTTCACGCCCTGAACGTATAAAATTAGCTTAATTGCTAATTTTTTTATTTTTTCCAAAAAACTATGAAAGTAAGATTATATTGCAATAATTGTGCCATTTAGTAAAATATTGTTGTTATATTTTTACTTTATAACATATTTCAATGAAAGTACTTTACTGGATTTTTTTGATCCTTTTAGTGGTTGGAGGATTGAACCGAGGTTTATACGCTTGGTTAGATCTTAATTTGGTTACTACTATCTTTCCTGATGTAACAACAATTGAAGTAGGTATAGATGGTGTAGAAACAACTATGACTACAATGAACATGATTGCAAAAATTATTTATTCTGCTGTTGCTGTAGGAGCTCTTCGAACACTTATCGCAAACTTCGGATGTAAATGTTGCAAAAAATAATTTCATCTGAATCTAACAAAAAGACTCCCTTTCACGAGGGAGTTTTTGATTACAAAAAAAGATTGACATATTATAGGAAATATATATATAAAATACATTTATATAGGTAAAAAAAACAATGGAAGAAAAAGGAAGAAGCTACGATGCTGAAGTATTTGCAAGATACAACAAAATAACAGGCGAACTCTTAAAATTATCATGAACAAAAAAAACTATTGAAGAATATAAAAAAAATATTTTTTTTACTATTTCTCCAGAAGAAATCCAAAGACGAGAAAACATGAAAGAAGAAATAATGAAAGACCCATACAAAAAAATAAGAGAACAGCATAGATGAGATATCAATTAAAAAAACAAAAAACACACATAATAATCTAAAAACAGATGAAAATGAAAAAAACAGAAAACATGGTGATACAAATTATCACAGAAAAATTATTAGCAGATATTGATTGGCTTGAAAAAATTGAATTAAATCATAATCTAATAAACGATCTAAATGCAGATTCATTGGATATAACAGATTTGATGATTGATTTCGAACGAGAATTTAATATCTCTATCACAGACCAAGAAGCCGAAAAAATTAAAACAGTGCAAGATGTAGTAAACTGTATCAACCAAAAAATTAATCAATAACAATATTAACCGCGACATTATTTGTCGCTTTTTTTTATTTATTTCATATTTACTATCACAATAATTTCTCACTACATTTCCCCACATTCGTAGACTAAAGAGACTTATTTGGATAGTAAATATAACTCAATCATGCAAAAAAACTACATTTCACTGGTTTTTTTGGCGGTTGAGTATAACATCTCCTTCTTCCAATCCTCAACAATCTTGTGGAGGTAAGCAATATTATGAAGTGATAAGAGAATGCCACCCAGCATCTCTTTTTCTTTTAATAAATGATTAAGATATGCTTTGGTAAAATTTTTGCAGGTATAACAATCACAGTCATCCGTCAGTGGAGTGAAATCTTTGGCATATTTGGCGTTGGAAAGTTTGATATTTCCTTCAGCAGAAAACGCTTCTCCATGTCTGCCCAATCTCGTCGGCAACACGCAGTCAAACATATCAAATCCTTCTTCAACTGCATGACGAATATCTTCTGGAGTACCAACTCCCATCAAATATCTTGGTTTGTCTTGAGGTAATTTTGACGCAATAAATGCAACGACTTCACGAATAAGCTCTTTACTTTCTCCTACACTTACTCATCACACCGCAATTCCATCCCAAGCATATTGACTAAGAAAATCCACCGATTGTTGTCTTAAATCCAAATGAGTTCATCACTGAACAATAGGAAACAACACTCCACGAACTTGGTCATATTTTGGCTTCAAATGATCAAACGCTCTCTTAGCTCGACGATGCGTCATCTGCATATGTTGTTCTATAGTTTTTTTGTCTGCTCCTGCGGGTGAACACACATCCAAAACCATCATAATATCTGATCACAAATTACACTGGATATCGACGACTCATTCCGGAGTAAATTCATGTTTGGATCCATCATACGGCGAACGGAATTTCACCCCATTCTCCATCAGCTTCATTTTCACATCATGCGATCCTTCGGATAATTTTCAATTTTCAATTTTCAATTTTCAATTTTTGGAAAGTCCGAGAGAAAAAACTTGAAATCCCCCACTATCGGTCAAAATAAGTTTATCCCAGTTTTCAAAAGAATGAAGTCATCAAGCGTCTTTTATTAGTTTATCACCGGGACGTAAATACAAATGAAAAGTGTTCGCCAAGATGAGTTGAATCTCAGGTAAATCTCAGATATATTTCTTATCTTTGAGCATATCAAGAATCATTCCCTTGATCGTCGCCTTTGTTCCCACAGGCATAAAAACAGGGGTTGTCAAGGTAATTCCGTTGAGAGTAATCTGTCAAACCCTTGCATTTCCCTTCTGTTTGAGTATCTTAAATTTGAGTTTATTCATAACATTTTGACTAGAATAAAGATGGATTAGCTTATATCATTATATGAATAAATTTCAATTCATTAATGTATCAATTAATCGTTTAATCTAATAGTTTAAAAGTATGTTAGAACAAATTAAATTAGAATTGAGTAAGCATTGCAAACCTGAAGACAAAAAAGGACTTTTTTTCTCATTATTCGATGTAAACGGCAAATTTCTTGCATCCCATGGGACGGTAAAAACCGACAAAAATATCAACCAACTCACTGATCTCATCTACAACGGACTCCTCGCTAAACACGAACATACCACCAAAACGGTAGTTATCGACATCATCCAATCCTACATCCAAGAAACCGATGTAAATAAATTACTCACACTTCCAACCAAAAATTATTGAATTTTCTTGGTAAATACGGAAACAAAAAAATCAGGAGCAATTTTGCCAAACACCAAATGAGTAAATGACGTAAAAACCGCCCTCGGACTTATCAAACAAAAATATTGAATTTCAGGCAACGTAAGTATGTACAGCTTCAGAACAGAGAGAATTACCATAGCAATATAGGAAAAAGTAGCCTGCCCCGTACTTGCTACAAGGATAGCGTAAAACATCCCATTTTGGAACATTATACGCAATGTAGTATCGCCTTTTGTCCCATTACCGCTTCTATGACGACATTAATGTCGCACAAAAGCTAGTTGTCTGTCAT
>CAZBQE010000047.1:0-7044 GCA_964494005.1 uncultured Candidatus Peribacteria bacterium | reverse complement strand
GCCTTCTCATTCTACTGCTTTATCGATTTCTAGTTTTGTCTGTTTCATATCAGTAGGGTAAGTAAATCTTGTATATTAAGTATATCCACAAAAGGGGTAAATACCAAAAAATATGCTATAAATAAAAAAATATGGTTGACAAAATCTCTATTTATTATTTAATTGGTTATTTTGTTTCTTATTCTTTGATTTTAAGCTCTGTTTTGAGGGTATTTTCGAATTCTATTGCTTTTTCCGTGGTTAGTTTTTCTGTTAATTGATATTGTTCTGATATATTTTTCAAAAGTTTGATAAATTCCTGCTTATCTATCATGATATTATCATGATATTTTGGTAGAAGTTGCTTGATATATTCGATATATTTTGTCAAATGAACATCTCCGTCGAAATATCGGATATCCTGATAGATGTCTTCTAATTTTATTTCTTTGATCTGTTCTTGATAAAACGGCATAAAGATACCCACAACAACGACTGTATTCATGCTTTTTCTGATGTGAGTCATTTCTGTTTCTTCGTGGATGGTGGTGAAAAATGTGCGATATATTTGTTTGATGAGTTCGTCGTTTTTGATATCTTCAATGAGAAATGAGAGAAATTTGGCGAATTTATTGTTGATCGCTTTGTCTTTTTTGATCTGTTGGCTTGTCTGTTGAGCTTTTTTTTGGTCTTCTTGTATTCTTCTTACTGCTTCTTCGGTTACTTTATTTATATTTTCTCTGACTCCTCATCATACGTTCAGCTCGTCTAATCCTATTCATCCTATTTCATTGGTCATTTTTTTCTCTAATCAATAAAATTCCTTATGGATGCTTGAAAATGTATGCTTTTGTTCTTGAAATTCAACAGTAATTGTGTATATCATCACCACACGATTTTTTTGTTGTATCAAAAATATGCCTGGTGAGGTGGATGAGTGGTCGAAGTCAGCTCACTGCTAACGAGTCGTGCGAGTAATCGTACCGCGGGTTCGAATCCCGCCCTCACCGAATTTAACTAACAATTAATAGATAACAACTAACAATAAAAAACATTCAATAATTGTTCGTTATTAGTTGTTTACTGTTAGTTGTTATTGTAGTATTGTGGCACTGTAGCTCAGTTGGTTAGAGCGCGCCTCTCATAAGGGCGAGGTCGGCGGTTCAAATCTGCCCAGTGCTAAATTCAATTAACAATTAATAGATACAATTAACAATAAAAAACATTCAATAATTGTTACTTGTTAGTTGTTCACTGTTAGTTAAAGTAAATCCGTCGTTCACTATATACTTTATTTAATTATTTATTGTACATTCTCATGGCAAAGAAAAAATGATGAAGAATTACTGTTGCTCTACAATGTAAGGAGTGTGGAAAAGTCAATTATCACACAAGTTTGAACAAGGCTATTACTCCAAAGATCGAATTGATCAAGTATTGTAAACAGTGCAAAAAAAGAACCTCTCATGCATCGAGAGAAAAATTAAAATAATATACTTTTTATGCTTATGTGTTGGCATAATTTTGACGTCATGAAACTCTCATACATATATTGGATTCTCATTACGTCTTAAATATCTTTTAGATTTTTTATTACTCAACCAATGTTAGTTATTAGACTTTCAAGACATGGAAGAAACAAACTTCCTGTATACAGAATTGTTCTTACTGAACATACTAAACCTGTAAAATTCGGATATAAAAAAGTGTTATGATCATATGATCCGCTTAAGCATGTAGTTCAAGCTGATGTTGATACTATTGTTTCTTGGATTGGGAAATGAGCTCAACCTTCTGAAAGGTTGGCTAAGATTCTTTTTAAGGAAACTAAAAATGAATTATTTAATAAATTCATTGAACATAGAGAGAGAACGTCCAAGAAAAAAAATGGGGAAGATGATACAAAAGCAAACTAAAAAAGTTTTTTTATAATTTCCTTGTTGTGTCATGAATGCGGTTTATACCAATGCTAGTTTTCAGAATATTATTCTTACTGTCTTGGCGCTTGTAGTTATTATTGTTCTGTTGGGTAGTGTTTATACGTTTATACGTGCTATCATACTTTTCATTTTCGCTCATAGTAAGGAAGAAAACAAGAAAAAAGCATGGAATAGTATTAGATTTATGATTATCGGTATTATTTTGACGATTTTTCTTTTGCTTATGGTTCCTATTGTGTTGAAGTGGATGAGAGTCCCTGAATATGATACCTATAAGACAAACAATATTTTCAATAGAGTGGGTGAATTGGTGAGAGGAGCATTTAATTTAGGTGATATTATTAAGGAATCTCAAGAACAAAGTGAATATCGTGGGCAACCATATCAAAACATTCGTCCTTCTGTTGAATATCCTGAACCTATAAATAGTGAATATAGTCTCTAGTTTGTGAATAAATGTGTTTGAAAAGATAGTATAAATCATTACACATCTAGTATATCTTGTTTTATATCTTGTTTTCTGAGATGCATAAAAAAATCAATATTTGAAAACAACTTTGAAGGTTTATCCAGAAATTTTGAAGATTTACTAAACATCAAAAGGTGTTCGTACTTTATCTTTGGGTTCTTGTTTTCTTTTTGGTAGTGTTGCCACTTATCAAGATAGCACCTGTAAATGACGTGTCTCATTCTGTACGGCTTTTTAATGGTCATCTTTTCAAGACTTTGTTGATTATTTTTGTAAGTATGTTTGTATTACTTAGTCGAAATATGAGTTTCAAATTTAGAAATTTTGTTATATGATATTTCTGATTCAAAGAAAACGATTCGTTGTTTAATTTCGGTTTTCTTTGGATTATTGCAACTGCTTTTCTCGGTATTGGTGATGCTATAAATGTTGTCGGAACAAGTACACAAACAATAAAGCTTACCTGATCATATTATTTCATCCAATTGTTTATTCTTTTATGATTGGTATTGACCTTGGTATCTGTTTTGAAACACGCGAAAGAACACGCAAACAAGACAAAAATTGTTAATGTAGTAGATGAGGATGCTATGAAAGAGATTCAGCATAAAAAATCATTTAAAGGTCTTTTTGATGAGGAGGAAGGAGAAGATCAAGAAGAAAAGAAAGAGCATGTTACTCCTCACCAAGAACATTTCTTTGAATAATATTTTATTTTGTTATCGTTTATTATGGTTTCTGTAAACGACAAATGTATCGGTTGTGGTATGTGTGCTCTTATAGCTCCTACTATTTTCAAGGTAGAAGGTATTCCTGCTCAAGTAATCAAACAACCCGAAACTGATGAAGAAAAAACCTTATCAGAACAAGCAAAAAATAGCTGTCCTGTAGATGCTATAGAATAATTTCCTATGATATATTAGAAATCAACAATCCATGGAAGAGAAAATCTATATTGGATTGTTTTTTTCTTATCTCGTAAAATGGCTCTTACTTGATCATTGTTAACGAGATCGCTTGAAAAGTCGGAAAATTGGCAAGGACATTGATTACATGCTGTCGGTTTGACGATGAGTATGTTATTGTTTATTTCTACAAATGGGGTGATAGGATTGCAGTTTATTTCTTGTCCTATTTCTGGACATCCGTCTTCGTCTTGGATGCCATTTCGTGTTTCTTGTATTGTTGGACATAGGTCTTGAGTGTCAGGGATCCCATCTCCATCACTATCCAGTATATCATCTGATAGATTTACTTCCATTTGTTGTGCGTCACCAATGCCATCTAGATTCAAATCTAATTGGTCTGGATTGTAATTAAATGGCGCATTATCCAACGAACATACGTTTTGATAATGTTTAGTTAGTATCTCCTGGTTTATATTTGCTTTATCATATGAACAATTTTTGTTTTCGTGGTTTATTAATCATATGAGATTTTCTATCCCATCATTATCTATATCAATATCGCATATATCAGGAATTCCATCTCCGTCTAGATCACATTTGTATGTATGTAATGTTCCTTGAGTGATAGCATCCAAACAGATATTTGTTCCTTGTATACTTATTGTTGCTTGATTTTTGAGATAAGAACATTGATCGATATATATGCTGTTTTGTGGCATCACTTTACCGTTTTTTTTGTAGTTATGGGTAAAGAGTATTGGCATCTTTTTTTCTTTTGCGATTTTTGTCAGGATACCATCTCAGAATTCTGCAATATTATTGAGTGGTGTTTTGATCATATTTCCTATGATGCTTGTGGAAAACACTATTTCTTCGCTTATGTTTGCTATGAGTTTTGATGGTTTCATGAGTAACGCATAGGATGTTTGTTTGCTGATGTCTCTTATATTGAGCGTCAGTATATTGGTCAATTCTTTACCATCAATCAAAGTTATTTTTTGTGTTACCACTCTTTTTCCTGGTGTTGTATATGCATATTCCATAGTCAATGTTGTATTGTTTTTTTTTGTTTCATCACCAAAATCTCGATCTACATATTGTATGTCTAATTGATTGATATTGTAGGTGGTTGTATCAAATAAAATATTCTGATTGATTTCTATATTACTGATGTTGCTTCTGAGAAGTGCTCATTTTCCTTCTCCTATTCCTATCGTAAATGCGCTTATTCCTTGTAGTTCTCAGTTAGCATATCATTTTATAATAACGGGTTGATCTCCTTCGATGTTGAATATCTTTTTGATTATTTCTCCTGGTGTTTTTTTTATGACCGTATTTTCTTTTGGGAATGTTCGTTCTATAGTATCTATCTCTCATCATCCATTTGCTGATAGGGTGGTTTCCATATTGATTTCTCCTCATAATATACTTGCTCTAGTCTGAAGCGTACTCGTATCTCCTGCTTGTCCTCATATGATTACAATGGTTTGTGCTTTTGCATTTGTAGTATTTCCTTGTGCTATTGCTTGTACATTATACATCCCTGGAGTAAAGAATGTATGGGTGATAGGTGTTCATGTTCCTTGAGATCCATCACCAAAATCTCGAAGTATTTTTTGTATATCTCCTTCAGTGATTGCATCAAAAGTTGTTGTTAGAGGTGCGCTTCATTCGAAGTTATCGATATTGATATAGATCCCTATATTATTTCCTATGATTTCACAAGCATCTCCTATCATGTTTTGGTTTTCGTCTTGTTGATCGGTATTTATCACAAAAAGACAATTGTCTATATCCTTGTTTCGTTTTGCAATATTTATATTGCCGTTATCATCTACGATTCCTATTGGATTTTTGATGTTATCTCCATCGATATCATCATCGCAAACGTCTCCTATTCCATCTTTATCAGTATCTTTTTGGCTAGGATTGTAAATATTTGGACAACTATCTTTGGCATTTTCTAAACCATCACAGTCATAGTCGTTGTTGAAGGTACAATCTATTTTTTTGTTGAGCGCGTATAAGGTTTGTAGTACAGTTTCTCCATCAATATTTTTGTCTGTATTTTTTCGTGTGTTTTCGTCGATATCAATAATATCTTGGGTGTAGAGGAGATTGAGTTCTGCTATTGGTCGATAGCCTTGTCTTATTTTTCCTATTTCTTGCATATTACATTGTTTGAGATTGAACATACAATATTTTAGATAGACATTCACTTCATCTTTATTTTGTAGGAAGCATATATTTTCGCATGATTCACTTTTTTTGTTTATTGTCTCTTTTTGTTCTGTTGTAAAGTTTTTTTCTTCGTAACTTCATTGTTTGAGTTCATCTATTCGTTTGTTGACTTCTTTTCGATCGAGATACAGGTCTTTGTAAGTATATTTTGCCAAAATATTTATTACAATTTGAAGAAATTCTGCTGTTGTCATATCTTTGCTTCCACAAAATTGTCCTCCACAGACGGGACTTGTTGCTTGTGGATATCCTCTCATATAAACATGGTCGCCTACATAGGCTACACAGTAATAATATGATGTATTATTATATATTCCTCATAAAAAACTGATGTCTTTGAAATCTTTTCAAGAACTAAATACTGACCAAAAATTTTGCGTATAGGTGTTGATCATATCTTGTGCTGGATTCACACAATCCTTACATTCTACAATATTGAGTAATCTTGCCACTTCATATCTGGAGATGTTGTTTTGTGATTCGATTTTTTCCACATTTATTCCCATTGTTTCCAGCTGTTTGGAAAAATCTTCGTAGGTAGCGAATACCGACGTTGAGAACAATAAAATCGTTGAAAATATTAGTCAGAAATATCTTTTCATATATTTTGTTTTTATTTAAAAGTATTTCTGTTATATATAGTATAAGCAAAATTGTTTTTTTTACAAATAAATTAATGTTTCAAAACATCTTTGTTTTTTATACGTAAGCTTTTCTTGATAACTAGAATCAAAACAATAGAGTTATTGCTGTTTATATTATTTTACTACATGTTCGCCAAATACAAGAATCTCAAAGATTTTATGCAAGGAAATGACTTTACTGGCAAGAAGCCTGCTTTTCTTGAACATTTGCTCAAAAAAATGGATGAGCATATCGCGAAGAAAGGAAAGATATTGTTGCTCACGTTGACTAAAAAATCTTCTGAAGAAGTGACGAATTTTCTTGTTTCCAAATGATACAAAGCGTTTTATTTGCATAGTGAAATAGCGACTACAGATCGCTGGGAAATTATCAAGAAACTCAAGATGGGCGTTATTGATATTATTGTGGGTGTCAATTTGTTGAGGGAGGGAATTGATTTGCCTGAAGTAAGTCTGTTGGCGATATTGGATGCTGATAAAGAAGGATTTTTGCGTTCTACGACTTCGCTTATTCAGATTATTTGACGTGCATCGAGAAACCCAAATAGTGAAGTAATTCTTTATTCTGACAATTTTACCGAATCGATGATCAAGGCGTTGCGAGAGACCTATCGTCGTCGTGGCATCCAAGATACCTACAATAAAAAATATAATATTACACCAGAAAAAGCTGAATCTAATGTTAAATGACTTGAAGTAGTCAAAACGGATGAGGTGCTCAATCAAGGATTTTCTTCGTTGACGAGAGGAAAGGTTAAAAAACTTAAGAGGATGACCAAAGCAGAAAAAGAAATTATTCTCAAAGATTTAAAAAAGCAACTTGATGAAGCGATAACTGCATGGAAATTTGAAGATGCTGCGGT
>CAZBQE010000046.1:0-7326 GCA_964494005.1 uncultured Candidatus Peribacteria bacterium | reverse complement strand
CTACTGGCTGCAGCAATGACAATGACACTATGGTACAGGTTCATCCTCTACCGCAGGTGTTTACTGTCAGTGCTAGTGCAACTAGTTTCTGTGAAGGAAGTTCAGGAGTTATGATTAGTCTCAACGGATCTCAAACTGGTGTGAATTATCAACTTATGTTGGATGGTTTACCTAGTGGTATAGCTGTTGCTGGTACTGGAATGACTTTGAACTGGACTAATCAAAACGTTGCAGGAACATACTCAGTTGTTGCTGAAGATAATACTACAGGATGTACAAGTGTAATGACTGGTTCACCTGTAGTTACTATTAATCCACTCCCTGATGACGCATTCACTATTGTCGGACCGACTTTGGTCTGCCAGGGAGAAATAGTTAGCTTCAGTACTAGCATGATTCCTAATGCCACTTCTTATATCTGGTCTGTGCCAATGGGCGCAACTATTATGAGTGGTATGGGAACTACAAGTATCACCGTGCAGTTCGGAAGCACCTCAGGCGATGTGACTGTCTTCGGACAGAATACATGCGGAGGTGGACAACCATTTATCTATCCGGTAACGGTTAATGTAGCTCCAACACTCGGTATCACTGCTTCGGCAAGCGATATCTGTGAAGGATTAAGTGCAACACTCACAGCTACAGGAACCGGTACATCATTCGTATGGTCTGGTGGATTGGGCACAACTAGCTCAATCACCGTAACTCCTACAGTTACTACCACCTATACAGTAACCGCTACTGGAGCGAATGGCTGTACGGCTGATGAGAATATGACTATACATATTCATACAGCCCCAAGCATAAGTTTGGATCTAACAGAAGATGAATTCTGTATGGATGTAAATAGTGCGGTAATAAGTGGTGGTTTACCTGCTGGTGGAACCTATTCCGGATCATGTGTATTTGGTGGCAACACTATTTATCCTCCGGTTTCTGGCCCTGGCACGTATACAATTACTTATACATACGCTGATGGATATGGGTGTAGCGTTTCGGCAACAGACTTACTTACCATAAATCCATTACCAGTAGTGATGTTTGTAAATGTGGTCGGTGCGATTCATACCGACACGCCTCCGTTTGACCTAACTCCATATACCTCTCCGATTGGAGGCATATTTACTGGACCGGGAATGACAGGAAGTATGTTCGACCCAGCTGCTGCGGGACAAGGTACTCACATGATTGAGTATATCTACACCCATCCAGCAACCGGATGTAGCGCATCGCAAATTCAGTATATCACCGTCGGTACTACCGACGTAGATGATGTTACTGCTACGGTTGATGCTATTAGTATCTTCCCGAATCCTGCAACCGACCAGCTTAATTTGGTCGGAATTAATACCCAGGAAATCATTCATTTTCAAATCTATGATCTGATTGGCAAAGTAGTGTATTCTACTGAAGTCAACTCAGAAAATATGGTGGTTGAAGTGAGCAATTTCCAAAACGGAGCTTATCTTATCAGATTTATGGGCGCTGACGGCGTTTCCGTCACCAAGCGTTTTATTAAGTCTGAATAGTTTCAATATAGGGGCGACAGTTATATACTGTCGCTCTTTTTTTATATTTGGAAAATCTATTAGACTTCGTCCGTAATTTGTAATTTATCCTAACGGATGTAATTGATAATTTGGGCTCCGCCCGTAATTGGTAATTAATTACACGAAGTAAATTACGTGAGCAGAGCGAGCAAATTACGCGACCCTCGAGAAATCGAGGGGAGTAAATTACGTGAGCGTAGCGAACTAAGCATTTTATGTCAATTTTGTATTGATTTTGTACCTATTTTCCCTATATTCATTGACACGTAAATTTTTTGTTTACTCTGAAATTTTGAAAATACTAATATATAAGCCAGAAAACAATCTCTCATGTATCATTTATCATTTATCATTATTATAGTATGCCTACTATTAATCAACTCATCAAAAAATGAAGGACAAAAAAGACCTACAAGTCCAAAGCTCCTGCTTTGCAATTTGGTATCAATAAGCTCAATAACAATAAAAAAGTAGAAAAACCTGCTCCGTTCAAGAGAGGTGTCTGCTTGAAAGTGTCTGTGATGGGTCCAAAGAAACCGAACTCTGCACAAAGAAAATTCGCGAAAGTCAGATTATCCAATGGAGCTGAAATTTTGGCATATATCCCTGGAGAATCTCACACACTCCAAGAACATAGCGTTGTTTTGGTAAGAGGAGGAAGAGTAAAGGATCTTCCATGAGTGAGATATCATATCGTCAGAGGAAAATACGACGCCAATTCTGTAAACAAAAGAAAACAATCTAGATCACTCTACGGTGCAAAAAGACCAAAAGCTGGTAAATAATACCAGAAAAAAGCGAAAAACTTAAAGCCAAATATATTAATAAAACAACCAAGCATTTTAACACTTTAGCATTATAGTATGTCAAAATTAGTTGTCGGCAATATGGCTACTTCCAAGATTGAAAAAATCATCAATTATATCATGAAAGATGGGAAAAAAAGCGTAGCAAGAAAAATCTACACTGATATGCTCAAAGAAATTAAATCTAATGGACATATGAATCCATCAATAGTAGTAGAAACCGCAATAGAAAATGCTTCCCCTAGTCTTATGATCAAATCCAAAAGAATGGGAGGATCTGTTTATCAAGTTCCTGTGGAAGTAAAACAAGATAAGAAACTCTTCTTCGCATTCAAATGGATACTTGATGGAACCAAGTCCAAAACAGGCAAACCTATGTACAAAAAACTTGCTGAAGAAATATTGGCTGCTTATGGCAATCAAGGGTATGCAGTCAAGAAAAAAGAAGAAACCCATAAAATGGCTGAAGCAAACAAAGCATTTGCTTATATGGCAAAATACATTAACTAAGCATAACAATTTACCAATTATACAATTACGAATTTCGTAATTACAAATTTTCAATCCGCAATCAAGTAATCATTTAATTTTATTATATAAGTTATAAAGTAATGGGAAATACGAGTGGAGCAAAATATAAACATATGTTATACAATCCTTCTCGGGCAAGTCAAAAATCAGGCAAAAAACTAGAGAAAGCTATTGCACGGTATGTTGATCTCGTAAAGAAAGAGCAAAAAGCAGGTACAGAAACCAAATGGATTTTGAAAACCAGAGAAAAAGCTAATGCAAGAATCAAAAAAATGGGTATCACCCAAAAAATGCTTGATGAAGCATTAGAAAAAAAATGACTCAAAAAATAGTATTTAATGAAAGACTTATCTACTATTGTAGTACTACAATAGTCCATACAATAACAAAGTCATACATTCAACATTTTAACATTTCAACATTCTAGTATGTGAAGATTAAAAACCAACGCAAAAAAAAAGCTCAATAAAGCGTTATTCAGAGTAGAAAAAGTAGTAATTATGGATGTGAGAAGAAATCTTGAGCAGCAAAAAAAACGAAAAGCCAAAGTTATGAACAAAAAAGCGAAGTAAGTCATTTTGACGATATTTAATGTATTAACTACTTACGAATTTCGGATTGTACGAATAAAAAAAATCTTAATGCGCAATATACAATCAATTAATCAATTAATCATTTAATTTATATTTATGTAAAAAAATGAATATCGAAAGACTCAAACATTTTTATGACAAGAATGATGCGAAAATTATCGACATCAAAGCTGGTATGAATATCGAAATCCATGAAAAAGATACAGAAACCAATAGAATACGAAGGTTTAAATGTCTTGTCATCAAGGTCAAAAAACCTAATCATGCTGATGGTAGTTTTACAGTAAGATGAACTGTTGCAGGAAATACCATAGAAAAGATCTATCCATTGTCTTTCAATAAATTCGACAAAATCATCTTGCTTGATGAATACAAAGTCAGAAGAGCTAAACTCTACTATATCAGAGATAAAGTAGGAAAAGCAGCAAGATTCAAATCAAAAATCACTGCTGACAAAAGAGATATAGATTTACTCAACAAAGAAGCAGGTAAAGTAAAAGAAAACAAAGGGAAGAAAAAAAGAAAATAATTAAGAAAACAAGGCTGATAAAGATAGATTAGATGGATTAGAAAAATTTATCTCTATCCCATCCATTCTGTCTCAATGTATTTATCATCTATCATTGTATATAATGAAACTTACGGTAATCGCACGTCCAGATAAAAAAGCCAAAGAACTAAGAAAAGAAGATTTGGTACCTGGTATCGTCTATGGAAAACATCTTGAAGCACCTATCGCTATCGCGTGCAAAAAGAACGACCTAATCAAAAGATACAAAGCAGCTGGATACTCCACACCTATCACACTAGAAGGAGATGGTATCAAAGAATTAGTATTGATTCAAGATATTCAACTAGATCCTGTTTCTGATGTTTTGATACATATAGACTTCTTAGCTATCAAGGCTGATGAAAAGGTTAAAACAGAAATACCATTAATACTTGTATGAGAATCTCCTATCGAAAAATTAGGAGAAGGAAAAGTTCAGCTTGTAAAAGATTTCATTGAAGTCGAAGCACTTCCTCAAGATTTGCCACATGATATTTCTATCGACATCTCTACAATAGAAAATATAAATGATACTATCTTCGTCAAAGATTTGAAAATCTCTGATAAAGTTGAAATTCTTGATGACCCTGAACAAGCACTCGTTACTGTTCTTACGATGACAGAAGATGTAGTAGAAGAAACACCAGCAGAGACTACTGAAGGAACTGCTGAAGGAGCTGCTGAAGGTGAAAAAAAAGAAAGTGAAAATAAAGAAGAGAAAAAAGAATAATAATCAATTCAGAATTTATAATTCAGGATGCAGAATATTTTCAACGTTTCCATTCTGAACTCTACATTTTACATTCTACATTCAAGAAAAATGCCAAGAATATGTGATTTTACCGGGAGATGAACAAAATCCGGAAATACAAGATCTCACTCTATGAGAGCAAACAAAAGAACATTCAAAGTAAATCTTATCAACAAGAAGGTTACCCTTGAAGACGGTTCAAAAATCAAAGTAAAAGTAAGCTCAAAGGTATACAAGAAGCTGAAAGGATTTATTTAATTTATCGACTAAAAACGACCAAGCGCTTAAACATTTCATCGATTAATCGTTTCGTCGTCATTATGGGGTGGTAGCTCAGGTGGTAGAGCAGTAGCCTTTTAAGCTAATGGTCCCGGGTTCGAGTCCCGGCCATCCTAAAAAAAGATTAAACAAATATAAAAATATCTAGTAATGGATATTTTTTTATTTTATATTAAATTATCTATGTATTTTGTTTATATCCTACAAGGAAAGACAAAACATTGTATAGGTTATACTAACAACCTTAAAAGAAGACTAGCTGAACATAAAAGATGATGAACCACCACAACAAGAATAATGAAAGAATATATTTTACTATGATACTTTGAAAAAGAAACAAAAGAGGAAGCACAAAAATTAGAAAAAATAATAAAGAGAGATGGACATATACAACATCGAATAGAACATAGCACATTTATAAAAAACTAATGGTCCTGGGTTGGACCACGGAGTCCTCCGTGGCGAGGTCCCGACCATCCTAAAAAAATATTAAACAATCCTTACTATATTATAACAAGAAAGGTACCTGAGCAACCTGGTATTTTTTTGTTTTAATTAAAATTGTCAACTCATTTAGGGTGAATTTTCTTCTATATTTGCGAAAAAAATCGCTTCTGAATATAATTAATTGGAAGAAAACCATTTAAACACTAATAGATATTATGATCAAACACCTTCATCACCAAATCGCCATTCTTTTGTGAGCAGTTCTCTTGTTTTTTGGGCTATTTTTTGCGATTGAATATACACCTAAAACCGAAGCATCTAACTGGCTCCTCTCTTGATGAACAGTAACTCGAAATAATAGTGATTTTATTGATGCTACATTCTGGAGTGATGATCCGAGTGATGACGATATTATCAAAGCACTCTATGGTAGTGGAGATGAATGAAGTGCATATACCCAACATCGGACTGGATACACCTCTGGAACGTGTTTAGCTAGTGGGATGACGGTTATGTATACAGGTGAAATGCCAGAATACCTTTCTGACAACACTATTTATGTCCTAACATGATCTACGTATATAGCTAATACAGTCACTAGAGCATGAACATGTAGCGCTATTGTAAGCAACAATAATATTTGAACAGCACTGTATACTTATCAGTTCACTAATTCAAATATTTTTATACAAAACAATAATGTTATCTTAGATAATTTGACGATCAATGGCACATGATGAGGGATTGTACCTTTTCATCAGACAAATAATAAATGTATTGATGTATTGTCTGCATCTAATTTTAGCTTCAACAACATCAACGCATATAATGCACTTTCTGATGTAATTAGAATAGATCAAGGACAATATTTTTGAATATACAATAGTGTCATAGCATCTAATTATTCTAATGGACAGTGAATACGTCTTTGGACAGATGCCGATAATGGTCTTATTGAGAATATTTATGTTTACAATAGTAACTATTGATTGAACATCATAGGAAAAAACAACATCATAAACAATGCACACATATACAACAATAATGTTTGAATATGGATATACAATAATGATAACATCGTCAATAATGTACAAATACACAATTCATCATATGGTATACGGATTTATGATTCTGGATCTAATAATATTCTCAACAACATCCAAGTCTACAATTCTACTACAGTAGGTGTTGAATTTGATGCTTATACTAGCGGAAACATCGTAAATAATATTCAATCATACAACAACCAACAAGGAATTTTTTCTGAAGAATGAACGCAAAATTATTATTTTGGAAATATAGATCTCTTTGATAATGATACAAATATAGTATGAAGCTGAATATTTATTGCAGGCAATACTTGAGATTATCCAGGACTTGGGTTCTCCGATTGAAATATCTCCACTACATGAGTCTTATCGTTTGATTATTTTACCAATCCTTCCGATGAAAATGATTATTTTTTGTTTAATTGGTCAAATAATTGGGATACTATACAATGACAAAAAATACGATGAGCAAGTTCATATTTTAATAAAATAACAAGCAAATATTCATATGGTAAAAATATCTTTGGGCAAACCGCTCCTATCATATACAGTTGAGCAGATTTGGTCTATTGAAACAATTTTAATTCAAACATGTATATAGGATCCAATATCCTCAAAATCACCTGAGAACTCTTGTGATTACCAAATATAGCTACAGAAACATTTGCAACAGTTTCATGAAACTCTGATAGTTATCTGGTTTCTACCTATTCGCTTTTTGGAGATATTGTAGATAACATCACATGAATCGCTTTATGAGACGATGCAAC
>CAZBQE010000045.1:0-7394 GCA_964494005.1 uncultured Candidatus Peribacteria bacterium | reverse complement strand
TGATCAAAATTCTTAAAAGATATGTGAAATTTATTGCTATTCTACCCTAGACCCATTATTAATTATTAATTAATTTTATAGTATCTCACGTCTGATACCACGATCAAGCTTCACAAGCGTTTCATAAATAATCGTTCCCGCAGCATCAGCTAAATTTTGCATATTATTTTTGGCACGCGGATTATCAGAAACAATTTCGACTTCATCACCGATATGTACAGCAGAGTCAACTATATAACTAGAAAGATTCATACAAATCAAACCAACTTGACGAAAAAAACTTTTACGATGTTTTATAAAAATTTTGCCGGAAGCGTTTCTAGGAAATCATTCCGCATACCCAAACGGCACGGTTGCAATCAATTCCTTATCAGAAGGCCTATATTCATGATGATAACTCACTCATTCACCAGGTCGAATAGTTTGTAAACTAATTACTCTGGAAGTCACAGAAAGAACGGGGAAAAGATTCGTTCATTTTTTGTACAAAGGATCATCAGAACGCAAAGGATTGTAACCATACAACGCGATTCCCGGTCTATACGCATTAAAAAAATCATCCTGGATTTTGAACATAGCAGCACTATTTCCCATATGTCTCCATTCAGGAGCAAATCCCGCATCCAAAACCTTATAATACATACGTTTGAAACGAGCAATCTGATCAGTTAAAGTTGATTCATACAATTCATCTGCATCAAAAAAATGAGACAGAACACCTTCCACGATAAGATTCGGATGACTCTGGATTTCCTTGATGATGTTTGGCAATTCATCTTCTTGGATTCCTTCTCTATTCATTCACGTATTAAAGAAAAGATGGATTTTGGTATCTTTATTTAATCTTCCCAAATATCTTATCGTTCAGATATTATAAACACAAAATGTCGTGGTCTTGTGATCAAATTTACGATAGTTTTCAAGTAAGGTTTCTCCCATAAGTAAAATAGGAATCTTGCAATTGTTTTTGACCTCTATATATTCAGGATAACTATCCACGACAAGATAAGGAACATCTGCATGCTTCAATATTTTTACGACTTGTTTGAGTCCATGTCCATAGGCATTAGACTTGAGAACAGGAAACATAGCCGCTTGCGGCTGCAAAGATTGAAGATATTCCAAATTTTCCAACAATATCCTCCTACGCAACCAAATGGTATTCATAGGTTTAATTTTAGAGCTGAATAACAATCTAAGAAATCACAACATGTTGTAGTATAAAGTATAAAGTAGCAAAATAACATTTAAACATTTTAACACTTCAACAATTTAGCTTACATTTCAGTAAGAAATATTCAAGCCAAGCTAACTTTAACAGAAAATAGAAATATTCAAGCCTAAAGCTGTTTATTAGCTACAATGCGACTTTGAGCTTGAAGCTTTGAACTTGAAGCTAACAGAAAACACAATCCCTATTCTCTATTTTTTCATTGCATTCTCAACATAAAAAAATATGGTAAGAACACCTGATTTTTATATAAAACGACGAAACATATGTTTTCTGAAATCAAGACGTTACTTACGACCCACTCCATCTCATGTATCACCCACGCACATACACTTGCATCCACCAACAAACAAAGAACTATCCATGGAGAAGATCTTTTTTGGTGAATAGCAAAGTTTTTGGAAAATAAAGAACTCAAAGATATTTTATGGAAACTCATAGGCGTTTCCAAAGAAATATGTGAAGAATATTTTCAAAGCAAATACCAAAATATGAAAACCATCAGACCTTCTAAACCAGAAAAACACCTTCCATTCAGCAAAAAATTAGATCACACCATTATCAAACATATCAACGAAACAACCAAAAAATTGGACTTGGATATACTATTCCTGGCATCATTTCATGATATGTCAAACCAATTTACCAACTACTTATACAGTAAGCATATTGACCCCAAAACCATAGTAGAGAACTACAAAAAACTCACCAAAATCCCTATGATTTCACAGATGTGACTATTTGCTTTTTTGGAAGTCTTGAGTAAAATCTTTGTAACGTTCAATTTAGATGTTAACAAGATACAGCTCATGAAAATAGAAAAAATGCAAAAGATGAACAACATCAATATGTTGCTTGATGCCGTAGAAAGTGAAATTGTCGAAAAAGACAATGTCATCACGGGCGACAAAACAAACAAAGAAGAAAAAAAGCTCACCATCGAATATTTCGGAACCGACTTGACCAAAGAAGTCAAAGACGGAACAATTGATCCGATTTTTGGAAGAGACAATGAAATCAATCAAATCATTTACACGCTTCTCAGAAAAAACAAAAACAATCCACTCCTCATCGGAGAAGCTGGTGTCGGAAAAACTGCCATTGTAGAAGGATTAGCACAAAGATTAGTCAAAGGCGAAGTACCTGACAAGCTCAAAAACAAAAAAATATTCCTGCTCGATATGGGAACCCTAGTCGCAGGAACAAAATATAGGGGAGAATTTGAATCCAGAATGAAATCTATCCTTGAAGAAGCTATCGATCCGACTAATAATATCATCCTCTTTATCGATGAAATCCACACTATTATTGGTGCAGGAGGACAAGAAAACGGTGATGCAGCACAAATGTTGAAACCGTTATTGTCGAGAGGGAAAATTAAACTTATTGGATCAACAACCTTTAATGAATATCAAAAATACATCGAAAAAGATCAAGCACTCAAAAGAAGATTCCAAGAAGTAATCGTCAATGAACCAGACAATGAAGCGACCACACAAATCCTTTCAGGACTCAAAAAAACCTACGAAGATTTTCACGGCGTACAGATAGATGATGATGCACTCGATATAGCCATCACTCTCAGCAAAAGATATATGATGAACAAATATTTACCGGACAAAGCACTTGATATCATCGATGAAGCCTGTGCAAGAAAATCCACCATGAATCAAAAATTGGACAACGACAAAGACTACAAAAAATTTGAAGAAACCTTAGCAAAGATTCAAACCAAGATCGAAGAAGCAATAGAAAAACAAGATTACTTCGGCGCTGCGGAACTCAAAGCCAAAGAAGAAGAAGCAAAACAAGAAATGCTCAAAATCAGAAGTAACAAAAACATCCCGACCCATCTCAGACCAATCATCACCAAAGATGATATTGGAAATGTACTTGCTGACAAAACCGGCATTCCAACAAATATTGTCAACGAATCAGAAATAGAAAAGCTTAGAAGATTATCCAAAGAATTGAAAAAAAACATTGTCGGACAAGACGAAGCCGTGGATGCAGTCGTCAAAACACTCACCAGAAGTAGATTATCAGTAATCAAATATACCAAACCTATCGGATCGTTCTTATGTCTCGGACCAAGCGGAGTTGGTAAGACTTATCTAGCAAAATTGATTGCCAAAGAATATTTCGGTAATCCAGAAGCGATGATCAGAATCGATATGTCCGAATTTATGGAAAAATATTCAGTTTCCAAATTGATCGGTTCTCCTGCGGGATACGTCGGATATGAAGAAGGAGGCGGACTCACCGAAGCAGTCAGAAGAAAACCGTATTCAGTGATATTATTTGATGAAATAGAAAAAGCATCTACCGATGTATTAAATATTTTATTACAGATTCTCGACGAAGGACATCTCAAAGACGCCAAAGGAAGAATGGTCGATTTCAAAAATACCATCATCATCATGACTTCAAACATTGGTTCAGAAGAATTCGTCAAAAAACAAAGCACAATTGGTTTCTCTACAGGAGCAAAAGCAGATAAACAAGAGAGGGATTTTGATCAAGTCAAAGCAAGAGTATTTGAAGAGATGAAAAATTTCCTGACACCAGAACTCCTCAATAGAATAGATTACAAAATCGTCTTTAGACATCTCGACAAAGAAACATTGATTACCATAATGAGCAACAAGATCAATGAATTCCTCAATGCATGGAAACATCATTCAGATATCAAATTGCCAAAATATAGCAACAAACAAATCAAAGACATTATCGAAAAAATTTATGACCCTCAATACGGTGCAAGACCGCTCGATAGATACATCCAAGACGAGATAGAACCAAAATTGATTGCTGAAATTATGAAAATCAAAAAAAGTAAATAGACCTTAGAAAAATATACATATTGTAGGGACGCTCGCGCTTGTCCCGTACGAAGCTACGGGAAGCGTCCTTTACGCTAAATAAAAAAAAGTGTAAGGGCGAATATTATCGTAGCTAATGCAGAACAAGCATCCGCCTTTTTCCACCACTAAAAAACAATCAATACACAATCAAACAATAAAGATCAACTATACAACAACGCCGGATGCTCGCCACGAGATAGTAATCTCATCGTAGATAAAGCAACATACATGGACGAGTCCGGAATGGGCCCCCGGAGTACTCCGGGGTTGGAGGCGAGGCGTAGGTCATGGGGTTATGAAACATCTATCCAGAGTATAGCATCCGGCTTGATCTTTTTATCCAATGTTTTTGTTTTCCTCCTTTGTTTTAAAGGAGGGGGACCACATAGTGGTGGAGGATTTGGTAAAAATATTGGTCGTGGGGTTTGGGGCACGAAAAGCCCCAAATAAAAATAAAACATATTTTACAGAAAAAAATAAAACATTTGCAAAAATACAAAAACCGAATATACTTTATTTTAAGCTTTTATTTACAAGAAGCGATGCAGCAAGGAAAAAGATACTACAAAGCACTCTACAGTAAAGTATTCGCCCAGAATGCCAAACTGTTCAATACCTACAACTATACCTATACAGGAAGCCTAGTACTCTTCCGAACTATTCCCCGTTGGAACAAAATTCCTGAAGATCTAGACGCAGCTTTGGATCGAAACGGCAAAAGTATTGATGAATTGTTAGAATTTTATTACAAACTCAGAAAAGATCCCTACGCAAATGAGGTTATCCTCAAAACCGTTTTTAGAACAAAATATACCATCGACAACCAAGAAATCGAAGTCAAAAAATACGAAAGAATCCATCCAGAAACCATAGACAGAAAACTACTTGAACGCCTTCTAGAAAATGGCAATATCAGAGTAAGCTACACCATTTTCTGAGTAATGACGGAACTCTTCCCCGAAAAAAACGGTAACGGACTCACCAACCTCGGAGTTATGAACAAAGACCTCACTCATATCAAAATCAAAGAAGGAAAAAAAATTTTAGAAATACCTATGCTTAGCTACAAAGCAATCGCCCAAGGCTACGCTATGAACTTCCTCAAAGAAATCATCCGAAACAATATCTACCGTTTCACTGATGTACATAGCAAAGCCAAAGATGGCATGAGACTCTTCAGTATCATTTCACTTCTTGATAAACAAGGAGAAGATGCTTCTCCCGAAAGCGTACTAAAATTTATTAGCTTCACCGTCAACGAATACAAAAAACTCCCTCAGCAGCACAGATCCAAATACATCAATAGCGCTATCAAAGAATTTCCGCGAATCAAAAAAATGATGCAAGAAATCGTCAAAGAATACCGCGCTATCATCAAAAGGAAAGACAGCAAAAAATACCAGTTCACCAGCTTCTACAAAAAACTCTGAAGCTACAAAAAAGAACTCAACCAATACATCGACTACTTACAAAACGATATGCTCGCTATGCTCAAAAAAGACGTCCTAGGCGAAAAATATACCATTCTCGATGCTGTCAAATCTTTTTCCCAAAAAGAGGAAACCTACAAACCCGAAGAACTAAAAAAAATTGCCAAAAACCTCAAAAAAATAACCCAAAGTATAGAACATATCTGAATCAAGAACAGGAACGAATCCTTCGCCTATTTCTACGAGATGTACATGCTCAAAAACCTCTTCATCACGCCGATCAAAAAGATACTCTAATCCGCTACGCGGATGGGATAAGGAATCAGGAAAAGGGACAAGAAAATTCAAAATATTTGTAGACCTATACTAGTCAGTCATCGGGAGGCGATCAGTGATCGCCTTTTTCAGATATATCAGATTTTTTCTCAGATTCTTGAGTTTAAAATATTTGACAAAAGTACAAAAATACATATAATTTACTTGTACCCGGGTGGAAATTCTGTATTGTTTAATCAACAATTCGGTCGCCTTCTACCTTTTTACCTTCTACCTATCACTATGCTCAATAAGATCAAACACACAGCAAAGACATGAAACAACAAATTCATCAAAGCGATAACCATAGTCGGCGCTACCCTCCTTATCACGTTGAACGTAAATGCAAACCCTACAAGCAAATCAGTACAAAAAGAGATCAAGGAAGTCTTGAAAAAAAACCCAGACAAAGAGATTGTTGTAAAAATGGACAGCAAAAAGGCGGAAGAAAAAGTAGCGAAGTTTGAGATGATGCCAAGTGATACTATCAACGCCCTCGATTTCGCAGTACAGAACGTAGATCAATATTATCCGGACATGAAAGAGCATCTAAACACCATGGTCAATAGTTTCCGAGATGATGAACACAAAGAAGCAACCAATAAACTTTTGAATGAGATGATAGTAAATATTGAAGATCCCAAAATAAAAACAGGCTTAATTATTGGTGTATTAGAATTTTCAATATTTTACAAATCAACATTTGGAGATATATATGGAGACACCTTTTCTAATGATATATTTTGATTTATAGAGAAATTTGACACAGATTATAAAACGCGATTTAAATGATATTACGAAAGATTAGAAGAAAAAACTGAACAACTCAAAAAAGAAATAATAATAAAACAACAAAAATTACAAGAATCACAAGAAGAACTTGAAAAAGGACGCCAAGAACTTGAAGCGGTAATGTTAAAATTTTCACCTGAAGATGTAAAAAACAATACACAAATAAAAAATTTAGTACTACAAACAGAACAACGATTCAAAGATAATAATTTTATACCATCAACAAAAGTACAAGAACTTTTTGATGCTACCAAATAAATTATTTATTTATTAAAGTTGTATGTCAGAAACATTACCAAACCAAGAAAAAACGAATGAAATAGCAGATAACAAAAAAACAAAAGAAACAAAGAATACTGCTATTGAAAATGCTCTCAAAGAAAAGTTACCAAACAATGAAGGAAAGCAAGATTTTTTCCTAAACATTTTTCAACAACCAAAAATAAGTGATTTCTTTTCACAAGAAGAAACAATATCGTATATACAACAAAAAAATCTTGGACGATTCTGAAACATTCTCAAAAATAAAACACCAGAAGATCAAATTACAGCAGTATGGGAAGATATGGATATATTTATTAAAAACCAAACATGATCACTAAAAGAAATAATAATAACAAATAATGATTTAACTCAACAAGTAGATCAAACCACTCAACAAGTAGAAATTAAAAATACTCTCCTTGAATCACGGAAAGCAACCAAAGAATCTTACGACAATCTCGATAAAACCAAATATCCGGAACCGACAGAAGAAGAAAT
>CAZBQE010000044.1:2514-7975 GCA_964494005.1 uncultured Candidatus Peribacteria bacterium | reverse complement strand
ATTTGATTTGCATTTGTCGCATTCAAAATACTTGAAGACGAAATTTTAAGATGTACATCGTCCGAAGATAAAGAATCTTCGATAGTACTAGAGGCATTTTCTTCAACAGCAGTAAAATCTGGTTCTATAGCTGGAGAAATCTCCTCTTTTTGGCAGGCGCTCATTATCATGAGCAACATTACTGCCAAGAAAACAAACTGTTTCATAATTTTAGTTTTTGATTGTTTAACTTGTATTCACGTAGTTCATCAATAGATGCAATATCTGAAATGATGCCTTGATGAGCGAAATCATTTCTTCGGCTTCCCTTTGCTAGCGTAGGAAGTATATTCACGCGATGATCAGTCGCATGCGGTGTCGAGTGTTTATATGTGAGATATAAACCATAAGAAAGCCCGCGTTACAAATTCCGGATTTAGGCCGAAAGTTCGGCGGGCAGATTTTGTTTGTTGCCATGCAAACATAAGGTAAGAAGAGTAAGTCCAGCGGATAATCATATCAATGATTCATCTTGGCATGGTACTTGCTTATTACCGCAAGAGATTGTAATGGAGTAAAAGTAGAAAAAAATGGACAAAAGTAGGACAAAAGTTTTTACCTGGGTGGAAATATTCGCTCTTTGGCTTTTGCAGTGACTTCGCTGACTATCATCATCGAGTAAAAATTCCAGAACAAAAAATAACACTCTGAGAAAAAGTTGTTTTAATATGCTTTTTATCTAGTTTTTTTAAAAAAAAGACAAAGAAAATCGGCTGATGAAGTAGAGAAAATCCGTTGAAAATCAAAAAAAACAAAAAAAGTCCGCCACAGCGGACAAAAAGAAATTAGTATATATTATTTTTTACCTTTTAATTCTTTCCAAAGTTTTTCTTCCTCTTTAGATAATTTTTTCGGGATATCGACTTGAGGTATCACATACAAATCCCCTTTTCTACTAAAAACACCACCACTGCCGAATCATTTTCCGCTGATTTTGATCATATCACCAACTTGCGTTCCTTTTGGTACCTTGATTTTCAATTTTCCTTCTGGATGATCGATAGTCAGTTCTCCGCCGAGAACCATATCATAGATGCTGACTTTGGCTTTGGTATAAAGATTGTCAGCTCTTCTTTCGTATAATTTCGAGGAAATAACATTGATTTGGATATAGAGATCACCTGTATGATGAGCAGAAGATTCGTCTCCTTTGCTCGCAAATTTGATATATGCACCCGCTTTGATTGCTGCAGGTATTTTTACTTCCAAGGTCTCTTTTGCTTTTTCTAGTCCTCCATTCTCCAAGACTTTACCATCTTTCGTAAATATTTTTCCGCTTCCTCCACACTTAGGACATGCTCCCTGGCTTTGCATAACGCCAAATGGCGTACTAACTTGCTGAATGACTCTTCCTTGACCTTTACAGGTTTCACAGGTTTTTTCTTCCGCGCCGGTAACTTTTTTGAGTCTGGTGTAGGCGATTTTTTTGCTTACTCAGAGATACGATTCTTCAAAACTGATATCTATAGCTACTTGGATATCTTCTCCACCTTGGACGCTTTTTCTTCTGGATCATCAGCCGAATCCTCCACCAAAAATACCCCCCATAATATCTCCAATATCAAAATCTCAGAAATCAAAATTTCCCTGACCACCAAATCCTCATCCACCACCAAATCCTCCGAATCCTGATGGATCGAATCCATTCTTCCTATATGCGTCGTATTGTGATTTTTTCTTTTCATCGCCGATGACTTGATAGGCTTCGTTCATTTCTTGAAACTTTTTTTTATCTCCTCATCTATCCGGATGATGTTTGACTGCAGCTTTTTTAAAAGCTTTCTTAATTTCTTCCGGGCTTGCGTCTTCACTGACGCCGAGAATCTCGTAATAGTTTTTTTTGATGTCAAAGTCCATTATTATGAATGCAGAATGTAAAATTCAGAGTTTAGAATTCAGAGTTTAGAATACAAAAATTTGAACTATATACTCTGAACTTTTATAAAGTAGCACTGTAAGTGCTAAGGTGATAGTATAGAGATTTTTTTAAAAATTGCAAATATATATTGAGTAAAACATTATATAAAAAAAATAAAAAAAAGACTTGATTTATAATAAGAAATGTATATAGTATTTTTCCACACAAGATTATTCAGTGGATAATATATATTTGATCAATGGTTTTCCTGGCGGATGCTTTTGTTTACCTACTTCACAGGATGCAAATCTACTTTGATTATGGAAGTAAGGTTGTTTGCTTTGACCAAGGTTTACATTGATCGGCTCCGGTGTTTCATCGGGGCTTTTTTTATAAAAAAATAACCAGATAAACTATTTGAGCTTGATACAAACTATTATGATGATTTTTTCTTGTTTTCTATAGAGATACGTATATATTCAACAATATAGCAGTCATATTCCACCTCCCAAACAATCCTCATCCGAGTTACAGGTTAATGTTATAATTTCTATGACTGCTATCCCCGATAGTTTCTATCGGGGGCTTTTTTTTATAATAACTAATTTTCTATTATTCTTTCTTGAGTTGTAGTCCGCATGGTAATTTCTTGATCACAAAGAGATACCAGTTGACGCCGAAGAAGATGAGTGCCATGACCGTAAAGATAATGATCTTGTTCATTCTGTTCGTTCATTGGATCAGAATAAATATCATCATCACAATAGTCCAAATCCATACGAATCCTCTAATTTCTTTTCTGCTTCGATTGAGTCCCAAAAGTCTATGATGGAGGTGGGTATAATCTCATTTCAATGGATTTTTTTTGATAACAAATATTCTCCACAATCCGACTCGTATCGCGTCAAAAATCACTAATGAAAGTACAACAACGAGCGTTCCTATTTTCGCTCCTCCGACGACAGAGAGATAAGCGAGCGCAAATCCAAAAAACATAATTCACACATCTCTGACGAGTCCGAGCGGTTTATATTCCACCACTGTCGAGACGAGACTAATAACAAAAAGTACGAAAGAAATATTTTTTACAAACAACAAGATGTGTAGGTTTATATCAGTAAATTGGGTATATTCTTTGAATACGACATATTGGATCAGCAAAAAAATTGTAAGAAATCCGATGCTACTGACACCGCTTGCTTGCGCATAAATCCCGTCAAATCGGTTGATAGCATTGACACACAAAATCGTTCGAAGCGCAAAAAATATAGCCAACAATCGTTGTGGCATAATCCATATTTCTCCATTGATAATAAATTCTTGCGGACCGATACTTCCTATTCGGACTGCCAACAACGCACCTATGATATGACCGATCAACCTTCCCATCGGCGGCACTTTAAAATGTATTTTCCCGATATAATGCAATTCTTCAAATAACTCAAAGATTACAATTGGCAGCGATCAAAAAATTAATCATCGAAACAAATTGCTATGCAAGTACTCAGGAAATAATATCGCCACACTTACAAAAAATCCCACATAGACAAAAATTCCCTGAATGGTCGGCACGGGTTTCCTCGTATTTTTCAAATCATTCCCCGGCTTATCAAGGACTTTTAGCCAGCGAAATAATTTCAATCCAATTCGTGCAAATACTACAGCGATGAGAGGAACCAATATATATTGCATGATAAATGATAGATGATAAATGATAGATTTGGCTTCAAGTTTTAGGCGGAAAGCCGTGTTTTAGCTAATAAGCAGCTTTAAGCTTTCTGCTTTTTGCTTTCTGCTAAAAAAGAGTGTAGTGTTTTAGAATCAAATTTCTAATCAAAAATATATAGTAAAAAAAGAGGCATTACGCCTCTTTAGTATTTTTTGTTGTTCTATTATTGTGTTATTTTTGTTGAGCTACTTCTGGTGATATTAAGGCAACTTCAAGTGTTGTTTGATAATTTCCATTTGGTAATTGTATGGTTGTTTCATTGATTATAGTATAATCCGTTCCTTCAGAAATATTTGTTTTCCCGGTCTTTTGTGCTACCCATCCTTTTGCATCAAAATCTGCTTTGGTTCTAGAGAAAGAAAGATCTTGGCTGATAGCGTTGAATGTTGCTCAAGTGCCTGTTTCATTTTCTATAATTGTATCTTTTTGATTTTCATCTGTATTTTCAGCTGATTGAAAATTTTCTGTAGGTTTTTCTTCTTTCTTCATTTGATTTCTTTCTTCTCTTCTGATAATACGCTTTTCTTGTCTTATTTCTTTATTAGATTTTTGTATAGGATCAGGAGTATTTGTTGCTTCTTTATCTTTATCTTCTTCGTCTCGTTGTCTTTCTAATTCTGCTTGTCTTTCATCTTCTAATCTATCTTCTTCATCTCGTTGTCTTTCTAATTCTGCTCGTCTTTCATCTTCTAACCTATCTTGCTCTTCATCTTCATCTATATTTTCTGTTGTACGTTCAGCTCTCTTTTCTTGTCTAGATTGTTTGCGTTCAGCTCTATTATTTTGTCTCATTTCTTTTGCTGTGATTTCTTTTTCTTCTAGTGTGTTTTCTATAGTATTTAGTGTAATTTGTACTGCGTTATTGTTATTGTCTACACCATACAAAATGCCATTTTCTATTTCAGTAAAGAGTATAGCATAATTAGTCTTTCATTCGGAATTTTTCGTAAATAAAATTCAATCTTTTATTTTACTAACATCCAATATTCAATCGTTTTTTGAATTAGTAATGATATCTGAAATTTTTTTTCAATCAAAGATAGAACCTAATTGTATGGCCTGTGTATCTGTAAAAGTAAAGTCAGGATTAGATATTATAATATTTTCAAAAGTTTGACCCATTTCAATAGTATTCATGTTTTCAATAGTTTTGTCATTAGCATGTATTTTGTATAAATTATTATTACCATATTCATTAACACTAAAAATTAAAGAATCTTCTGTAATGTTTTTTATTTCGAGAAAATTCTCACCACCATCTATATGCTTAAATATTAAAAAATTTTCATATATATTAGTAAAAGATATAGTTCATTCTATATCATTAAATTCTCTATGTATAATTTCATCATTCCATACTTCCTTAATTTTTGGATCATTAAGTTGTTTTATTATATTTTCTTTCTCTGTAGTAGTAATATCATCAAAAATTAGCTTTCAAGATGTTAATCTATTATAATAATCTGTGTTTATAAGTTCTGGTTCGGTGTTCGCTTGATTTTTGATTTCCCAAACTATTCAATTGTTGTCTGCATAAACTAAATGATTTCAATCAAATGTTTTAATATTGTTTATTGTTCTATTTCATATAAGTAAAGTAGTACCATCATCTATACTAATTTTTCCATTAATAAGAAAGTCTGTTCCATCATCATTTTTAATATTTATATTTGTATCTTTCCATTGATCAAGAATCTCTGTATTATTCAAATCCAATGTTCCCTCATCTTTTTTGTCAACCACCGTATTGGGTTCTAAACCACCAGGAACATCAACAGTACCTTTCAATATAGGAGCTGTTTCTATTTGCATTGTATCAAGTTCAGATAAATTTT
>CAZBQE010000044.1:0-2504 GCA_964494005.1 uncultured Candidatus Peribacteria bacterium | reverse complement strand
AGTTCTTTTTCAGGATCAGTGTCATTTTGTTGTTCTTTGATTTCTTCTTCTTTTACTTTGTTTTGTTATTCTGTAATTTTATTTTGTTGTTCAGTATTCCACTTTTTTGCTATATCAAGTAAATAGGATCTTATTTGGAGATTTTGTTCAAGGTTGGCAACATAAGTAGTGGGATTGAGTCAAGCCTTTTGCGCAAGTTCCTTTCTATCTTCAGGATCTTTAAAATCTTTATCAATAACTCATTTTTTATAGAGTTTGTCAGCGATATTTATTAGGATATCTTTGTTTAAATCTTCCATTTCCGTTTGTTGAGCTTCTGGTGCGTTGATAGACATAATAAAATATAAATAAATAAAAACTATACAATGATTATAAATAGAAAAATTTATTTATCAAATTTTAGAACAAGAAAAATTCATAAAGTATTTAATCTTGTTTTTTAAAACAAAAAACATATCATCATATCAGTTTATTTCAATATAACCCATGCGCCACGCACAGCTCACGATAACAACCACTACTACAACAACCATCGCATAATGGTAGGAGTTTGTTATTGAATCTCATATAACTCCTGCCCAAAAAATAGGTAGGATTTTTTTTAACTTTATAGATATAGACAAATGGAAGAAGCAATTTTGAAACCACGTCACTCATTATCTCATGTACTTGCACAAGCAGTACAGAGATCAATAGATCCAAGTGCAAAACTTGGTATCGGACCAGCTATAGATACAGGATTTTATTATGATTTTATTTTTTCTGATGGAGTAAGTTTTGGTGAAGACAATATCAAAGAGCTCAACAAAATGATGACAAAAGTTATTAAAGAAGGTCAGCCATTTCATAGAATAGATTTGAACTATAAACAAGCAAAAGAGATTATTAAAATGCTTGGAGAAGAATTCAAAATAGAGCTTATTGATGAATTCAAAGCTGATGGAGAAACAGTGTTTTCTTATTATATCAACACTATCCCAACTGCAGCAAAAGATAATTTACTTAGATGATCCAAGGAAGAATATATCAAAAAATATGAAAAAATAACTGATTATTTGAAACCGTTCAAGCTTGGCGATGTGTTTGTAACCTTCATCGATATGTGTGAATGACCTCATGTAGAAAGTACAAAAGAAATAGATGCAGATGCATTCAAAATTGATAAAATCGCTGGTGCATATTGGAGAGGAGACGAAAAGAATCCAATGATGACAAGAATTTATGGATTAGCATTTGAAGATAAAGAAGCATTGAAAAAACATATTGAACTTATGGAAGAAGCAAAAAAACGTGATCATAGAATACTCGGAAAACAATTGCATATCTATACCTTCGATGATGAGGTAGGTCCAGGATTGCCGCTTTGGTTGCCAAATGGGACTATCATCGCTGATGCCTTAGAAGATTTAGCAAAAGAGACTGAAGCGAGATATGAATACAAAAGAGTCCGTTCTCCTCATATTGCAAAACAAGAATTGTATTTGCGTTCGTGACATTTGCCATACTACAAAGACAGCATGTTTCCTCCTATGGAGATGGATGGTGAAGTCTATTATCTCAAAGCTATGAATTGTCCGCATCACCACAAGATCTACGGAGCAGAACCAAAATCATATAGAGATCTTCCCATCAGATTAGCTGAATATGGTCACTGTTACAGATACGAAGATTCAGGATCATTATTTGGCCTTATGCGTGTAAGATCTATGGCAATGAATGATGCACACATCTATTGTACAGAAGATCAATTCGAAGAAGAATTTATGAAAGTAGTAGAGATGTATAAATATTATTTCGATCTCTTCGGTGTAGATAAATATCAGATGAGATTATCAACCCACAGCAAAGAAGGATTGGGAAAAAAATATGTAGACAACGAGAAATTGTGGATAAAAACCGAGAAGTGGGTCAGAGATATTATGGTGAAAAACAAAGTCCCTTTCGTAGAAGTAGAAAATGAAGCAGCATTTTATGGTCCAAAAATTGATGTGCAAATATGGTCAGTCATCGGAAGAGAGTTCACGCTCGCTACCAACCAAGTGGATTTCGCAGTACCAGAAAGATTTAGTCTCGTCTACAAAGATAAGGATGGAACAGACAAAACACCTATATGTATTCACAGAGCTCCGCTCAGTACCCATGAAAGATTTATCGGGTTCTTGCTTGAACATTTTGCTGGAGCGTTTCCATTATGGTTAGCGCCTCAACAAATAAAGTTTGTTCCTGTAGCAGAAAAATTTGTCGACTACGCGAACGAAGTAGCTGAAGAAATGAAGACAAAATGATTAAGAACGTCTGTAGATATAAGTGATGATTCGTTTAGCAAAAAAATTAGAAATGCTGAAGTAGAAAAAATTCCATATATTGTCATCGTTGGAGAAAAAGAAGAGACAACAAAAACGCTTTCTATCCGCGAATATAAGACAAAAGAGCAGTACGAAACTGGAATTACAGAATTTGTCGACAAGTGTCTACTTGAAGTAAAAAATAGAAGTTTATAAAAA
>CAZBQE010000043.1:0-8278 GCA_964494005.1 uncultured Candidatus Peribacteria bacterium | reverse complement strand
CTGCTCTACCACTGAGCTACCCTGGCATAATAATCTTTATTTACGTAGTAGTTTTCACTGCCGACACACCCCGTCTTCAGCGGGGCTGCTCTACCACTGAGCTACCCTGGCATAAATAATAGTGCATAAAAAGACACATACCAACATTTTTCATTATTCATTATTCATTAGTTTTTTGGTGGGCATAGGTGGACTCGAACCACCGACCTCGTCCTTATCAGAGACGCGCTCTAACCAACTGAGCTATATGCCCGTATTCAAGATACAGTTTTAACTATACAAAAAAATAAAGCTGTTCGAGCTATATAAGAATATGAAGAACAATTTCAAGCAAAAATTGCTTGTTTGGACACTAGAAATAATTACGATGAATAATATCTATTATCTGCATAGTGAAAATATATGAAAACATTCGGCATCAGTAGTACACAAAAAAAAAGCTGGAAATACTATATACGCTACGTCAATGGAACATTTGTTACGATCATCATCTTATGTTTCATTTTTTTCGTATTTTTCGCAAAAATCAACGATATGATGTTCAGTAAAGATAAATTTGATATTTTCAAGGAAGATTTAGGACAGATAGCATTTTCCACTCGAACATTTGATAAAGAACTTTCTCACTTTTTTCTCACGCTAGATAGCATAATACAAAGCTATATCCAAGAAGAAAATATTTTTATCACGAAAGCGAAGGAAATCGATGAATGTCGAACATATCTAGAACAAAATAAAGAATATTTGAAAAGAATCTGATTTTCTAATTATGAAAAATTAATGAATTTTCTTTCTGATCTCAAAGCATACCAACCAGAATTATTTGAATTACTCGGCAAAAACGAACCGTTCAATTATCTCGTCATCTTACAAAATACAAATGAAAAAAGACCAAACGGATGATTTTTCTGATCATTCGCATTCATCAAAATTGAGCAAGGACATATCAAAGAACTGGAAATCATAGATTCTTATTATCCGGATTTTATCGCATACAAAACCCGTATCACCGCTCCAACATGGACCGCACCATTTTTACCAGATCGCAAAATAGGATTCATCGCAGGAAACAAATTTGGATTCAGCGACATCGACGGAAAAAATCTCAAAGATTTGTATGAATTGATGTTCAATGAAACCTACGAAATGCGAAAAGTCGAACAGACAATGCAACCAAACTTATACAATAAAGTCCTCCATCAAAATATCAAAGGAGTGATTTTTATCAGATCCGATCTTCTAGAAAACTTCTTCCCAACATTCAAACAAAAAGCTTGGGAACGACAGTTTCTCAATGCATCAATTGATCTCATCAGAAAAGAAATCCGTGGAAACAAAAAAGAATTGTACATCAGCGAGATCAAACAATATTTCAATAATCAGAAAAAAAATATTCTCAAAAATATTGTAAACAGATTCGATGAAATAGCAAACAGACAATATATAACTATCTATCTTTCCAATGTTTCGACAGGATTTACCAACACCCTTACTAGACATAACTTGACCAATATATTTGATGAAAAATATATATATTTTCGAGACACCAACTACAGTTACAACAAAATTGACGGATTTATCACCAAATACATCCAGATTGTCGATGAACATAACACACTTATCAAAGAAAACAAAAACAATGATATTGTGGATATCAGCAATCTAAAAAATGGAACATACACCATCACGATACAATATGATTTTAGTATTCCAGAATTCTACAGAACATTTATTAAAAATATGGAAAAGAAATACGAAATTCAAATCAACGACAGAGAAATGGCAATATTAGGATTGAAATCAGGCATGTACGAAGAAGAAGGATTCGGCAAAGTCAGAAAACGACGAGAAACCAAAGCGACCGTCTATTTTCCACAATACATCACCGTAACAAACGTAACCGGAGATATCTATTATCAAACACCATTTACTGCACCATTCGCCAATGGAATCTTCTATCAAGCAGGAAGTATAGAAAACGATAGTACCAAAATAATAAAATTAGAAATCGAAGTCCATAAATAACATACTATATATAGATTCAAAAAAAAGAGAAGTAAACATAATAAAAAAGCCAGGATTTTTTGGCTTTTTTTTTGATTTAGCATACAATTAAAAGTAATGATACCACAAAATATTTATTTACAAAAAAACACTATGGGATTACCTACAATTGAATGAATATCAGCTGAATATAAAAAAGAAACTGCAGGAGCGTATGATGAGCAAGTTAGTCAAAAAATGAATAATGAAAAACAAGACAACACAGAAAAAACTCAGGAAGAGATAGAAAATCTCAAAATTTTGTCAGTAAGTAAAATAATCAAAGAAGCTATGTATGACGAAAAAGTAACAACATCAGACTATCAATTCACTGATCAAGAAACATATACAAATACTGATTTCAACGACAAAACAGATACCTACATCAACATGAATACCTCATTTCGTTATATCAAATACAACATCGATGGAGCAGGAATATTGTACAATCAATTAGCTGAAGGTAATGATTTCAAAAAAGATAGTCCCAAAAAAGTATTTGAATCACTCAAAAACCGTTTTATAGAATTAGGATACAACAAAAAAATAAACGAAGAGGGAAACCTTGAAGAATTTGACATACAAAACGATCAAGATATCTTATATGTTATAGGGTTTTTCCAAGCTATAACAGAAAATAAAACACCAAACGCAAGTAAAAAAGATTTTAGAGTATGACCAAAAACACTTACTGCGATACTCAATGATGGAAACAATCTAAAAAACATAACAGAAACAAATCAAGAAAATATAGAAAATTCAAATAACGAAACAAAAAATATTATTCCAGAAAACACAGAAAAAAACCCAAACAATACGACAGAACAAACAAACAAAAATAATGAAACAATAAAAGATGAATTACTAAATTTTGACGAAACAAAAATCAACGTAATCTTATATTCCAAGGTACTTGCAAGCGACTACAAAAAGCTTTTTACAGCCGTAGGAGAAAAGGGAAGTGACGAACACATAACATTAGCAAACACATACAGAAAGGCATTATTGGAAGGAGACCAAACCATAGCTGGAACAACAGATGATAAAAAATATCCTGGTATCATCACCTTCGGTATAATTTGTAAAAACTTGTGACAAGAATCTATCTATGAAGAAGTAAAAGCAAGAATAGAAGGAAAACCAATACCACAAAATTTAATACCAGAAACCCCAACAGATGGAAACAAAAACAACAATAATGTTCCAACAGAAAATAACCAAGAAATAGAAACAAACAAAAACACAACATCAGGAGTAGAAATAATCACCAAATGAACAGAAATTCAAAAAAAAATTAATGCATATATTTTGGAACCAAGCATATTTACCTTGATTGCCAATCAAGAGCAATTTAATTATAAAAACGAAAACACAATCGAACGAGAAAATATAACAACATTCAATTTTACACTATCAAAAGACACTAACACAGAAATAGGAACTATTTATTTTGACAATAAAGGAAATCTACTTACACCAAAAATAGTTAAAAATAAAAAAACATATATACTCACACAAACAAATAATAAAATAATAATCGATGAAAAAGAATCTACCGAAGAAGAAATCAAAACATCTGATCTTTATCACATGAATACCTATAGAAACGATTACAGATATACTTCTACGGATCTTTTGAAACAATGAGAATATCTCCAATATTTACTTACAAAATACAATGAAGCGAACAATAATAAAGAAAAGCAACGCATCATTGCCAAAGAAATAACTAAAACCCTATTTGAAGGAGTAATTAACGAAAACAATAACATCCGAGAAAAAGAAATAGATAAAAATACAATTACGAAATATATATGATCCAATGACACAAAATGAATAAAAATTTGAATAAACTACGATAAACAAAAGGATATATTGAGCATCAATTATGTAGATTGAGAAACTCCACGAAACGATGGACATTTGGAAACACTTACATTTACGAAAAAAGAATTTGTAGAAGAAAATCAAAAAAAGCTAGAAGAATATGAAAAATTCGCAGATATGAAAAACCAGTTGGATAGTGTTATTGATTGAGTAAAAGAAGCGTTTGAATTATATTTGAGAACAAATGGATTTGATCGCAACAAACTAACTATCACAGAAACAAAGACATCATCACTTCTTTCCAAAAAAATCCTATATGATGGAATAAGTATTGTAGAAATAGGTATAGGGATACAAGACAACAAAGTAAAATATTTCAGCTCATATACAAGTTGAGGGGAAGAAAGACATGAACGATCACAGCAAGCTATAAACGAAACACAATTACAATCTCTTATGATAATACAGCTACACAATTTATTCCCAAATGTTGCAGAATGGCTAAAAAAAGAAAATAACAAAAATAACTTGACTTAAAAAGTAAAATAGTTATAATAGAACCAATATACAAAAAAGTACTTTATTCTTTTTTACAAAATACACCATGAAAAACCTAAACTTTCTTAAGAAAACTACAGAAGAATTAAAATCAAAAGCTGCGCAAATTACATGAGCACTAGCTTTGATTGCTGCATTGACTGCGATGACCTCAGAAACAAATGCACAAACCATTGTCAACAAAAGAGAGCGCGCAAAAATAGAAGAAAAAATACAACTCAAACAAGAATATATTGGTGAAGATATTGCCAAATATTTTTACGATGGATGAATCAAAAGACAACTTCAACAAGAAATCACCAAACAAACCACAAAACATGGAAAAGATATTCCAGAAGAATTTAGTATTTTCAAAGACACTGCAGTAAACAACATAAATACAGAAGAAGATATCTTGAATAAAAAAGAAATGACAGAAAAAATCTATTACACCATAGATTCTTTAGTAGAAAAAGATGTCGCAGCTATGTATATTCTTTTTCAAGAATACCAAACATCAGGAATAGGACTCGTAGGAAACAAAAGAGGAAAAGAAGAAGAATGATTTCATCTTTTACCATTTAAGATAAACCTTAATATCAATTACGGAAAAGATATTAAAGGATTTCCATATTCCAAAGAAGAAACCGAAAAAATGTTACAAAAAATAGAAAGCATTTACGAAAAAGAATTATCAACAGCAAAAGCAGAAGCAGAAAAATTAAGACAAACATCTACTCCAGAAGAATATGAATCAGCATTGCTTATCGCTCGAGCAAAAGCAGAAAAAATAATAGCTGCAAGAATGAAAAAAGAAATAGCAGATCCTATCATAGCAGAAACATTCAAAGAATACTACAGCAGAAAAGGAGACGCAAAAGCAAACACTCAAAATTCCAAAAAAGGTTGGTAATAAATATAATTCTATACACTCAAAATAAAACCCTGTACATGCAGGGTTTTTTTGTATGGAAAATAATCTTTATGGTTGCCTTTTTTTTGTAAAACCATATACCACTTATAAAGACCTCATTCTGGCGAAAAGTGTTGCAGCCGAAATCTATACTCATATAATAGAGACAATATCATCATAATTTATTATTTAATCGTTCGTCATGAAAGTCAAAATACCGAACATCAGCAAAGCCTTGTGCGTGGACGCTTCATGTTCAGGCAATCCAGGACCGATGGAATACAGAGGCGTAGATTTAAATACTTGGAACGAAGTTTTCCGTTCACCTATCTACCCAACAGGAACAAATAACCTCGGGGAATTTTTGGCAATCTATGATGCTATCAGATATATAGAGAAACGTAAAAAGAAAAACATAAAACACAGATATGAATGTATCTTCAGTGATTCGGAAACAGCTTTGGCACGAATGAAATCAAAAAAAATAAAAACTACACTAGTATACACAGAAGAAACAAAAGAGCTTCTCGAAAAAGTACAAGAAGCACTCACACGAATAAAAACACACGACTTCAGTATACCCATCCGCAAACGAGAAACAGAAATCCGAGGAGAAATCCCAGCCGACTTTGATAGAAAATAGAAACCAACTAACAACTAATAATTAATAACTAACAACGATAAAATTATCTTACATAAGCTATTGTAAATTACAGTGGTCCATAAAAAGACAAATCATTCACTGTTAACTGTTAGTTGTTCACTGTTAGTTAATTAATTTACTCTTCAACTTAAAAATTATGTTATTAAACAAAAAATACAGATATATCTGACTGGATTTTGAAACGACCGGACTCGATGTCACCAAAGATGAACCGATACAGATCGGACTCATAGAGATTGATGAAACTGGAAACATTATCAATGAATATCAATCGCTCATCAAACCAACCAAAAAAACTGACGAACTCAAACATATCGTCGGATTCATCACTGGATTGTCTATACAAGAATTGGAAACTGCTCCGACAAGAGATGAAATCTTACCTCAGATAGAAAATTTTTTTGGAGAAAATACCATTATCATCGGACACAATATCGGATTCGATCTCAATTTTTTGAAAGCATATTTTCCTTCACTCAGTTATCACTCATCAATAGATACAATGCAACTAGCACAAACTATCATGCACTATACACCAAGCTACGCACTCGAAATACTCATCGATAATCTCAAAAATGAAAAACTTTTTAACGAAATATTCAAAAACAATAACCACGGCGAAGAAAAAGCACATGACGCATTCTTTGATACCAAGAACAGTATCAAACTTTTTCTCTATTTCATCAAATACGTTCATAAATTGATACAATCTTACCCAAATCTCGCACATATTATCAATCAAACAGAAGGAACAATCAAAGAAAGCATAAATATACAAGTATATGAAAATATACCAAAAGTGAAAGTAAAATTTCCCGCATTAGAAAAAATCGCACCAAGCCAAACCAGCGTAGCGAGAAACGAAGAAAGTATCGATACCAAAAAACTAGAAAATCAAAAAAGATATTACATCGGCAATATACCAATCAAAGAGCTACTCAAAGCATTAGCAGTAAACAAAAATATTATACTCGCATTTCAAAATATCCAAAAACTCGATATCGCCAAAGCAGTATTGAACGAAATAGGAATCAAAAATATAGGATTCACGAAAGAAGAACAAACCATCAATCAGGAGCTTTTCGAAAAATTTCTGAACAAATGAGAATTCATCCAGGAAGAATGTCTCTTTATCATCAAATATCTTTCACATCTCAAAAAATGATTGGGTGTACTCAATCTCAATAATCAATACGATTACAGAATCTACTATTACATCAAAGATACGAGAAACCAGAGCAAATACCCAATTATCCTGACGACACATCACGGACTCTTCACAAGTATAACAGAAAATGAAGACCTTTACAAAGACTACGACATCTGTTTTTTGGATACAGAACAACGATACAAAACCTACAATTTTCGGCTCTCCAGCCCAATAGATCTTTACTATACACTCAATATCCTAGAATCATTTATCTATCAAAAAAAAATAGACGCTCAAATCCAAAGTAATGCCGAAATATCAAATGAACTACAAGAATTCGTAAATCTTTTCCAAACTTTCATCGGTGTTCTTTTTATGGAAAGCAAAAAATTATTTATAAAAACAGAAAATACAATGATTCAGCACGATCCTCTCCGAGATCACGGAGATTTTTATCAAACAAATCTTTTGCGAAAACAATTAATAGAGAAAAAAGAACCACTCAAAACAATACTCTCAGAAGACAATTATAAGCTTTTCGATAGACATATCTCAAATATCACCAAAACCTTCAATAGCATCGTAAATATCTTCAAAAAAATGTATGGAAATAGTGATTTTTATTTCACGTATGCCGAATCACAAAAATACACCGATCGAAAAGAGTTCATTGATGTTTTCAAAAATAAAGTAATTTTCTTTTCCAATACTAACAAACAATCAACTCCTCTAATAGAAAAAGAAACAAAGAAAGAATTGCAGACTATCAAAACCATACCGCCAAAAATCGATGTTCTGATAGACTACATCACCAAAGACATAGAAAAAAATTCGGAAGAAATCTCATACTTCATCTTTTCACCGAAAAAAGAAGAATCCAAAAAAATATTTGAAGATTTGTGCCAAAAAGGTATACATGAAAAAGCTATGCTGTTGATAGAAAATATCACAGGTGGTATGGGCAAGAATATCTTCAAAGCGAAACAAACAAAAAACAAAATTCTTATCTGATGATACAATTTCATTTTGTATTGCTATGCCAACAAAATCCCATTCAAAGAAATCATCATCTTCAATGCCAAATGACCAAGCGAACAAAATATCATAGACGACATCAAACGATATAATATTTTAAATTAATTTT
>CAZBQE010000042.1:0-8411 GCA_964494005.1 uncultured Candidatus Peribacteria bacterium | reverse complement strand
CTTCAGCTTTTGCTTTGGTGATATCTTCGTCAGAAATATTGGTAGATCATTCTATTTTATGACTGATTTCTTTTCCGGTAGATTTTTCTTTGGCGGTAACATTGAGAATTCCATTCGCATCGATATCGAAGGTCACTTCGATCTGCGGTTGTCCTCTTCTCATCATAGGAATTCCTTCGAGATTGAACATTCAGAGATCTTTATTGTCTCTTGCAAATTGTCTTTCTCATTGCGTTACGTGAACAGTAACCGCTGTTTGATTGTCTGCAGCAGTAGTAAATACATTTTCTTTTTTGGCTGGGATAGTCGTATTTCTCGGAATCATGACATGTGCCAATCCTCATTCGACTTCTACAGCTAATGACAAAGGTGTCACATCGAGAAGCAAGATATCTTTGACGTCTCCTTGGATGATTCCTCACTGAATAGCGGCTCCTTGTGAAACTGCTTCATCAGGATTGACAGTAGCTTTTGGTTCGATACCAAAAATATCTTTGACGAGTTTCAACACTGCTGGCATTCTGGTAGATCAACCCACGAGAATGACTTGGTTGATTTCGCTCTTCTTGAGCTTAGAATCCTCTAGTGCTTGTACACATGGTGTCTTACATCTTTCAAAAAGATCGCTACACATATTCTCGAATTGCGCTCTGGTAAGTGTTTCTTCCAAGTTCCTTGGCAATCCGTCGTCACCGGTAATGATGAATGGAATAGATATATCTGTTCTTTCTGTTTGAGAGAGATCGTGTTTTGCTGATTCCGCTTCGTTTTTGATTCTCTGCATTGCCATAGGATTTTTGGTGAGATCAATGCCTTCTTTTTTCTTGAATTGTTCGACAAGATAATTAATGAGTTTCTGATCGAAGTCAGCACCTCAGAGGTGAGTATCTCCTGAAGTAGAAAGCACTTGGAAAGTTCCTTCTGATCAGATTTCAAGAATCGTCACATCGAATGTTCCTCATCCAAGATCGAAAACAACTATTTTTTCGTCCTTATTTTTTCCTTCTCCATAGGCTAATGAAGCAGCTGTTGGTTCGTTAATAATTCTTTCAACTTTGAGTCCAGCAATTTCTCCAGAAGCTTTGGTAGCATTTCTTTGTGAATCGTTGAAATACGCAGGCACGGTGATAACCGCTTGCGTGATAGGAGTCCCGAGGAATTTTTCTGCGTCTTCCTTTTGTTTCTTGAGGATAAATGCGGAAATTTGTTCAGGCTTGTATTCTTTTCCATCAATCACAATAAGCACTCATCCGTCCTTGTCAGCTTTTATTTCGTAGGGAAGATGTTCCTTGTCCTGTACTTCAGAATACTTTCTACCGATGAATCTCTTCACTTCGTAGATAACGTTTTTTGGCTCTAAAACAGCCTTTCTTTTTGCAAGATCTCCGACAAGCAATTCGTCACCCTTGATATATACAACAGAAGGTGTTGTTCTTTTTCCTTCAGCATTTGCAATCACTTCTGATTTGTCACCTAGCATGTAGGATACACAAGAGTTGGTTGTTCCGAGATCGATTCCGATAATTTTTGCCATACTATTATACTTAAAAAATAAAATTACTTGATTAAATGATTACGGATTTCGGATTACGAATTTTCTGTCTAAAAAAAATCCGCAATTCGCTAATTCGTAATTAATAAATTTTTAAATTAGTTTTAAAGTGTAGCACGTATATTATAATCATGCTACGAAAAAATGCAAGACTTTTTTAGCAGCATTTTGACTTGGGTGCTATATAGCTCTTTCGCACCCGGGTACTATGGTTACAAAAGTCACTACAGAAGCTGAATAACAAAATTTTCCACCCGGGTGGATTTCTCCACCTTGCAACCCTGCTTTGAAAAACTATAAAATAATTGTTTTCAAAATTCTGAATTCTGCACTTGCCTACCGGCAGGCAGGTTTTACATTCTGCATTCAAAAAGATGTCTATTTATTCCTTCTCACAAACGCAGACTTTTCTCCAATGTCCACGCAAGTACCAATATAAATATATCGATAAAATCCAAGAAAAAGAATTTGAATCGAGTCCAGATTTGATTCTCGGGCATAGCGTCCACGCAGCATTGGAACGGCTGTACAATCAGATAAATGTTTTTAAAATTCCAAGTAAGGATGATCTTTTGGCGAAATTCAAAGAACAACGAGAGAGTGAAATCGCTGAAGCAACGAAAGAGAAACCGCTTGAAATGAAATGAGAACAAACACTTGAGGACTATATTCGCAGAGGTATTCATTATATCGCGAACTATTATGACAAGTATAGTCCGTTCGAATGAATTACTGTCGTTGCTACCGAACCGCAAATTATCTTCAATCTCAACGACCAGACAAAATTTCGTGGGTTTATCGATAGACTCGATAAAGAAGGAGAGACATTCGTGATCAATGATTACAAGACGAACAAAAATCTGCCACCAGAAAGTAAGGAAGAATATAAAGAACAACTTACCTTGTATGGTTTGTGAGTACAGCAGAATTATGCGAAGTACTTTAAGAATATAAAAGCCAGACTCCACTATCTGCATTTCGACCTGATGGACGAATGGGAAATCACTGATGACTTATTGGCTACGGTCACGAAAAAATATGCAGACACGATAAAGGACATCGAAGCGAAAAAGTTTGCGTATAATATGGGAGACAAGAAATGTTTCGAACCGAAACAGAATAATTTTTGCAAATACTGTGAATACTATTCGCTATGTCCGCTGTTTGCCCATTTAAAATTTGATGATGAAGTTATGTGAGGAGAGTTGGGAGAAAAGACGGTGAAAGGATTAGTCGATGAATATGTCGATTTGTCTAAAAAAGAATCCCAAGTGAAACGTGACAAAGAACTGATAAAAAATATTTTGGTAGAATATATACAGGAGCATGATCTTTTGAGATTATTTTGAAACACGGGAAAAATCTCTGCGAGCAAAACGGAAAACATTAGTGTCGAGGACAAAGAAAAAGTAAAAGACATCCTCAAAGAATTATGAATTTTGAATGAAGCTATGGAGCTCGATAGGTTTAAATTACAGAAATTAGTCAAAGAACAAAAATTATCAGTGGAACAACTCGGCGATGCAGTAGTCAAGAATGTAAGTCGAACACTCAGAGCGTGAATGATAAAATAATTGCAAAAATACTATGAATAACTATATATTGCTTCAATAGTTTTTGTATCAAACAAAAAATCTGTATGCAAAAATTTTTTTCTTCACTGACTACTGCTTTTCGCACCACACCATTTTGGGGGAGGACTTTTGTTGTACTCTCATTTTTCTTTTTATTCGTCAAACAACTTGTACTTTTCCTCTCGTATGATAAACTTTTTCAAACTATAGAAACATCCGCAACGATAGTACATTATCTCGGGTACTTCGTTAGCGATTTTTTGGTTTGTCTCGTCATCCTCGGACTCGTAGCGATCAATGCACTAATCAAAAAAATCTTTGTCAAAATAATCAATATTATCATTATCTCAGTAATATTTTTTCTCTTTTTGCTCGATGTTATTACGATATATGTTTTTCAAAGTAGACTTTCTCTATTTGATCTCCAGCAATTTATCACCCCATCACTTGGAAATTTTTCATGAATAATTCTCATACTTATTATCATCATAAGTATCCTTGGTATCATCAGTTTCTTTATCGTTCAACATCCACAATTCAAAAAAAAACAAAAATCCCTACTCGCAATCTATTTTTTTCTCTTTTCATTAGGATGCTTCTGAATTGGTATATATGCGCCTGACGGATTCAAATCAGTGCCTGACAATATTCTCTCACTCAACTTTTCTACTATTACGAAACATACATCATGGGAAAACGAAACTAAAACTTCCGATACATATACCGATTTTTTTCAACCCTATCTCGGCAAAAATAAACAAAAAAATATTATAGTAGTCTTCGCAGAATCTTTTTCAGCGATTGATTCTTTACACATCTGATGAACAAACGACAAACTTCCCTATTTCGACAAAATCCAAAAACAAGGAATTACTTTCCCTAATTTTATCTCGAATGGTTGCACATCAGATACGTCACATGTCGGATTTTTTCTCGGCATAGAACCACTTAAACTTGTAGGTTCTCAAATTACTCAGTATTCTTGATACCATACTGTCACTGAACCGCTTCCACAATTTTTCAATGAGCTCGGATATGATACTGTATTTGTAAGTAGTGTAGACCTATGATTTCTCAACCAACTAGCATTCCTTTCATGAATAGGATTTTCTCATATCATAGGAACAGAAGCTTTTGAAGGAGAAAAAACCTATGTCTTTGATGCAGCACCTGATCATGTACTCTATAATAAAACCTTGAACATAGTAGAAAAACAACAAACACCGTATTTTCTTGCTTTGCAGACGATATCGTTTCACAAACCCTACAATACTCCATATGGGAAAACTCATGATGACGCCCTCAGATACGCTGACAAAAGCCTCTATTATTTTTATCTCAAACTCAAACAGCAAGGATTTTTCGAAAACGGTATATTAGTAATTGTGGGCGACCACAGAAAAATGGAGCCTCTGGAAGAAGGGGAAAAAGAAGCAGTAGGAGATGCTTGGCATGCTAAATCTTTGGCTACTGTTGTTGGAGCTGGTATAAAATCTTGAACAATAAATACTAATCTGATCCAACACACGGATTTCTTTTATTCACTTAAACAATTTGCAGGACAAGGAAGGATATATCTCTCCAGCCTATTCAACAATATTTTTTCTCCTACTAAACAAAGAAATCGATGATTAGTCTGTTGTCGAAATGACTATAAAAACAAAAATACCATTGTATTCGAAAACAATACTATCTATTCTTTTGCTAATCTTTCCGAACTCGCATCTTCCTATACACCAATTCACAAATATCTATCTTCGTATATTGCATTTCAATATGGAGAACAAAAACAAGAAATAAGCAATAATGATCTGGTTATCATAGGACACAGAGGTTCACCAATTGATAGCACAGAAAATTCATTGGAAGGATTTTTTTCAGCCAAACAACATGGAGCTGACGGTATTGAATTTGATGTTTCATGGACAAAAGACAAACAAAATATTATCATGCATTGACCAGGTCTCTATTCTACTATTTGTGGTAACAAGAAAATGGTATATAATTACACGTTGGAATATCTCCAAAAAAATTGTCCACTCACCAATGGAGAAACTATCAGAACACTCAAAGATATGTTAGTAACTATCGATGGATTATTCGACTATTATTTTCTTGAACTCAAAGTCTACAATTCAAAAGATGCTGAAGAACAAACACGTGATGCTATAACAAGCGTCAAAGCATTACACATGGAAGATAGAGTTATTTTTATCAGTTATGATGAAACAGCAAGAAAAATTTTGGGAAACACTACAGGAATCATAGCAGGATGGGATACTTTCAATACCTGAGATATCGAATTACTCTCTCAAGGTGATTATCACTATTATCTTCTCCCACACGATATCCTCCCAGAACATATTGTAAGAGATACGGAAACTTTGGGAAAACGGTTTGTTACCTATACTGTCAATACAACGGGCACATTAGCAAAACTCTACAATCAATGAGTCCGTATGATTATGACAGATAATGTACCGTTAATGAAGTGATGGGTTGAACAGCATCTATATAAATAACACTAATTATTCCTTATATTTTCTATCTTTTTGAGTGCTTGTTCTGTAAAATCTTCTTCTGTCATATAGACATCATTGAATATTTGCATCAGCGATTCTACATCTTGTGGGGTCGTTGTTTTGTTATATATTTTTTGAACAAATCCATCAATATCGTTCGTTGATTGAACAAAAATAAGATCGTCTACTGTCAACCGTCCGTTATGTATAATTTTGAGCATCAAAGATCAGACATTTGCGTAATAGATGTTTGGCACACTATATTTTTGATTAAAAGCACTTGCACACGCTTCAGCTGCTGCATCCTCAAATACTCAAAATTGTGTCTGTTCTTTTCCGTTGGATACTACTATTGAAAGTCCGTGGTAACCTATAATTTCATATCCGTCTTGAAGTACATATGGAGAAACTATCGTCAATGAATCTGGTTTGATGGTATGAAAGAGTTCATGAGTAATGGTATTTTTTATCGACGCATCATCGAGACGATTAGGATTGAGATAGATCATATGTGGTTTCGCATGAGCTAAGATCTGTTGATTTTCTACCGCTTCAGCTGATATCGTTAATGTTTTCATAGTACAAGGATATTGGGAAAAATATTCTTTCACTATCTGTTCTATAAGCTGCTGATGTTCATATAATAAGGATATTTGGTAGTCTATTTTGGGTATTGTTTGTTCCACAGATTGTTCTTGAAAAAAAGTTTCATTGATGTTTTTTTGTGTCTGATCAGAAATATTCTGACAAGCATGTCAGAGGAATCACAACGTGAGTGGAATCAGAATTTTTTTGTTCATATTTTATATATAGTGATTATTTGACAAATTTCAAATAATATTTATAATTGTTTCATAGATTTATTTTTTACGCTTTATCATGACATTCAAACACTTTATCAAAAAATTCAAAAAGGATTTTTCTTTTAGGAAAAAATTTCTGCTTTTTGGTGGACTCGGTATTGTCGTTCTTTTTGGTGCTATTATTGCAACAACATCAGATTCTATGTTTTCATCAGTACTCAATCTTAGCCAAATCGCCCAACAAAGGAAAATTAATTTCAGCCAAAAACAAATAAAAACCCAAGATACTTGTGTAGATACTGATTGATGAAAAAATTATTATGAAAAAGGAACTATTACTGTTGTTATCAATTGAAATCAACGCGTAGAGCAAGATTCCTGCAATACCAATGGAACACTTAGAGAACGATTTTGCGGTCAGCCAGGAGAAATAGGATGACTTTTGAGATCAGAAAATTATGTTGATTGTGAATATGGATGTCAAAACGGTGCTTGTTCTACTCAGCAACAATGAATTCCTGATGCCATCATAGAAAATATATATATCACTCCAAATACAAATCCCACTGTAGGCACAAATAATATCGATAATCAAATTAATATTGTCATCAAAAACATAGGAAATGGACCACTTATTGTTCCACAAGAATTATGAGTCAATAAATTTTTGATGGAATGTCGATATATCTGATGACATGGATGATTTAGAACAATAGAGGTTCCTCAAACCATCATCAATGCTAACCAATCTATCACAACACAATTGGATATATGATTTACCAATGATATTTACAATCGATACAATAGCGTGGGAAATAGATATATTCAATGTGAATTATACTCACAACAGCAACAATGACAAACAAACCCTACACCAACCAATACAAGTATGTTGTATGAATCAGATGGAACAAATAATTCATTTACTCTCAACTATACCGTAGTATCTGGAACATGATGACAACCACCAATATTGAGCTGAGTAGGTGATCTTATCATAGATAATATTGAACTTTTGCCTAATAATACGCCTCAATTATATTCTGATTTTTCTACCAATACATTCCAAGTAACCGTTAAAAACATAGGAAGTTGAACAGTTTTATTACCAATGAATACAACTAACAATCTTGCCATACAGATTCCATTCATTTGTTATTATTCTATTGGTAATGGACGAATATGAAGCAGTATTCTTTCTACAAACATTCTTTATCCATGAGAAAGCATAACTACAAACTTAGATATGTGACTTAACCCTAATTTTTTTGGAACTCTATGACAACAATCGATGATGTGTGAAATTATTTCCCAACAACAACAATGACTAACAACAACAGACCCAAACAATTTATATATGATATATGAAACAAATTGAAGTAACAATACATTCACAACAACATATGAGGTTATATGATCATACACTCCTGGTGATATTATTATAGAAAATATGTATATCACACCAAACACCAATCCTACTTTAGGAACTAATAATGACACCAATAAAATTAATCTTGTTATGAAAAATATATGATCTGGTCCAATTACTATTCCTTATGTAAATTGAGGAAATAGGTTTAGTCTAAGTTGTAATTATAACTGAGGTTTAGGATGATTTACAACAACTGCAGTTACTGACACAATATTACAACCAAATACTTCTACTACAGTACAAATCACAACACAATGATATGATAGTTATGATTGGTTTAATACGCTATGATCCAAATATATTGCTTGCACTATTATAACACAACAGCAACAATGATGGCAAAGCCCCAATCCTACCAACACTTGAACTATTTACGAGACTGACGGTACTAATAATTCCTTTACCCTCGACTATGAAGTGGTATCATGAACCAAATCTTCAATACCATCCTTACGAGAAAAACTCATAAAATAAGGCATAATAGAAAAAAATGTGTGGCTAAAATAGGGGAAAAGATTAGTAGAGAAC
>CAZBQE010000041.1:0-8698 GCA_964494005.1 uncultured Candidatus Peribacteria bacterium | reverse complement strand
AATAACCAAATTACTTCGATCGAAAGCGGTGATTTTGTGGGGCTTTCTAGCTTGACTAATTTGGATCTTGGTTATAACCAAATTACTTCTATTGAAAGTGGTGATTTTGATGGGCTTTCTAGCTTGACTAATTTGCATCTTAATAGTAACCAAATTACTTCTATTGAAAGTGGTGATTTTGAGGAGCTTTCTAATCTAACTTATTTACATCTTGATGATAACCAAATTACTTCGATCGAAAGCGGTGATTTTGATGGGCTTTCTGGTTTGAATGGTTTATTTCTTGCTGGTAACCAAATCACTACTTTACCAGAAGATATCATAACACTCACTAATTTAAGTGATAATAATTGACTTAATATTTACTACAACCATATAGATTATACTCAACTCCCTCATGAACTCTTGACATTTATCGATACAAAACATGTTACACGAGAAGGCGACTGGAAAACCTTATGATGTATTGATTCTAGTGCAGATAATTATAATGCTGATGCAAGACAAGATGATGGTAGTTGTACTTATACTATTATCGAATGATGTACTGATCCTGATGCAAACAATTATAATCCTGATGCAAATCAAGATGATGGTAGCTGTACTTATGACGAATGATGAGATGATGGCGATTATGAAGGAAATTTATGGGTTACAGGATCGCTCTATACCACACGAAATATTTATAGCGGAACGTTAGTAATCCTACCTATCAATTATGGATATGATTGAACTAGTTATACATTTGCGACACTTCAATTGACAACTCCATTTGGTTTTGAAATGAATACAGATATTTTTTGATCTGATTGGGATACGTATAGAAGCGTACCTGGATATGGATGACCTGGTGATCAATGTTATACTCAATTCTTGGAAAATACATGATGATATGTTACACAAACAAATGATCTTCTTGAAATGCTTTTACCATCAGTAATATATTATGATAGTGGCTGGCAAATAGATTTATCTATTATGCAAGAATGATTTATTTTACCCGTGACACAATTTACTACGGGAATAACACAATCCACATGATTGACACAACGGGTATATTTTCTTGCTGAAGTCTATCATTTTATGGGAACTATGCAAGAAGATGAGGATATGATAGCTATGGCTACTGCATTAGCTGATGAACTAGATCATGGCACTCCTGCAAGTACAATTATAGGAGATCTTTGTACTACTATATCTGAAGAAGAATGACCAGGACTTAATATATGTCAATCTTTCTGAAATATTGTATCAGAAATAATTTTGGATTTATCATTTAATAAACAAGAAAGTATTTGGACGCTGTATATGGAAAATATTTTTGACAGAATATCTGATACTGTACTCTATAATTCATGATGAACTTATTATATGGATTTTACTACCATCAATCCTGATATGATTATTCCTGTAATAAACTATCAAACAGAAATACTCGCCACTACCTGAGCTACTCAACGAACTTGGATGGTAACTGAAGTATTTTCATGAATGGGAGCATCAGATTTTGCTGCAGATATCGAAACAGCACTCACTCAATGATCCTGAGGTATGGAACTTCTCTCTGGTATATGTGCTACTATGGAAATAATGGATATGGGAGAGGGAAACTTGAAAGATTGTGAATTAGTAGGTAAATTTATTAAAAATAATAGTTCATTCTTGTGATTGGATACTGTCCCTGATTGTTGAGCAAACATATATACAACAAACACAGATAATTATGGACAGATACAACAAGGTGGAAGTTCTTATGCAAGTGTTTTTTGAGCATTCCCCTATCAAGAAGATGGCATAACATTTTGAGTTTCTTTGGCTCCTTTACTTGATGATTTCCACGATCGAAATAGAGATGATAATTATTTCTCTCTTCATGTAGATATGTCTCCTGGTGCTGGTGTCTCTTGTGTCAATTCATGAAATTCTATGGAAATTACTCATGGAGATATACAAGAAGTTTATGTTGTATATGAAGATGTATGTACATCAGTTATATGACTATGTATTGAATGAGATATGTATGTAGTAGACGAGGGAGCAACTATTCCTTTCCCAGATAATGTATATTATGCTGATGATACCTGTACTATTCCTGTACTTCCTACCGCTACCAACGTACATATTATTGGAAATCCTATCGTAGGAACTACTCTATTGTGATCCTATCAGTATCAATATACATACGATGTTCCTACTATTTGGGAACAAGTAGGAGAAGTTTTTTGAGGACCTATTTCGTACCTCAATAGAGATAGCAACAACATCCCCTATCTGATATATAGAGAATCTAAAGATTCAAAATCAGTTCTTATGTTTTCAGGGGATACCTGGACACAACTGGGAGATAGTTTCTCTGGAAATATAGAAATTTGATGATTAACAATAGATAATGATATCCCTTATCTGATAGAATCTCTAAGAGTTATGATGTTTTCAGGAAATGCCTGGACACAATTAGGAGATAGCTTCCCTAGTGAACAAGCAATTTGATATTATCTTAATGTAGATAATGGCACACCTTATTTGATACATGAAGATAATGAAAATATCTTTTATGTTCTTACTCTTTCAGGAAAAAACTGGACACAACTAGGAGATAGCTTCTCTGGAGTTACTGATATAAAAGAGCTTATAATAGATAATGGCATCCCTTATCTGATATATTGGGATAATGAAAAGATATTTTCTGTTCTTACTCTTTCAGGAGATACCTGGACACAATTGGGAGATAGCTTCCCTAGTGGACAAGCAATTTGATATCTTAATGTAGATAATGGTATCCCTTATCTGATACATTGGAATGGTGGAGATGTCTTTTCTATTCTTACTCTTTCTGAGGGAAATTGGACACAACTGGGAGATAGTTTCTCTGGAAATATAGAAATTAGTCGGCTTAATGTAGATAATAATATCCCTTATCTGATATATGATAACAACGATCAAGATATTTCTTCTATTCTTACTCTTTCTGAGGGAGATTGGACACAACGAGGAGATAGTTTCTCTGGAGATATCAATATTAGTAATCTTACCGTAGGTACAGTAGATAACAATACTACTCTTTATATGAAATACTACTCATGAGGAACTTATTCTATCTTAACACTTTCAATTCAAACACAAGAAGAATGAACATCACTCTACCAACGATATCGTAATGATGCTCCTATCTATAGTGCTACAAACATTAATTATGTCGTCACTGATCGAGATGCAGACAAAGATATTAGCTTCGGTGTTGTTCCTGCAACAGAACATGGCATCTTGGGACATCTTACCAAAAGCGATGCTATTCATATAGCTGCATTACAAGATGATGATGAAGATGACGATATTATTCCTTCTACTCCTAGTGGTGGAGGCGGTGGATCTTCACTTCAACAAGATATCTGCGAAGGAAGAGATTGTAGTAATAGTTATTATGATGGACTTTGTGGACCTTGTGATATAGATGAATATGAACAACAACAAAATCATAGAGCACCTCAACAGTTCCTTATTCAACACAAAGAACTCTTCGATCAAGAAGTAGAAGCTGTCAGAAATTCTACCAGCAACATCTATTCCAATGAGCTTTTGCAAGCATATGTCTTCGCCAAAGATCTTGGAATCACTACTATGTCTACGATAGAAGAAGCTAATCTCGAAGGTAACCTTATGAGATCACATATGGCCAAAATGATTAGCAACTATGCTATCAAAGTCATGCAAACTCCTCTCAATACCTGAGCTGTTTGTAGCTTTACTGATATGGCTACCCAATCACAAGAGATGCAAACATATGTACAAGTTGCTTGCCAACTTGGACTCATGGGACAAAATATCGATAGCTTTAGACCAAATGATACTATCACCAGAGCTGAGTTTGGTACCGTGCTTTCTAGAATGCTTCGAGGAACACAATATGAATGAGGTACTCCTTACTACAAAAACCATCTTCAAGCATTAAAGACCAATGGTATTATGACGAAAACAGATGCTCCTATTCAAAAAGAAATTAGAGGACGAGTAATGTTAATGTTGATGAGAGCATTTGAAGGACAAGAATAATTGAGAATTGAAAATTGAAAAGTTAATCTTTCAGTGTTTCAATCTTTCAATATTTCAATCTTATTATCAACTACACACTCCCTGCAATAATGTGGGGAGTTTTTCCAACATAAAAAAATATATTCCCAAAATCATCTTTGTTTTTTTTTATAAAATAGTATATATAAGGAGATTTTTTATCTTTTTGTTTCGCTATGTCATCAAGACTATACTATATTATTCTCTGATGTACCACAAGCATACTTTATTTTTCTTGTGGATATACATATACTTCTCCTTCACTATCAGATATTGAACTTTATGATCGAGCTTATGATTACAACATTACTACTGCTCCTACCTTTGAAGATGCAAATCTCGATGGGATAGTCTATAGAAAAATTGCTGCCAAGATACTTACGGAATTTGCACTCCAAGTAGTAGGTCGTACTCCTGATACTACAAGAATATGTACATTCGATGATATCAGCAACGAACCCCAAGAACTCCAAGAGTATATGATACTTGCATGTCAGCTCGGAATCATGGGAGTCGATTATTATGGGGAGCCAGATAGTATATTCAATCCTAATCATTTTTTTACGAGAGACCAATTTGTCACAACACTTTCTAGAATGTATTTTGGAGATATGTACAATATAGTATCAGATGAGCTTTCTTTTTTTCAAAAAGGAAAAAATTTTTTGATTCACACCTACAACAACATTACTCGTGCATTACATATCAACCATTATATATCTCCACATCTCGACCGATATACTAAACATATAGACGTCATCAAACAAATATGAATCATGACAAATTATACTCCCCGACTCAAAGAGTACAAAATCCATGTATTACGTATTCTACATACCCTTGATGAGTTGGGCTACGAACATATCCAAAACATCACTCAATAAAAAAAACTCTCGTCAGTATACCAACGAGAGCATATAGGTTAAAGTTCTAAGCGTAAAGTTGAAAGCTGTATTTTGGCTAATAAACAGCTTTATGCTTTAGACTTTATGCTTTTTTTTGCTCGTTTTCCCAATCATAGATCATCTGACCAAACGATTTGAAAAAAAGAATTTTACACTGACCATGTTCATCGATTTCTTCAAGATTTTCGATTACCTTGATGATTCTTTGAGGATTGATATGACATGCCAAAAATGTCACGCCAAGATCAAAATGCGAACCTTTGGAATCTGGATCAAAGAAGATATGGATTTCATCTGTATCTACAATCGCTTGCATATTCCGTAAACAAATGTCGTATCCGCTTGCTTCCTGATCTGTATCCAAATGTGGCAAATGCACCTTATATCCTTGCATTTCTAAACGCCTTTTGTAGGCCTCTAATTTTGTTCTTGTCTGCTCACTAGCATTACGTACAGAGCAGATAATAAAGACTGATTTTTGTTTTTGCATAGCTAATGTATTTGATTGTTATTTTTATTTATTTACTTTCAATATTTCCATTTTTTACGGATTGATTTTGATAGCTATCGTACCTTGTATCGTTGGCTGATTTTCGTACGCAACTGAAGCTCTCACCGTATGTGTTCCTACGTCTATATAGATATGATTCGTACTTGCACATTCTTGTCTTGTCTTACAACTCATAGTATGTCCATCGCCGAAATCTCGAACAATCTCAGACGGTAAGCCACTAAATTCGATTGAAAACTCTACCTTATCTCCCGCTTTTGCAACTTGTGCTGGATGTGAATCTATAGAAATATCCAAAGCCTGTAATGATCTTTTGACGATAATATCTGTTTCCGGAGAGAGAGAAACTTCACGTCATTTTTTGGTATTGATAGTCACGACCGGAGTGAATGTTCCGTTCTCGTTTGTCGTATCATATCTATAGGTATGCGTGATGACAGATTCAGAGAAATTTTTTTGAATAGGCGATCCATCACCAAAATCCCGAGTAAATGAAACAATCTCATCAGTTGGATCATTGAGCACACTTGTCGATGCATCGAAGGTAACATCAAACGGATCGATACCGACCGTTCCTGGAGTGAGAATTAATTTTCCGACTACGTCTTCACGATCAATAGTAATCGGTATTCCGATCTCTGTTTTCGCTCCACTCGGCGTATCCTCTACAACTATCTGTGCAGCATGATCTTTATTATCACTTATTGTGAATTCAAAAGTTTTGCCGTCTGTAGAAATCTGCGATTGTCCGTCAACCAAGACTTTTTTAGTGACACTTGAAGGACTTGGTATCGTCTGATTGATTACTACTCTCACAATGGTTGGAATTTCTGTCAAAATCAATTCTCCATCTTTGAGATAGGAAGATCCTTCATCTTCGACTTTCATAAATTGCGGAGCATTTGGTGATTTGAAATAGATATCATAATTAACTTGAAAATCACTTACCCCAACCTGCACATCGTCACTTTCACATTGTCCTTGCTTGTCATCTTCAGTAATAAAAGTAGTTTGTACAGCGTAATTTCCTGCATCATCAAAAAGATAGGTAAATGCTCCATTTTTGTTGGTAACGGTATCGATGACTTTATCTTTGTTACTTCTATCTATGATATCAAATTTGTACTCGGTAATTTTGACTGAGGAATCAAAAAAACTTGTCGCTATGGAATATTGCCTTCCATCTGTCTTGTTGACCAAAATCTGACATACGGGAACATCAGATGGTTCAACTCTCACGGGGAACGTATAAATGTAATTATTGAGTTCAGGAAATCTAACATAAACATTGTACAATTGCGCTTGATTGTATACGAAAGTTGTGTCGATGACATTTTGTTTGTCCGCTTGTCCATCACTATCGAAGTCTCGGATAATCTTGTAGTCGTTGAGTCCAAGATCTCTAAACACCGGACTCGCATCAAAGGAAACTTTGCTCGGCGTCTCACCCACAATCATCTCTGTTTTCGCATCATTGAATGTTAATGTTCCTTTGGTTGGTTCTATGACAATCTCTGATTCAAAGGTAATCGTTCCTGCATCGAATTCCGCTTCGAGTTGTTCTGATGTCGGAATGTTGATATACGTCGTTGCTAATACTAATGTATATTCTCATTTGCTAAAATACATACACGATCACTCAAATTGCGACGTTGTCATATTGAGCGGCAATTGCTGTCCATTACCACAATCCAGAAGTATCTCTGTGAAGCTTACCTGTCCGAGCTGAGGGACTATCTGAGCGTTAAAATAATTGGTATTGAGTCCGTAATATATCGCCGCCGGAGCAATCAACATAGGCGCATCATTTCCACGCGTGTAAGTCGTCTGATCTTTGAGTTGAATATATGGCATAATCAATTTGTCGCTATCAAGAATATTTTCTACAGAAAATCATTTGACTATCTGGATCACTCTCGATCCGAGTGCTATCGCGAAGATAAAGAGTACAAAACCAAAAAACGCTCAGAAAATATATCCTATTTTTCTTTTGTTTTTGACCGTGATGATCCTATAAAGATTTACAACAAGCAGACCAATACCGAGGAAGGTCAAGAGCCCGAAGAAAATTACCGAAAACGTCTGTAACAATGTTTTGGTTGTATTTGGATCCAATCCCACGCTCGTAAGTTGATTCGGATTATTCATAAGATTGTAAAATACCAACGCTAATCCTCCGACAACAAACATAAACAAAAGTCCGCATCCGATAATCACTCATTTCATAGAAATCTTGGATCTTGGTTTCGTGATATTCGCTGATTGTTCAGGACGACCATTTGCTTGTACAGGTTGCTGTTGTACCGGTTGTTGCACAGATGCTCCAGGAATAGGCGGAGTACCAGTTAGCGGTGTTGTATTCGTTTGAGGAGTCTGATCAACCATACTAATAAACTTAACATGCTAAAAAAATAATTTTCAATTTCCCTCTTTCAAGGACAAGTTAATTTTCAATTTTCAATTCTCAATTCTCCATTTTCCATTTTCAATCATATCTTAATTATATAATTCTGAACCAAATTCAACGACTTTCCTTGATTTTGAATAATTTTTAATGATTTTGGGCGAAAGAATACATATTATGTAATTTTATACTAAAAACGCAAGATGAAAATACATTTCAAATGTCTATATTTCGCATTTTCCTCTTTCCCCCATATAATAGTATGTGACTAAACGACTAAACGTTTAAAGGGTTAAAAGGTTTAAAATATCAACATTCTAAACTTGTAACTTGTTAATAACCCATTGTTCATTTATTATTTCAATCATATCATGGAAAACACACAACATTCTACGCTCTCCAAATTCATGAGCATCCTCTTCATCGCTATGGGTGTCTTTTTGTGGATCTATGCGTTTGTTGTTCAAGGAGCAACACGAAACGTAGGAGGAACGCTCTCTTGGGACAATACTACCAACTATCTCACTACAGAGTTTTGGGATGCTAGTCCTACCACATGAGATATCATAACTGCTCTCTATGGAAGTGGTGATGAAGGCTCTGTCTACACAGAAAACTGGACGGGATACAATTCTGGATCTTGTCTCAGTGGGGGAATGACAGTAGTTTATACGGGTAACTTAACTTGAGGAGCACTTTTGGCAAATACTATTTACGTAGTAGCTTCATGAACATATGACATTACTGCTCCGATACAAATGGCAGAATGTAGTGCTTTGGTTAGTAGTGGTAGTGTAACGTTATCTGGAA
>CAZBQE010000040.1:0-8828 GCA_964494005.1 uncultured Candidatus Peribacteria bacterium | reverse complement strand
ATGCCGCACACGAATATATTGTAACAGTATCATCTATGGTGGTGATAAGATTTTTATTATAACTAGGATCAGCAATTCCATTACTACATATAGCATGAGGATCTGTTGTAAGACCATCAGTAGTTGGTCCATTTCCATAATCAGCTTGAATAGATGTAGAGGTGATTCCATTTACAGGTATAGTAATTTTGATAGGTTTATCAAAAATAGCATTCCCACCAAAATCTAGAGTAACCACACCTTGTATGGTAATATTGGAAGGTAATCATATATATGTAGTACTATAGGTAGGTATGAGGGTTCCATTCCATGGCTGTCATGCTACTATCACTGTAGTCCCAGAAGAGATAGCAATACTGACGCCATTTTCTCCGGTAAATGATAAGTCTTCAGTGGTGATGGTGTCATTATTTGTATCGTACAGAAGTGAAAGAGTGTTATTTCCTGTATCCACATCCTCCCATAAGTCTTGGGTAGAAAGTATTTCTATATCATTGGAGAATGTACTATGTCATGCAGAGACGGTTCATGTGAGAGTAATCACTCCACCACTTCATGCTGGCAAATGCTCAAGGTCAAAGATATATGCATCTCTTCCTCACACTCCACAACCAGGGACTGAGGAAAGATCTGTTCATAACCGCTTTACAAGTGCATTTCGATCTAGAGGACCATCCATATTCTCAGCCCATATCTCTGTATACCAATCTATGATAAATTTACCTGCATCCACAGCTTCTCCTGTATATCATACGCCTCTCTCTGGATCTCTAATAAATGCTAGAGCATCACCATCATAGAGCTCTTGGTCATGTATGAGGTCATTGAGGAGATCAACATAAGCTCAGGCACCACTATTGTAAAAGTCATCATAGCATGGATCTCAGGTTACGGCATATTTTTGTCCTACTACTCATGTAGAGTAATCTCTATCTATCATAACGTTTACACCATCGACCATATCATAATATATCTTACCAGCAGCAAGGGTTTGTGGTCCATCATTGTGATACTCGATATTGAGAAGAAACGAATCTCATGCTAACAAAGTAATTGTCCCTGTCAGAGACAGATTGTTGGAACTATTCTGCACTCTCCAACTCTCATCACCATTATTGAGATAATTCTCTAGAAAATCTACTAACGCACTATCAGTCTCGATCGCCTCTACATCGAGGTAATTATGATCTATACTTCATCATTGTAAGTTAGTAAGGGAATCAAAAATCCCCTCAGGCAAAACTGAGATCTGATTATCACCAAGATACAAATAAGTTAGGCTGGAAAGGGAATCAAAAATCCCCTCAGGCAATACTGAGATCTGATTAGAACGAAGTTCCAAAGAAGTTAGCCCAGTAAGATTATCAAAGATGCCCTCAGGCAAAACTGAGATCTGATTACCACCAAGTAATAAAGAATGTAGTGAAGTAGGTATCTCTAAATCTATAGAGGTAAGTTGATTGTCACGAAGGTCTATTCGAGCAAAATCACTGATATGATTAATAAATGTATCAGGAGCGATACTGGTGATGCCTTTATCAGAAAGATCACAAGTTCAATCATCAAGAGCACAACCATAAGTTGTTACTATATTTCAACTATTAACTTCTACTACTTCTGGTGTCTGAGCAAATGTTCAGACTCGATTAGCTATACCGAGAAATCCTGCGAATAAGAGAATCATCTTGACGATAGCAAATGATCCGAAAATACCGAAAAGGTACTTCTTGTGATGCTGTTTGAGGTGGGTGTGAAGTGAGTGATGGAGTTTCATAGTAGAATGATAAAGGTATAAAAGATTATTTTTATTACCTTAATTATACCCCCCCTCGCGATTTGTCAAATATTTTGGCACTTTTTTTATCCAGGCGAGAACTGGGGTTTAGAAAGAATTTTAAAAAAACAGAGAGAAATTGAGATTTTATGCTTGATTTTGGTAGAAAATTAGAAATACTAGATTTTATCTTTTTTAATTTAATTTAGAAAAAATCCCCTCCAAGTAATTAAGTAAGGGATACGAACAGACAACACATCTAGTCTGAACATCCACGACCTAATTGACTTCAACGGTAAGTCGTGGCGTCAGACATAGATGAAACGTTATACAAACATCCCGACCAGTCGGGACGGTATCTCTACTCTACCCAAGAAGTGGTTCAATACCCCGCCCGCGTTTCGCTTTGCTTCACTGCGTCTGGCTCAAGCGGAATTTTTTTATTTAGAATCATTGATTCTCGTTTTGAGTTCTAAACTCATAGCACTCATATCTACAAAAACCTCCATAAGATTATTTCGAAATTGCTGATTATTTTTGAGAAAATCTATCATAGTATCTACAAAGACAAGTGTAGTATCGTTAGCATACTGCTTTTCCAATGAAGCAAACAGAGTAGTAGCAATACTCGTAGTAGCTGCAGCATACGCAGTCGTTGATGTTTCTATATTAGCATTAATATCAGAAAGCGATCATGCATATTCCATATATGCCTCAGTTATAGCAGGATCAGCGATAACAACATATTTGTTATAATCATCAGCTTCAGGATTGGTAGTATTGAGATTGATAATGCTTTGATTGAAATCTTCCAAAATCTGTTCCTGCGTTTTCTTTTTGACAGTATCGCTCTGTTGCTCAAAAACAGGTTTAAATCCTACCTGTAATTTGAAAGCAAAATTGTCCGCAAAGTTGATGCTAATATTTCCATCAAGAAACTCTTTAGTTTTGGAAAACTTAACCATCTGACCGCTATCTTTGAGTCACTTCAAAACATCATGGATTTCCTGGAATATCGCCTGGATGCTAAATACTTTTTTTCCTCCTCTATTAATACTAACATCTTGAACAGGTACTTTACAAAATTTGATACGGAACATATCCTCTACTTTTTCCCATCCTTTACCATGAGGTCATGAAATAAGGAAACATGTACAATCAGAAATACATAATGCTTTTTCTTGCATATTTGTATATGTAGTACAGGATTGAATACAAGAAGTAGCACAATCCAATTCACATTGTGCTTGTTTATCCAAAGGGAGATTGTTGCACGCATATTCACAAGTTCCCTCTGCAGCTTGACCAAATGTTTGTTCAGCATAACTATTAGCTACCATAGACGCATATCCAGAATCAAAAGAATTTCCTCCTGGAGGAGTGAGAACATCCTCATAAAAATCATCCAACAATCACTGATTAACAAGAGCGTCTATATTAGGAGTAGCAATAAAGCGATTGATAGCTTTCATATACACCTCAGCATCAACCAATTCTGGTTTTTCTTCTAAATAGATCACTCATCCAGATAACTGATCATCAAGACATTGATTACCAAATACCAAAGCAGAACTAAAAGAAAGCAAATTCGCTTCATCAGGAGTATTCGTCTGTTGAATAAAATGTTCTATTTCCTTATCTTCAAAAGAAGAAATATTCTGACGTCATACCGATGAAAAATACTCATCATCACCAGCACCTATATCAGAGGAATCAGTATTAATTTGTAGAGAAGAAGGAATACCGCTAGTTTGAGCATACGATCACCCACCAGCACCAACCTGATAAGAACTTTGATCATCCAAAATATCCAGATCACCTCACCAGGTATCAACAGAACTCACTTCAGGCAATCTATAAAAAAGAATTTCCGGACTCTCTTTGAATTCATCAAACAAAAGTTTACCAACCTGATTGATATCATAAAGCAAATCAAAATCACTATCATCCAATGTTCCATTCCAAAAAAGATCCGATCAAAAATTATCATAAGTAAGAGAAGAAATCGTATATGTATTGAGATAAATATCGCTGAAATGCTGAGTAAGTTCAGCGTTCAAAGAAGCCATCTGCTTGTCAGAAAGTGTGTCAGTATATCACTTACATACAGCGAATTTTTGATAACTTTCCTCTACATCCTGCACCGTAGGAAAACTCACTCTTTTTGGGATAAGTTGCAAAAAAGTGATCCTAAATTGTTGATTTGAATAGTATAAAATATTAATAATATCTTGCTGTTTGATCCCCTTACAGGTAGCGTATCTATCAAGTAAACCATCGAAAGCAGATTTGATAGAAGTAGTTTCCGTATCTTTTACAAGTTTGAGAGCTTTGGAATAAAGATTACTTACTTGTGCCTTACCTTGAAACAAAGAAGCTATAGGAGAAATTTTTTCGACAGATTGAGAAAATGCCTGAGAAAGATCCACAGCAAAAACTGCGGAAAGGTTTCCGATAAGCAGAAGCGCTAATACTAGATATGTCCTATTCAGGCTTTTGAACATTTCTCAGCTTATCATATAAAGTATATATCGGAGTAGTTATTTTTGCCAAAAGCTTTCCGAATCCATCAAGACGTTCCTGATACATCAAAAATCCTATATGAAACGGATATGCCATATAAGTATCACGCAACATTCTCAGACTGAGAGAAAGCGCATCCTGAGATCGATGATATCTAGCAGAAAACTTTTTGGTAATAGTAGAATAATTGGTATTGTAGACATTTTGACTCAAAATACCGGGATTTTTCTGTAATTCAAGCAGATAATACCCGACAAAAAGACGATAAAAGAAGAGTTCGTTATAAACAAGATTGGTAAAAGCATCCAAAGATGTTGCAGTATCACCATACAATCCACAATAAAATATATTTTCAGTAAATCTGGTAGTGGCACAATCAAATGATGTTTGCGAAATTCCTGTTATGTTAAAAATAGATACATCACTCAAAAGATTACGAGCATTTTTTATATACGATGAAGCTGTACGACAAGCCTTAGGATAATCAGTTTCATCATCACAAATATCAATACCAAAATAGGATTCAGAAAATATTTCTATCTGACTTTCCATCTGTTTATCATCCTCAAAATTAGCAATCAATCCATACACATTAGCCTGTTTCATATTCATATAATCTGTAATGATAGCATCAAAAAGATCAGGAATATGCTGGGACAAATCACAATCGCTAGAAAAAGGAATACAACGATCGCGAGTAGCTACATCATCATCAGGATCAGAAAATCATAATTGTTTGAACGAACTGCGGACAAAATATTCATCCTTATCATCAAAATATGATGAATATACTCATACATTACTACAAAATAATTGAACAAATGCCGATTGCTCTGCGTTATAAACGAATCCATTATATTCAAAAGCATCACTATCCAATACTGTTGAACAAAAAATAGAAGACAACTCAGTATCAATATTTTTTACCTTAGAATTATTATAAAGTTCAGAAGAAAGAATATTGAGATATGTCTCCGGATTTTGCAAAGCAGATACGCGAATATGAGAAACATATGCAAGCATCACAAGCGTCAAGATAATTCCTATCTGTATGCATAGTTTTTTCATATCAGCAACCTAGGCAAAATAAAAGATTATCGGCAAAGTCCTCCTCTACCACATTGTGTCTCACAAGCCTCTCCCAAACTCTTGATTAAGGTATTGTCCGTGTCCTTATTTCAGATAACATTAGTTTTTATGGTAGATATTTGATCTCCAAGAATGGTAAATGCCGAAGTGATATCTTTGACTTCCACATATCCTACAAGTTCTTGATCTATAATCTGACGATCAAAAATATCAACTACCGAAGATTTCAATATCGTAGCATATTGTTCATTAGCGAACAAAGGAACTTCGCCGACAATAACATCATCATAGTCAGTAACCTTATCACTCGGCTTCGAAGAAATCTTCCAATTGTTTGAAAAAAGAGATCAAAGACTGCCTTCATTTTGGGTGAAATTAGGATCAATGAGATTAAACAAAATACCTTCTTTTCTTCCTGTCTGACCATAAGTAGATCTCCACAACTCATATTTTCTCTCTTCAAGATCTTTTTGAATAGTTTCATCATCAGTCTTGAAAAAAAGCGCAACCAATCTCTTGTTTGCATCAGAAAATACTTTTTTGTTGTCAAGTGGAGATATTTTTCGTTTAGTGGAAATATCTTTTCGTATCGTCTTAAATGTTGTTTTATTTTTGTCACAAACATCCAAAAAACCTCTCGCACAATCATAAGAATTTTGTAAAGAAACTATAGCTTCTGGAGAAAAAAATACCTTGATATCCTGTTCTTCACGTATCGAAATAAACTGACCAGTAGTATCAAAATACAAGAAATTTTTCATAGCAGAAAGTATTTTGGACAAGACAGAAGTAATATCAGAATAGGTCGACGATTTTGAAATAAAAGAATCGTCAATAAACAATCACTTCTTTTTATAATCCTCAAGAATAGTATTCATTATAACAAGATTAATATCACTGATACCAGTGTATCGTCATCCTCCCATACCAAGTTCGTATTTTTTATCATTGAGTAAACTTTCCATTTCTTCAACTAATGTATTATCTCTAAGAAATACTTCGTTCTTCGCGACTAAAATAGTATTTCCTATTACTTCCTTGACTCCTCATCGATCGGAAGAATCAGAAAACACGGCAGACAAAGCAGCAACAAAAGTAAGTTTTTGCATAGTATTTCTCGCTACTTTATCAACCAAAGATGTTTGTGGAGGAACAAAATCATTCCCCTGAAATCGATTGGGACTGACATATTCACCGAGATATTCTCATTCTGTACCTATAGTCTTGATACTATTTAGCATATCTCTCACGAAATCAAGCATCATAACAAACGTATCAGGAGCAGTCCCGCAAATAGTGGAATGTTTACAAGTTTCTAGACTAGCTGGCTGAATTACAACAAATTTTGCATCTACAAAAGAAAAAGCATTCACTAAGGTGAATATCGATCATACGATGAAGATGTATGCGAATGTCTTTTTCATTCAGAATAAAAGAATAAAATATTAATCAATAGTCATGAGTTTATGTTGAATAATCGTCTGTTCTGATAGATTATCACAGATCGTCAATGCCTTGGCATACGCATCTTTGGCTAATGAGGTTTGTTTGAGTTCTGTATAATAATCACCAAGAAGATGATACAAGTGAGATTGCTGATATTTTTGGCTCAAAGAAACGATTTCTGTTCCTATTGAAGATAAATTTTGTTGTGCTAATTGCAATCATACCTTGCCGTAAGTACACACATCAACTTGACTACCACTCAAAAGCGTAGAACATTTTCCAAGATACAAATCGACCAATTGAGGGTTATCTAGATAAAAATCAAAAGGTTTTCCCGTACGATAAGGGACAAAAAACATCTGATCAAAAAATAGCGAGAAATCCGATGCTTGTAAATCTTGCTCACCAAGTAATGAATGCCACATACGAATCATATTCGTTATATCCTCCAATTGAATATAACTAAGCAGCATATATCTTTGAACATCAATCTGAAGACTAGGATCGGTCACTTGATTGAGATACAAGACAGATTGTTCATAATCGCCATATCGATAATAGGAAATTCCTATCAAAAATTTATAAAGAAATGTATTGTCCGCATCAAAGTCGGCAAGTTTGAGAAAATAGTCCTTGGCAGATTCTCGATTGTGCATAAGGAAATTGGTATATGCAAGTACCTGATAGGGAAGAATATAACCAGGATTCTGTTTGACTGCACGGAGCGCAAGTCTCTTAGCTGAAGAAAAATATCCGTTTTTGAGCAAGGTCAACGCAACCAAAGCATCTCTATAATACACTGGCGGAGTGTTGATCTTGATATAATTCGCCAACGCAGATTCATACGAACTTTTGAAATCTTTGTAACGAAAACCAGTAACTTTACCGAAAGCAGCAGTCGCGGTTTCATAGTCATAACGCCACAAAGCAACAATCCCTTTGTAAAACATTTCATCATCTGCTGTGAGTAAACCAAGAGAAACATATTGCTTTACCAAAAGGAAAACATCATCCAACGCAGTAGCACTATCCAGACCGATAGTAGCTGAATGTAAACGAGCATATATCACTTGATGTGGATCTAACTCCAAATCAGAAAATCCTTGTGATTTTGCGATCAAAACATCTAAATACTGATTGGCCTTATCAAACTGATAATGCTGCAAAAATTTTTCTATCATAGGCGAAAGTAAATCTGTATTGTTATTTTTCGCATAAAGATATTCCAAAACATTCAAATCCTTAAAATTTTCCGAATTTTTCAAAGGCTCTTGCATAACATCTTGGACCATATCTTGAATTACTTCAAAAGGAGCAACCGTATGAGAAGTCTCAATAGTTTCAACTGATGCTGAAATACTATCTTCAGACATTTCCGAGGTAATAGTTTGTTGAGATTTTTCTGATTCTTGTACAAAAGAACGAGCAGACAAAGCTCCATCCATAAACAAAAGAACCAACCAAAAAACCAAAAGCATCAAACTGACCAAAATCATCGTAAGATTTGTATATCTTTTCATAGACTCAATATATACGAAATAAATACATATTCATTATACTCTAAACCAATCAAAAAGACCAAAAAACAGTCAAAAATCACGAAAGAAAATTTGACAAAAAAATAAAGATGAAAAAATAGTTGACTTATATTTTCAAATAGATATAAGATAAAAAACCAATCTAAAGGATAAAGTGAGAAATAAATTTCTTAGAAAAAAGGGGGTAATTAAAGATTTTGTATAGCTAAAATAAAAGAAAATATTAGTAGAGAACTAGCTTATCTACTAATTTTTTATAAAGAAAAAATAAAAAAACTTTATTACAACGCCAGATGCACGCCACGAGATAGTAAGCAATTCATAGATAAAGAAGTAAAGTAGAACGAGACGAAGTGGGACCCGCCACAGGTGGGACGGAGTCGAGTTGGTAGGTCATGTGTACATAAAATATTCATCCTGAGTACTGCATCTGGCTAGAGTTTTTTCGTTAGTTTTTG
>CAZBQE010000039.1:0-8866 GCA_964494005.1 uncultured Candidatus Peribacteria bacterium | reverse complement strand
AAAAATCCCTTTAATTGGGGATTTTTTTAAATTCTTTTTATAATGAAATATTTTGTAAGAATGTATCATGACCAGCAACCATTTTGAGGTCTTGTGCTTTTTCTAGGGTCATTGTTTTGATTGATTTTGCATCATCTCATGCTTTTAATCTTCATGAAACGACATCAGCTATATAGACAATGGAGATGATATGACAACGAGGATCTCTTTTTGGATTGCTCATTACTCCTGCTAATTTTCTGATTTTAATATGAACGCCCACCTCTTCTTTCATCTCTCTGATAAGTGCTTGTTCTGTTGTTTCTCCATATTCGACGAATCATCCTGGTAATGCATACCCGAGTGGTGGATTTTTTCTCTGGATGATGATTATTTTTTTTTCTTTGGTAACGAGAATACCATCAACGGCTATACTCGGTCATATATGTTCATCTTGATAATATTTCGTCAATCTCTTGTCAGCCTTCATACTTTTGAGATAGATGATAACCTGACCAGGTACTAATTCTTTTAATCCTTCTATATTGCCGATATGAATCATATGTCTGATGGATGTGGATTTAATATCTTTTATAATTTTGATAGGACATATCTTGTAGGGTGTTTTTTTGAAAATACTACTTGTTCGTGGATTGCCACTGATAACGACATCAAAATTTGGCATATTTTTGATAATATAATTTTTCCAATCCTCATCGCTTTCCATATCTGGTAGAGGATAAATGGTGAATTTTACTCCGATAGCATTCAATATTTTTGTTACCATTGTTTTTCTTTCTTCGTAGGTGAATGGGTTTTCAGCAGTATGTTCTTTGTTGGAAGATCCGATGCCTATGATAAATTCTGTTATTCCGTATTTTCTCGCTTGATTCAAAGCGTCGATATGTCCTAAATGAAATGGTTGGAAGCGGCCTATAAATAATCCTATTTTTTTTGTCATAAGAAAATATTAGAAATAAAACACAGAGAGTATACTTATTATCTTTCTTGTTTCAATCCTTGTCTTTAGTTATTTTTTTTGATGTATTTTTTGTGAAAATAATTTATATGCACTTATACAGAGCAAAATGTTGGAATTGCATAATTTCTGTATTTTTTTCTATTCATCTTTCTTTGAGTATGTGGAGAAATTGTTCGAATATATTTACGGTAGCCATAACATCGCCCATTGCTCTATGTGCTCTTTGGTTGGTTACGCCAAAATGCTGACACAGGCATTCTAAGCGTTTGTTCGGTAGTTGAGGGATTATTCTGTTTGCTAATCTTCTAGTGCATAAGGTGTGATTTTTAATAGGTACATCGAAATGTTTGATTCTATTATGATTAAGAAATCCATAATCGAAGGTTGCATTGTGTGCTACGAAAATATTGTCTCCCAAAAAATCGAAAAAATCCGGCAATGCTTGTTTTATTGTCGGAGCATCTTTTACCATTTCATTGGTGATCCCTGTGAGTTTGGTAATAAATGCAGGGATGGGTGTCTGTGGATTTATGAGTGTTTGAAAGGTATTTATTATATTTTTTCCATCAAATTGTACCGCTGCTATTTCGGTGATATGATGTCTGTTTTTGCTGAGTCCAGTTGTTTCAATATCGACGATGACGTAGTATTTATTGTTCAAAATGATTGATATAATAATAAAAAACTACTTATGCAGTTTCTTAATTCAGGACCGGAAGGAGTTGAACCCTCGACGCGGAGCTTTGGAGACTCCCGCTCTACCGCTGAGCTACGGCCCTATATAGTTTATTAGAACGATGAAAATTGGAACAATGAGATTGTCTATCGTTTTGTAATATATGTTCAAACAATAAGCCTGATTCTGTATAACGTATAATGTGTCTATGTTAGCTTATAGCCAGCGTATTGCACTTTCTCTGTATTGTTACAAAGTAAGCTTGCACCAGGTATGGTTTACCACTCGAATACCTATCAGGGAAACTGAGGAGAGGTAGCTTCCGAATAATTGGAATCATCCTCGCGTTGCATCTTTTCCTCGCAGAAATGCGGGGTAGTTTACGTTTCTGTGGCACTGTCATTTGGTCTTGCGACATCCAGCATCCGTGAGATGCTACCTTTTTTTTGGTGTCAGGACTTTCCTCCCTGCTTTAGCAGGGCTATACGTTGTTTGAACATATGATGTGTAATGAAATATAACAAAAATTCAATCGATTTCTTTTTGATGGTTTATGTGGTTATTTTTTTCTGAAAAGCTTGATGAGTTCAAAAATAATTAATCATATCATTCCTGTTCCGATAATAAGCAATCGATCTTTTCGATTTAAGGGAGTGAATTCTAAAAAGATATGTAATGGTGTATAAATTGCTGCTATTTGGAGTAGTATACTGATTCCTATAGCTCCTAGTAAATATTTATTTATCTTGAGATTCCATATGTTTTGGATATCGCTTCTTACTGCAAAGGCCATAAATAATTCAAAAAATATAGATGCGGTAACAATAACAGTTCTTGCTTTTTCTATTCCTGTTATGTGCAGTTCTCTCCAAAATAACAATAAGGTAATCGTTGCTCCTATTAAAGTACTTGGTATGATAAATTTCCATGATCAACTGAGTATATGTTCGTGTTTAGATCTTGGTTTTCTTTTCATGATTCATTTTTCTCAAGGTTCTGCACTTAATGCTAATGTAGGCAGGCTGTCAGTGACTAAATTCATTCGCAGTATCTGTATTGGTATCATGGGTAATGGTACACCGACAACTATACATACACCTATTACAAGTATTTCATCGAAGTTTACAGATAGTAGATATTTTACTGCTTTTTTGATATTATCGTAGATAATTCTACCGAATTCTATAGCGGAGACTATAGATGCGAAATTATCGTCTATAAGTATCATATCCGCTGCCTCTCTTGCAACATCTGTTCATTTTTTTGACATAGCGATGCCGACATCTGCTCATTTGAGTGCAGGAGCATCATTTACTCCATCACCTGTCATAGCTACTATTTCTCATTGATTTTGTAATATCTGAAGGATCTTTACTTTATGAGAAGGATTTACTCTGGCAAATATTTTTACTCCATCAGGAAGTTGTTGTATTTTTCATAACTCATCAAATTCAGCTCCGGTCATTGCTTTTCCTTGTATACCTACAAGTTTAGCTACGGCTACAGCGGTATCTTTATTATCTCCAGTGATCATAATCACTTCTATGCCTGCTTGTTTACATAGACGTAATGCTTCTTTTACTTCTTCTCTTGGTGGATCCATTAGTCAGATGAGTCCTACAAAGATATATTTTTTTTCTTCGGTATTATTGTATGCCATTCCCAGTACTCTGAGTGCTTGATTGGTCATATGGTTTAGATGTGTTTGAATTTCTTTTTTCTTTGCTTCTGTCATAAGATGAATTTCTCCTTTTTCTTCATATCTATCGCACATAGCAAGAATTATTTCTGGTGATCATTTGAGATAACCGATATTATTATGTATGGTTACCATATATTTGTTTTCTGAAGAAAAAGGTATTTCATCTGTTCTTGATTTAGTTTTTTTTATTCCCATTTCATTTGCCTTTTCCAAGAGTGCAATTTCTGTCGGGTCGCCGATATTAGGAAGATTGGCGTCGTTGCAATGTGCTGCTATATTCCAAATCTGAGAATATTTTTTCATATCTTTGATAGTATTTTCTTGTAATGAGAAATATTGTCCGTCTACTAGAATAGCAACCGCTTCCATGCGATTTTGTGTTATAGTTCCTGTTTTGTCAGTACATATAATTGTTGTACTTCATAAAGTTTCTACGGCTTTGAGTTTTCTGATTAGCGCATTTTTTTTATACATTTTTTGGACACCGAGAGCTAGTGTTATTGTTACGACTGCTGGTAATCATTCTGGTATTGCAGAAACCGCAAGACTTATAGCTATAAATATCATATCTATGAGTGATTCTTCTTTTATTATTCCGATAATCAATACAAGTAAACATATGGCTAATGCAATGATTCCGAGAAGAATTCATAATTTTTTTAATTTTTTTTGTAATGGTGTTTGTATTTCTTTGGTAGATTGTACCATTTCTGCTATAGATCCTAATTCTGTTTGCATACCTGTTTTTACTACAATACCTTTTGCTTTTCCGGTAGATGTTATAGTTCCTGCAAATACCATATTATGTCTTTCTGCTACTATCGTTTTCTCTGGAAGAATATTTGTTTGTTTGTTTACAGTGTTGCTTTCTCCTGTTAATATTGATTCGTCTACAGTAAGATTGATTGCTTCTATCAGTCTGATATCTGCATTTATTTTGTCTCCTGCTTCCAAGAGTACGATATCTCCTGGTACTAATGCTGCTGCGGGAATAATCATTTCTTTTCCCTCTCTTATTACTTTTGCTGTAGGAGAAGTGAGTTTACTTAGCATAGCTATAGATTTTTCTGCTTTATATTCTTGAAAAAAGCCAAATAATGCGTTTAATATTATAATTGCTCCAATAGCTATAGCATCTGAATATTCGTGAAGTACGATACTGAGAACAACTGCTCCTATCAAGACGATTACCAGAGGATCTTTGAATTGGTTTAAAAATATTTTTATTATAGAAAATTTCTTTTTTTGCTGGAGTTTATTTTGTCCGTATGTTTTCAGTCTTTCTTCTGCTATTTTTTTTGATAGTCATTTTTCTTTATCGGATTCTAATGATTGAATGATTTTTTTCCGTTCTTGATGATGTGACATAGGTGATTTTTTTTATATAAAAAAACATATTCCTTTCTTATATACTATTTTTTAACTCATTATCAAATAGTTCTTGCTTTTCTTTCTGAAATTAGTTATATAGTAGTATCCTTTATTTTTCCTATTTTATGATCATGAAAAAATTTAAAAACACGGAAAATCTCAGGAAAGTAGCATGGGTGCTTTTGATTATCGGAGGACTCAATCGATGATTGCTGTGACTTTTTAATTTTGATGTTGTAGCATTGATTTTTGGATATGGATTTTTTGCTCGTGTGATTTATGTAATTGTAGGTCTTGCAACGGTTTATGTGTTGATGTATCCACAAAAAAAACCTAGTATCCATACGCCTTTGAGAAAATAATATTTTCAGTTGTATAGCTAAATTTTTCTTTAGTAATTTTTTTTGATATGCAGATACAGGTTGACACTATTCAGATTCATGATTCTCGAAAAAAACTTTTGGCTGATGAGTTTACTAAGCCCTATTTTGCTCAAATCAAAGAAACGCTTCTTCAAGAAAAACAAGCAGGACATATTATCTATCCTGTATGATCAGATATCTTCAATGCTTTTAATCTGACACCATTTGATAAGGTTAGAGTCGTTATTCTCGGACAAGATCCCTATCATGGGGAGTGAGAAGCTCATGGGTTGTGTTTTTCAGTCCAAGATTGAGTAAAATTACCACCGTCATTGAAAAATATCTTCAAAGAATTGCAGGCAGATGTCTGAATAACTCCGCCGGTAAATTGAAATTTAACTAAACGGGCAGATCAGTGAGTATTCTTATTGAATGCTAGTCTGACCGTTATGAAAGATACACCGAATTCACACAAAGATATATGATGGCACACATTTACTGATGCTGTGATCAAAAATATTTCAGATAAGAAAGAATGAGTAATCTTCTTGCTTCGATGAGCATTTGCCCAGAAGAAAAAAGAATTTATAGACACAAGTAGACATACTGTTCTTGAAGCTCCGCATCCATCACCATTCAGCGTACATAAATGATTTTTCTGATGTAAACATTTCTCCAAAGTTAATGAGATATTGAAGTGAAAAGGGCAACAAGAGATTAATCGGGACGTATATATTTGATAAATCTGACAAACACCTGAATAAAATTATTAGTCGTTAGTTTTTAGTTGTTAGTTGTATTTATGAAACTCCTTAAAGAAAAAATCGTTTTCCAATGAAAGATTGTAGAAGTTGTTCATCAACTAGTAAAAATAGAAGATAAAGAACTTGTTTTTGAAATAGCTAGAAGATCTCCGTGAGTTCGTTTGATTATCTGTGATAAAAACAAGATATTACTGACTAAAGAATATCGCAAGGAGTTGAAAGGATATGATTACCGTTTGCCTGGTGGTAAAGTCTTTGATACGTTAAATGAATATAATAAGAATAAAAAGAATATCAAAAAATATGCACTCATAGCAGCTAAGCGTGAATGTGAAGAAGAAGTAGGATTGATCCCTCAAGATCCTAAGTTGTATTACATATCGCAAGCATGAGCCACGGTAGAATGGGATCTTCATTATTTCATCGTCAAAAAATTTACAACCCATGCCAAATGACAACAACTAGAACTGGGAGAATATATCGACGTGGAATGGAAGACAAAAAAAGAGATACTAGCACTTATCAAAAAATGAGATATACATGAAGATAGGTCAGTAGGAATTTTAATAAGATATTTGAGTTAATTAATTTTTCTATATTTTTTTGTCAAAAAAATGTTTGACAAAGTAAGAGAGAAGAATAGTATGTATTTTGATATACTATTTTTTTAATTATATTTGACGGATGGATATGGAGACATTGACCTTTGATACGATAGCTACCAAAGCTTTGGAGACTATGGAAACTACCAATAAACATATTTTTTTGACGGGGAAAGCAGGGACGGGAAAATCTACCTTACTTATGTGTTTTTTGGATACTACCAAAAAAAATATTGTACTTTTGGCTCCTACGGGCGTAGCTGCGCTCAATATTTGATGAGCTACAATTCATTCGTTTTTTGGTTTTCCACCTACGTTGACACTCAAAAAAGCTAAGCAAGAAGCTAAATTTCAGATCTGAGATCCCAAATTCACTGAGCTTGATACTATTGTAATAGATGAGATTTCTATGGTGAGAGCTGATATGATGGATTGTATTCATGAATTTCTCAAGATAGTCAGATGATCTGCTTTGCCGTTTGGTGGGGTTCAGCTTATTATGATAGGTGATTTGTATCAATTACCTCCTGTGGTTACCAAGTTTGAAAAGGAGTTTTTCCAAAAAGAATATTCGAGTCCGTATTTTTTTGATGCGAAAATTGTTAGGAAGAAATCCTTTGATATGGAGTTTATCGAGCTCGAAAAAGTCTATCGTCAATCGGATCAGAAATTTATTGATATTTTGAATGCGATCAGAACAAAAACGCTTACTGATAAACATCTTCATTTGCTCAATACTCGTGTGAGTGAAGATATCGATATCGCTGATGGTATGGTCTATCTCGCTGGTACCAATGCTATCGTAGATACGATAAATCAGACCTATCTTGCTGATGTCGATGCTCGTTCGGTTAATTTCAAAGCGACATCTAAGGGGGAGATGCAAGGGAGACAATTACCTGCTGATGCGAAGCTTGTTTTGAAAAAATGAGCGCAAGTGATGTTTATTGCTAATGATTCTGACAGTCGTCGAGTTAATGGTACGTTAGGTAAGATTACTTTTCTCAAAAAAGATCGTGTTGTGGTGCAGATCTATGGAGGTGAGGAAGTTGAGGTATGACCTCATACTTGGAAAGTTTCTCAGTATGAATACAATCCGAGTAAAAAACGTTTGGATGTATTTACGGTCGGGTCATTTACTCAATTACCGCTTACACTTGCTCGGGCAGTGACGATTCATAAGAGTCAGGGAAAGACGTTTGATAAGGTTATTATTGATTTGAGTTCGTGAATATTTGCTCATGGACAATCTTATGTGGCGTTGAGTCGTTGTCGTACACTTGAAGGGATACTTCTCACTACTCAAGTTAATTATAGTCATATCAGATTGGATTATTGTGTTGTTAGATTTGTAGCTGAAATGCGTTGTTCTAGGCCTGAGCTTTTGTTATCTACCAAAAAAAAGATCACTTTGTTTTCTCAAGTTATTGCTAAGAAATGATGTATATATATGACGTATGTAAAATCTCAAGATACAAGTGTACGTAGGTTATTTGAACCGTATGAGGTAGGTATGATGGAATATGAATGATCTAGTTTTTTGTGAGTAAAATGATATTGTCATACCCACAAAGGCGAAAGAGTATTTAGAATAGATAGAATTTTGGAATTGGAAAAAGCATAAAAAATATTATTGTTTTTGTTTTGTACATGTATACTATATTTGTATGATGAATTTGAAAACTATACTCAAAACAACATCGAAATACATCAAAATTCTCGCTGACGCATGAATCACGTCCGTGAAGGATTTTTTGCAATATTTTCCGAGGGCGTACGAAGACAGATCGACGATAAGAAATCTTGATGAACTTATTTTTAATGAAAAATGAATAACGGCGACGAAAGGTAGGGTTGTTGAAAAAAAAATCTATATGAGATGAGGTAGAAGAGTATATGAAATAAAATTCGTTGATCCTGTAGGGAATACATGATATATTACTATTTTCAATTCTGGGTTTATGGCGAGTAAATTACATGAAGAAAAACGATACATTATTGTTGGTAAGCCGAATATTAAATATGGTAGGATTACTTTTTCTCATCCAGATGTGGTGGAGACAGAAGCACCTGAAGAAGGTATTGAAGATGGAGAATTGCAAAGTCCAGAGAAATCTGGGAAAATTGAGAATAAAACGCATGATGTTTACAATAGTGGTAGAATTTTTCCTATATATCCTGAGCTCATGGGAATTAAGCCAGGATGGTTCGCACAAAAAATGCGAAATTTGATAGACAAGGTGGATATAATTTTTTCTGAGTACTTACCTAGTGAATTTATACAAAAATTCTGACTCATGGGAGTTAAAGAGACGATCAAAGCAATGCACTATCCTGAGAGTTTCGACCAACAAAAACAAGCGAATCTCAGAATATTTTTTGACAGACTGCTCAGAATTCAGCTCTATTCTCTTATGAATCGTAATGA
>CAZBQE010000038.1:0-9144 GCA_964494005.1 uncultured Candidatus Peribacteria bacterium | reverse complement strand
AGAAATCGAATCCCTATGTTTTTGGTAATTCAGAGAGATCTCTTTTTGAAAAGATCAATCAATTGTCGAATTACAAATCCAAGAAGCGCTAAATAAATAAGTCCTCGAATAGAAAAGGTGATTCCTGCTGGAGTGAATAAGTTTGGATAAAGATCAGATAAAGCACCGGTCATCATACCACCAATAGGAAGACTGTTTGCAAAATAATTTATGACTAACACTCCCAAAAATACTACTACATTAGCGATACCCAAGATCGTTAACCGTGAATTTTTCTTTTTTTTGAGCGGTGTTTTTACGATAATTTTTTTTGGTTTTCTAACTGCAATTTTACCCGCTGTAGTGGATTTCTTTTTGGCTGGAGTTTTTTTCTTTACTGCTTTTGGCATGGATACAAAAAAAATATAAAAAGACAATTGATTTATGTATAGTTCTTACGCTAGGAAAATCAACAAAAAAAACGCATTTTAAAATCAAAACACGTTTGATTAGTAATTTTAATTATTCTCTTTTTAGTAAATAATTCTTTCCAAGATATACTACTACACCTGCAATCAATGCAGTAATTAACTGATAAAATCCCATTGCTTTGAGGAAAACTATTGGCAACACTCAGAGATAAATCAAAATATATGCAACAATCGCCAAGAAAATTGCCTTATATAATACTCCGCTCAAAATTCCTTTGAGCAAATATTTATCATGTTGAATGACATACATCAACAAAAAGTTTCCTACCCGTATCGCTGGCATCATGTATATAAGAAATACACTGAATGGCCCAAACAATACTCCATGTACTACTGCTGCGATACTTGGCAATACCGCAAATGGAAGCAAAGTTTTATAATTTTTATATCTAATTGCAACCATGATTAATAAAACATTGACGATACTTCCCACCAACAATTGCGGTCAAGAAAGCAATAATGGGATAGCGAACAATGTGAATCCATATACCAACAACATTACTCTCGATGAGATAGTAATTCTCAATACTCTCTGCACAAGAAGTTCTGGATCTTTCATAATAACACAAAAAAATAAAAGATATATTATATACTGATCTTCCCTTTTTTCTTTAATTTCCAATAACGAAAAAACATCCGTCCGATGATTAATGCAGGCAACGCTATTTGAAGTGGCCAAATAAGCAAATGCCATGATTTAGCTTCAAAACCTAATGATCTAATAAAATTGATAATACACATAAATGTGTAAAATATACCAGATACTCCGAAACCGATTGCTCCTACAAGCGGATATTTTTTTCGAGAGAGAATCAAAACAATCGTCAAGAATAACGAAGGAATCAGATGTATAAACAATCCAAGCACTGTTTCCCAAAATGTATATCATTGTCAAAAAATATCCAAAGCAAACATACTAATAAACAAAATAAACGCTATAGCGAATATCCTCGGAAATCGAAAAAGAAACTTGTAAGACTTTTTCATACTACAAAAAAACTTTATAAATAAGAAATTTATAATGAATGACATTGAAGTTTCAAAAGAAAAATATGCTCTAATATACAACATTATCTTTTTAGTGGAATCCTTGAAAAACAACTCTATTTATCTATAAGATAGGTATCTTTTATTTTTTAGCTATTCCATCATGAAACCTCAATTCAGGACACCTGTTGCTGTAGGACTTGCACTCGGTATCTATTTCGGGATTGGATTGTTTATTTTTGCTATCACTGCTCGATTACGATGATATTGTGCTATTTTCGTCAGCTTCGTCAAAACATTTTATATCGGATACGGTCCAAATTTAGGATGAGCTTTTGTTGGATTATTACGATGATGTGTTGATGGGTTCATCGGTGGGTTCGTTATTACCTTGCTCGTCCAATATTTTCAGAAAAAATTTAAGTAAAATTTACTTATATAACATATATTTTCATGAAAAAAATTTTCTTTCTGATTTCTCTTTTTTCGTTCGGACTCCTTTTGACTGGATGTGGACAACAGACAGATATCCTTTCTATTGATGAAGAGATGAATACCTGAACAATACTCGATCTAACCTGAACGATAGATGTGGTACTAAACGCTATCAAAACCCAAGATCTGATTACCTTATCTACATTTATCGGCGATCAAGGACTTCGTTTCTCTCCCTATGAATATGTAAATATAGAAACAGATGTCATTCTTACCAGTGATGAAGTCTATCACGGATTAGCGCTTTCTAGAACATTCATTCGAGGATCACAAGATGGATCTGGATTTCCTATCGACCTATGAATCGGTCAGTACCGAGAAAAATATGTCTACGATGTAGATTTTATAAACGCACCTGAAGTGTATCATAATCAGAAATTCGAGAGAGGAAATACTATCAATACTATCTTCGATGTTTACTCCGGAAAAGAAATCGTAGAATATCACTTTCCACAGATTGATCCACAATACGAAGGAATGGACTGGAGAAGTTTATATCTTGTATTTGAAAATATCGAAGGACAGCGACAACTTATTTGAATTGTCCATGGACAGTGGACTATATAAATGAATGCAGAATTAAGAATACAGAATTCAAAATTAAGAATATATAGAGGTGCGAGTAATCGCATCTTTTTTTTATTATGGAAAAAGGAGAGGAGAATAGTATGTAAAACACACACATTCTCACCCTCCAGATTATGAAAAAGATTTGTTCTTTATATTTGATGGCTACCTTCTCTAGACGTAAATAGTAAATGAAAGTACAAAAACAAGTTTATTTATTTAGATCTTCATGAAGATTTTTGAGTTCATTTTCTTTTTGTATTTTTCTTGAAATATCTATTAGTCTGTCTAACACCTTTATTCTTTGTATTGTTTTTTCATCTATCATATCCTGAGCACCATTCATTTCAGAAAAAAATCACTTTTTTACTGCATCATTTTCTATAGCAGTCACAACAGCACCAAGATAAGATTTGCTTGTTTGTGGTTCAAAATATTTGAGATAGTTCTCTTCTAGCTCTTTGTCATCAGCTGCAATTAGATTATCTAAATATTGTTCTTTTCAATTGATTCCTCTATTTTCAAAAGATTGCATTTTTCTTTCTATAGCAGCCTTGTCTCCATTGTATGCTTTAAAAGCATCTCTTCATATTTGGATGTTTTTTTTATAATCACTGAGAAGAGATGACCCTGTAGGGGTTTCTTTTCTGTCTACATTTCCATCGGAAGTAGTAGAAACTTTTTCTGGGATTTTTTCATCACTAAATGGATCTGGTCATTGTCTCATGTGTATATATTTAGAGAATAAAAAATTATTTTTCTTCTGCCATCAAATCAGTAGGCTCAGTTTCTGTTCACAAAACCGGTAATTCGTTAATGGTAGCCAAAATACCATTTTCATTTGGTATATTTGGTATTTCTAGTCTTTTTTTATCTTCATCCTCTCGGACAATATGATCTACAGTAAATTCTGTAGGATAAATAGTACTGGTAACAGTATTTTCTTTTATGGTTATAGTTCCATTATCTTCTATATGGACATATCATTTTACATTTTCATCACTGTTTCTATTAGGAATATTAGTAATATCGATATCTATATATTTTCATTCTCGATTGGTCTTGAGTGCATCAATATCCGTTATATTTTTTTCTTGATTTTCTATTTCAGTTTTTAATCCTGTTTCAGCGGGTCTTTCGCTGACTGCCAAATTATCTGGCATAGAATCTGATGGTATATCACCCTCAACTTTTTCTATATGAACGAGAAGTTCGTTTTCATTAGTAATTTGATCTTGAAATAATGTATATCTTTGATTATCTATCCAGAATGTGATATGATCAGATCCAAGTTCATAAACATTTTGAATAGAAGTTGTTTTTGAACCATTAACAATATTAAATGTTCATCCAACAAAATATATTATACCTGTGGTAGATTCGGTATCTCCAGGTATAGTAAAAGTTAATTTTTTCCCTTCCCAATATGGTTTTAAAGCGTCATATCTTTCTTTGTAAAGTTCTGCGTATGTTTTTTTACTATTAGGATACAACTCAGTATCTCTATGGTATCACTGAAGCAAATCTTCAGTAAGCAATATTGATGAACTATTTATAGATTCTTTATTTTCTATAGTATTAGCAATATTTTCTTGTGGAAAAATTTCTTTATTAATATTTATATTTTTTGGCTTTAAAGGTTCCATATGAGCTAATCATCCTTCCGCCCCAACTGTTGCTTCCGCCAACATATAGGTGAGATTTTTTTCTATAAATTTTTGAGTTGTTTTTAGTGTGTTTTCACCAAGCTTTCCATCAGTATTTGCTGTATTGTTTTCTGTTTCATATATTATTTTTTGAAATTCTTGAAAATTTCCATTTTGTAATGTTTGGATAAGATTATTTATAGTATTTTTTGCTTGTTCGTCATTAAAAAAAACATATTTAGGATTGTTAATGTTTTTTTGTGCAAACAATAATAATACCACAACATCTTCTAGTTTACTGTATGATGATGTGTTAAATCGATACAATCAATCTTTACCATGTTGTTTTTGATGATTATCCAAAGCAGTCTTTTTGAGATTATTTATTTCAGGAGTCTCTAATATTACCTTAGCTTTGAGTCATGTGAGCTCTCATGAAAACAAATTATCATCTTCGATGGATGTTTTTTGTTGCTCGATAGTAGACATAAAAATGGGATATAAAATAAAATTTTATATCTAAGTATACTCAGAAATATTTTTTTGTCAATTTTTTTAAGGACTTTTTTTTGCTATAAAATTGGATACATCAAATATTTTAACCTATTCCTCCTTGGCTATATTTTCATACCCAAGTTGTCCACAAGCACCTTTCATTTCTCTTCCCATACTATCTCTGATAGTCACCGTGAGACCTCACTTTTCTAATATTTTTTTGAATTCCTGCATAGAAGCATTATCACTTTCTTTGAGATCAATGGCGGGATTGGTATTGTAAGGAATAAGATTTACATGAGCGAGTTTGCCTCTGAGCATCGTCACTAATTGCGCAGCAAGTTCAGGAGTGTCGGTCATATTTTTGATCATAATATATTCATAGAAAATTCTATTGTCTGAAGCTCTGACATATTCACTGAGGACTTTGTTGAGTGATTCGAGCGGATATGCTTTGGCTACTGGCATGAGTTTGTCACGCAACGTCTGATTGGGTGCGTGAAGTGAAATAGCCAGCTTGACTGGTATTTCGTCCTTGATGAGTTGTCTGATTCCTGGAATTATTCCTGCAGTAGAGATCGTAATGTGTCTACGAGAAAGTGAAAGTCACGCTTCTTGTCTGAGCATGATCTCGATAGATTTTTTGACATTTTCGTAGTTGAGGAGTGGTTCTCCCATTCCCATAAAAACGACGTTTCTCACACCGAATAACGTTCCGTCTTCCTGTTTTCCAAATTTGTTTTTGATATAATTGTTGGCGAATAAAATTTGCGAAATCATTTCATCTCGCGTAAGGTTTCTTTTGAAGCCGAGTTTCCCTGTCACACAAAATAGACATCCCATCGGACATCCGACTTGTGAAGAAATACATAATGTTATTCTGCTTAAGTTTTCTTTTCACGGATTTTTTTCATCTCATGTATCGTCAGTAAAGTCCGTAAAGTCAAAGGTCTCTAAAGTCAAAGATTTTCCATTTTGGACTTTGGACTTTATGACTTTGGACTTTGGACTGTGTTTATGTTGATGATAAAGAATGACAGCTTCGACCGTATATCCATCGTGGGTTTGAAATCAGATTTTGGTGGATGTTTTGTCTTCAAGTATTTTATCGACTTTTAAAGTAACGACAGAAAAATGTTTATCCAAATTTTCTCTTAAGTCTTTGGATAACGTTGTCATTTCAGCAAAATCACTATTCTGATTTTTGAATATTTCTTGATGAATCTGTTTAATTCTGAAAGGCTGAAGTTTATATTCCTTGGCAAATTGTTGAAGCTTGCCCGCGTCGAGGATTGATGACTTCGTCATACTTTCAAATGATAAATGATAAATTAGAAATGATAAATTTCGGAATTGCTGAAATGAATTATTGTAAAATAACTATAGTTTATGATAAGATAAATTCTTTCATCTATCATCTATCATTTCTCATTTATAATTATTTTAGTAATGTTTTCTTATAAAACCAACACCTCTCACCACCGTTCATAAACATACTTTTCTTCCAGCTTCCTGACACTTCGTCAGTCGTGAAATTTTCGTAAGAAGTAATAATTCATCAATGCAATTGTGGGTGTTTGATGAACAACTCTGTGATGGTGTGATATATTTTTTCTAGATCATAGGTATTCATTCTGAGTCCATACGGTGGATTAGAAACTAGAGTACCAAGTATCAAGTATCAAGTATCAAGATACTCATTTACATCTTTAGTTTCAAAACGAATATAGTCGAGTACGCCAGCGTGTTTTGCGTTTTCTTGTGCGATCGAAATCATGGTAGGATCGATGTCTGATGCAATAATGGTGTGTACTTTGTTGGTCATTATTTTGGCTTTTGCACTAGCTAATTCTTTGTCGAATAATGATTGGTCGTATCGCGCGAACTGCTGAAATGCAAATTTGCGGAAGCTCCCGGGAGCGATATTTTTGGCTAACAAAGCTGCTTCTATGATGATAGTCCCGCTTCCGCAGAAAAAATCGTAGAGCGGTTCGCTAAATTTTCGTCATGACAAAAGCAATAATCACGCGGCTAATGCTTCGTTGATTGGTGCTTCTCCTGTGGCTTTTTTGTATCCTCTCTTATGTAATGATTCGCCGGTCGTATTGAGTAATATTGAACACATATCGTTTTGTATGTGGACAAGTATTTCTACTGGTTGTAATTTTGGATCTTCAAAAACTTTACCTGAATTTTCAATTTTCAATTTTCCCAGATTTCTCTGGACTTTGCAATTTTCAATATTGTTTTGAAGAATATTTTTGACGATAGATTTTTTTACGATAGATTGAATGGTCGGTGTGCTTGAAAGTTGAGAATTTTTGGAAATGGCGTTTACAACGATAGGATTTCCCTGAACGTATATCTTCCAGTCGATCTTAGAAACCAAGTCAAAGAGCTGATTGAAATCAGAAGTAATATGTTGTCCCAATTCAAGAAATAATTTATTTCAGACTCTAGATCGAAGATTCATTTTGGCTATCGCGGAAAAATCCCCCTTGAAACGTACCATGGTTGGTCACGAAGCAATCACGATATATCCAGCGATTTCTATTTCTTTTTTGAGTACAGATTCTAATCCTGCAGCGCAGGTGATGACGAAATTCATTTTCAACTAATGATTAACAACTAATAACTAGCACTATTGGTTTCCATTTTTATATGGACTATTGTAGTATATGAATAGTCGATTAAGATACAATTCTTTCATTAATAATTGTTCACTAGTAGTTGTTAGTTGGTTATCGAGTTTCTATTGAAAAATTTTGTTGACTTTTTTTTTAAATACATATATTCATGCCATTGATAACATTTTATTTTACTCTATGATAATAATGTTTCGTATAGGTTTACATACAGCATCAGAACCGATTATCCAATGAGGTATGTGAGTAGGCATATCAAATTTTGAACTTGCTTGAAATGTTGCTCGTAATGGAGGAATAGGAACACTATCTTCTGCAGCACTTTGTCTATTGCCACAATACAAACACCTTCTTGATCAAGCGATACAAGAAGCAAAAAAAAATTATCAACCTATTCCTTTGGAACTTAGACAACAAATTTTTCATCAAGTAAATTTGGATTGTATCAAACTAGAAATTCAAAAAGCAAAACAATTAGCAAATGGAAAATGAGCGATTTTTATGAATTTTCTTTTTGCATTACAATGATTTGATGAACAAGTACAAGCAGCTTGTGAAGCTTGAGTAGACGGTATTACTTCAGGAGCTGGTATTGCTTGGAACCTTCCAGAAATCACCAAAAACTTTCCTCATGTCGCTCTTGGCATCATGCTTTCTGATCCAAAAGGAATAAAAATAGTCGTAGAAAAACGGAAAGCAACATACGGTAGAGTCCCTGATTATATTATTTTTGAAGATCCTGGAACAAGACGTGGTGCTTGATGACATTTATGAGCAAAAACTTTAGATAAAATTGATGATCCAAAACTTTCTTTGGAAAACTCAGTCCCTGCAGCAAGACAACGATTGGATGAAAATGGGTATACCAATATTACGCTCATCTGAGCTGGATGAATTATTGATAATAATGATGTAAGAGAGGTTTTGTGATATGGTGCTAATATGGTACAAGTAGGAACAAGATTTTTGGCTAGTGAAGAAAGTTGAGCACATGAAACATTTAAACAAGCAGTAGTAGACAGCACGCAAGATGATATCATAACCTACATGTCTAGTGTAGGATTACCTGCAAGAGCATTGAAACAAAGTCCTATTTTGACGAGTATGCAATGAGTTGTTGCTCACAAAAGAGATTGTCTCAATAATTGTCTTAAATACTGTTGATTGAGAGATGGCGATCAAAACAAAGCACAAATGTGTATCATCAATGAACTAATCAAAAGTACCAAATGAAGCTTTTGAGAAGGATTAATGTTTGTGGGAAACTCTGCAGCAAGAATTACAAGTATTTTGACCGTAGAAGAAATTATGAAAGTCTTAACAAAATAAATCATAAAATAAATCATAATCAAAAAACCACTCCGCTTTGGAGTGGTTTTTCTAAGTTCTAATTCCGGCAGCAAGGATTGGAGCCGGAACTAGGCTCTATTTAGCATCTGCATCGATAACTTCACCTTCAACAGTTCCGCTTTCTTCACTTCCGATTTCTTTATCTGCATCGGGAGCTGGCTGTGATGGAGCAGCTTGATATTTGTTATAGAGTTCTGCAAATTCTTTTTGGATTCTTTCGATCTCTGTATCGATTTCTTCTTTGGTTGCTCATTCTTTTCCGGTAACTACTTTTCCATCAGCCATCAACTTATTCACCTTCTCTTTGTCGTCATCAGGAATCTGATCTTTCTTTTCGGAAAGCATTTGTTCCATTTGATAGATAAGGGCTTCAAGTCTATTTTTGGATTCCACAATTTCTCTTCTCTTGCGATCTTCTTCGGCGAATTTTTCTCCTTCAGCTTTTGCTTTGGTGATATCTTCGTCAGAAATATTGGTAGATCATTCTAT
>CAZBQE010000037.1:4583-9211 GCA_964494005.1 uncultured Candidatus Peribacteria bacterium | reverse complement strand
CTAGCAGTATAACTTCATGAATAATCAGCAGCATAAACAAATCATGACACACCTAATATTACTGTACGTGTTATACTATTACCATAATCAGAATACCCTATCACAGCATTTCAATTAGTTAATTGAAAGCTAGGATTTTGCTGGTTAACTGTATCATTATGAGCAATTGATAGACTATATGAATTACCATTTATATATCCTCGTCCGCCAGCAGTTCCTCGATGTAAAATTTTATCATCTTTAATATATACATCTCCTGATATTTGTGTTCATTCTGTGTTACCAGATAACGGTAGATAATCAAACGAAGCTCAAGTTATCATAGCTTCGATACAAGATTTGTTTACCAACGAATTATTAGTGAAATCACTACAACTAAAACCAATATATTCGATACCATCTTGATCAAAATGAAATCATGTACTTCAACCACCAGGTAGCCATGTTAATGTAGATGATCGAGGTCAATTAAGCCAAACACTTCATTTGAATTCTTTGTTACCTGTTATTATTTGATCTGTATCTATCGTTACAAATTGAGTTGAATCGATATTAGCATCAAGGTATCATTTGGTTATGAAATCTCAGTCATCAGAGATTACAGAAGACGGATCTGGGTGTGCCTGTATTCTTCCATCATTTAAGAAATCGAATGAGGATTCATATGACATCAATCCACCTGATTGAATAACGATAGAAAACTTAGCTTCATCATGTTTTTGTTTGAATGTTGTTCAAAAATTAGTATCAGCATTCGTAATAAACATTTGTGTATCTTGTCCTGGTTCACCCAAAAACAGATTCCATCATTTAGTTACCATTATAGGGAACGGTCACATCCCAGGCACATAAGATACGGGAGAGATTATAGGTCATTCCACATCAGCAGGCGTTCACACAATCATATTGGTTGTACCTATCTCTAGGGTATAACTACCTGTTCCGTTGTCCATATAGAAATCACCTGTTACTGGATTGGATATACTATTCCCCGCTAGAGGATAGTAGTCACCACTAACTGCTATACCTCCTGTAGGCCAAGTAGTCATACATTCTCATGCTATACATACTTCATCAAAACTTCCCGTTCCTGCGACATCGAGTGCATATCATGGCGTAGTAGTTCCGATACCAACATTACCGCTTGTTGTGATTATCATTCTTTCCGTGTCTCAATTGGTATTGAACAATATCGGATATCCATTATTTGATGAAATTCTAAATCAGGTAGTAGTTCATCCCCAATTATAGGTAAATGCAGTAATCGATCATATATTAGTTGATAAATAATCATTGAACTGTATTCCGAATTGCTCCATATTTTGTGTACTAGAAAGATTTATCATAGGTGATGTTCCACTGACTATCAGTAAATTATTAAATCTTCCTGTTCCATCAACATCAAGATCATATCATGGTGTATCAGTTCCGATACCAACTCTCCCGCTATTGTAATATATCACATTACTTATACCAGTATTCCATAGAGAATCGCCTTCGACTTCGACTACTGTACCCCCCGTAGGTCGTGTAGTACGACAATCTGCTCCTATACATACTCCATCAAATCTTCCTGTTCCTGCGACATCGAGATCATATCATGGCGTAGTAGTTCCGATACCAACGTTACCGCCCGTTTTTATACGTATTATTTCATTGCTATCGGTTCATAGATATAAGTCTTTATCACTAATAGAATAAAATCATATGGCCGAATCATCTATTGTATCGTACACTCATAATAATCGACTTTCTGATGTAATTTTTGGCCAACCATCATCTATATTGATGTCTATATCAGATTCACTTTCTGTTATTTTCAAGCCACCATTATTTATATGTAATTTTGCATCTGGATCAGATACACCTATTCATAATTTTCCTGCAAAATATGCGTTACCACCTGATCCATCGATAGTTACGGTTTGAGAAGAATCGCTATATCCATCTGTCGTGAAAATAATCTCTTGGATATATTGCTTAGCATTTCTGACAGAAGGTACAATCTCAAACGCTTGCGTCAAAAACATGACAGCAGACATCCCGAGAAAAAACAGCGTAGCGCCTTTGAGAAAGGTCATTCCGCTTTTGGATGGGTGATTGAGGTTTTTGCTAGTAAAGCTCATGGTAATAAGATTGAAATGATAAATGATAATAGTTCAAAGCTTGAAGTTTGAAGTTCAAAGCTACTTATTAGCTAGAGAACAGCTTGAAGCTTGATGCTTTTAACTTTCCGCTAGTTTCTTAGTCTAAGTATATCCCCGAAAGCAAAAAAAACAAAAAAACCTACTAATAGTAGCAGATTTGTCTTGCTATTTTATGAAATTGTGATGTAATAATTTCAACTAATAACTAACAATTATAAAAATTTTATTGTTAGTTGTTCACTGTTAGTTATTTTTTAAATAAATATGTCTCTCGGTTTCGCTCCGTCTTGCGGACCGATTATTCATTTCTCTTCGAGAATATCCATAATCCTCGCAGCACGAGCGAATCCTACACCAAGCTTTCTTTGTAATAAGGTTGCTGAAGCTTTTCTCGTCTGTGAAATAACTTGGATAGCTTGCTCTACGAGTTCGTCATCGTCGTTACCTCCACTTGAAAAGAGCTGATGACCTGTCTCAAGTTTATTTTCCAATAAACCAACAATCTCTTGGTTGTAAATATCTTCTTCCGTAAGTCCGCCCATATATTTTGTTTTGAGTGTCATCACGACTTTTTCAATCTCTTCAGTAGAAACAAACGGCGCTTGGATTCTCGTCGGCGATTTGGTGGACGGATCGATATAGAGCATATCTCATTTTCCGAGTAACGTCTCAGCTCATTTTCTTCCAAGTATTGTTCTACTGTCTATCTCTGAAACCGTACCAAATGCTATTCTCGTCGGCATATTCGCTTTGATCAAACCAGTAATAACATCAACTGACGGTCTCTGTGTAGCTATAATCAAGTGAATTCAAACAGCTCTCGCTTTCGCGGAAATATGTGTGATACAATTTTCTACATCTCTCTTTGATTTGGACAACATCATAGAAGCTAATTCATCAACAACGAAAACAATACGGAACATCTTCTGAATTTTCTCTCCATTTTCTCATATTTTTCCCGCATATTTCTGATTGTACTCATCGATATTTTTTACTCTGACATTTTTGAGCATTCCATATCTTCTTTCCATCTCGTGTTCAGTTCGCTTAAGAAGTTTCAAGGCTTTCTCCGGCTCAAAGACTATCGGTGCGAGTAAGTAAGGAAGTCCCGCGTACAATTCAAGTTCGACCTGTTTCGGATCAACCATAAGGAATTTGAGTTCAGAAGGAGTATTTTGATACATCAAAGAAAGAATAAAGTCATTGACGCCAACAGACTTACCAGAACCAGTCGCTCCTGCTACAAGTAAATGTGGCATGGATTCCAAAGTCTTGAGGATAATTGTTCCGTCAATCGCTTTTCCGAGCGTGAGATTGTTGTCGGATTTTTTCATATCATTGGTAAATTCTGTAGTATTGAGCATATCGCCTAGACGCACCATAATCGGCTTCGGATTCGGCAATTGGATACCAACACAGTCGGTTCATGGAATCGGCGCTACGATACGAACAGACTTGGATTTGAGCGACAAAGAAATATCATTTGATAAACTTTCAATAGTAGATAATCTGATTCCTTCGTCAGGTTTGATCCTGATTTGTACGATGGAAGGCCCGATATCGAACCCCTCGATCATGATCGGTACATTAAATTCCATCAACTTGTTTTGGAGTGCTTTCGCTTTTTCCATGAGAAAAGATTCATCAATCGTTACGGATTGATCAGGACTAGTGTCGAGAATAGTATGGTTGAATGTCGGCTTTTCAGCTGAGAAATTTATCATTGGTCTGGATTTTTTTTCTCTGATTTTTTCTTTTTCTTCGATCTTGCGTTCAAGTTTATCTTTGAGTAAAGATTTGATCAAAGAACGAGATACCGGCTGTCAGAATTCAGGTTTTGGTTCTTCTTCTTCATCATCGTCCTCCTCATACTTTGAAGATTTGGGTTTTGAGTTTGAAACTTTAGGCTTTTTATCTATTTGAAGATTTATTTTTGGTAAAGAGAAATTGAAAGAATAAAGTATTCGTCCTATCGTCAGTATGAGTAAAATAATAATGAATGCTTTGGTAGCGATAGCTTGATGACCAAACATTACTTGCAATAATGCGATTACTGGCCAAGAAATATATCCACCGAGCGCTTCATATTTGCTTACATCACCATCGATAATAGGGAAATTGATTATAGCGGAAATAACTATCATTATGATAATAAACTGTCTCATAACAAGTTTCATCAAATATCCTTTGGCCATAATGACAATACCGACCAGAAAACAGAGCGCAAAAAATACATACAATCCAACCTCGCCAAAAATGATACTCGCATAGGTCTTGAGAAACATCAATACCGGAGATCCGTTTGCAAAATACAAAGAAAAGAAAAAGAGTGCACCCAAAACAGTCATGCTTATTCCCAATCTATATTTATTTAGCACTAAACTTTTCTTTTTTCTTCTTCTCGCCATATGAATAATTAAGAGTTAATAGTTGATAATTGATAGTTGATAATTGATAGTTGATAATTGATAGTTGATAATT
>CAZBQE010000037.1:1067-4483 GCA_964494005.1 uncultured Candidatus Peribacteria bacterium | reverse complement strand
ATAGTTGATAATTGATAGTTGATAATTGATAGTTGATAATTGATAGTTGATAATTGATAGTTGATAGTTATTGAAGTGCTTTGTATGATCTATCGTACAATTACCATAGTCCATTTTAGCAATTCCTTCATTGTTAGTTGTTAATTGTTAGTTGTTAATTAATAATTGTTAGTTGTTTTGGTTTGTTTTTCAATGTAAAATATATAGAGAATGCCGAAATGCCTATTTAAGCTCTATAGTATCTATTGACATTTATATTCTAATATTTATATTATACGAAACTATTTACATAACTAACAAGCGATATATGAGACAGTTCAAAATTACCCAACAAATAACCCAACGTAATCCTTCATTAAATTCCTATTTAGATGAGGTAAAAAAACAAGAATTGATTGATGCCTTGGAAGAAATTGAGCTTGCCAAAAAAATCAAAGAAGGCGACCAAAAAGCTTTGGACAAATTCGTCAAAGCTAATCTAAGATTCGTTATTTCTGTTGCTAAACAATATCAAAATCAATGATTACCGCTTCAAGATCTCATCAATGAAGGGAATATTTGACTCATCACAGCGGCGAAAAAATTTGATGAAAGTAGGGGATTTAAGTTTATTTCCTATGCTGTTTGGTGGATCAGACAATCAATTTTACACGCATTGGTAACAACGGGCCACACTATAAGAACACCAGTAAATATTATATGAACCAAATCAAAAATAAAAAGATTCAACGAGGTTTTTTTACAGGAAAACCACAGATCGCCTACTATCAGCGAAATGGCTCATTTTTTGGAAATACAAGAACATGAGATACACAAAGCACTTTTTGCTGGACAAAAAATAATTTCATTACAAGAAAAAACAACAAACGATGATAATGAAGCTACTCGCGAAGATCTACTAGAAAATAATGTATATGTTACTATCGATGATAATTTCGAAAAAGAATCTCTTACTATAGATGTCAATCGTCTCCTTACCTATCTATCAGATAAATCTCTCTTTTATAGAGAGAAAAAAATCCTTCTTTTGTATTTCTGATTAGAAGGAAACAGAGAACATACTCTCGAAGAAATAGGAGAAGAATTCAATCTCACGAGAGAAAGAGTCAGACAACTCAAAGAAAAAGGAGTCAGAAAACTTAGACGTATAGCCGAAAATAGTAATATGAAACAATATCTCTAATCGCACCCCGTGCGATTTTTTTTTGTTGAAAGCAAACTGCTTTTATGTACTATGTAAGGCAGATTTTTTGATGAGCAAAAAAACAAGAAAAAATTTACTATATTATAAAGATGTATCTCAACAAAAAAATATTTATCATATATCATTACCAAAAATGGAACTAAACGACATTAGCAAAAAGCGACAGCAGAAACGAAAAGAGACTAATCTCTACACAGTAGTAGAAGATCCTAATAAACCAAAATATTATATTCTGGATATGTTTCCGTATCCGTCTGGTTCCGCGTTGCATGTAGGACATCCGAAAGGATATATTGCTACCGACGCACTTGCTAGAAAGAAAATGCTTGAAGGATTCAATGTCTTGCATCCTATGGGATTCGATACATTTGGACTTGGAACTGAGCAATATGCGATTGAACACAAAATGAAACCACAGGATGTTGCGAAACAAAATATCAAGAAATTTGTCAGTCAATTGGAAAGTTTTTGAACGACATATGATCGAAGCAGAGCCGTAAATACTGCAGATCCGAAATATTTCAAACGAACACAACGAATATTTTTGCAAATGTATAATCATTACTACGACGAGAAATTACAAAAAGCGATGCCTATCGCTTCGCTCAAATTGAAAATTGAAAATTGAGAATTGAAAATTAATGGCAATATCGATGAATATCTCAATTCACAACGTTTAGCGTATGTTGATTTCAAGCCTATCAATCGATGTCCAAAATGTATGACAGGATTGGCGAATGAAGATCTTGATGATGGAAAATGTGAACGCTGTGGAAGTCCAGTAGAACAAAAACCAATGAAGCAACGAGTATTGAGGATTACGAAATATGCAGAAAGATTGATTGAATGATTAAATAATTTGAAACGAGAAGAATCTATGAAAGACCTAGAAAGAAATTGGATAGGAAAGAGTGAAGGGACGGAGTTTGATATGCAAGTCGATGGAAGCGATGAAAAGTTTAGCGTGTATACAACACGTGTAGATACAGTTTTCTGAATGTCCTTTGTAGCGATAGCTCCGGAGCATCCACTCGTAGACAAAATAACTACGGCTGAATATAAAGCAGAAGTTGAGAAATATAAAGAAGCAGCGAAGCATAAAACACAGTTGGAAAGAACAGAATTACAGAAAGATAAATCTGGAGTTTTTTGTGGTGCGTATGCAATCAATCCATTTAATGGTGAAAAAGTAAAAATATTCGTAGCAGATTATGTCTTGGCTAATTATGGTACGTGAGTCGTGATGGCAGTGCCAGCCCACGATGAGAGAGATTTTGAATTTGCGAAAAAGTACAACTTGCCTATCACGGAAGTAATCATAAAATGACCTCCTCCCTTACCCTCCTCCTCCAAGGAGAAGGGATGATCAACTCTTCCAAAAAATAAAAAAGAATTTTCTCTCTATCAACGAATAGATAACGATATAATACAATTTACCAAAGATCTCAGAAAAAATCAAACATCAGCAGAAGAATTTTTTTGGGAATTAGTTAGAAACAACAAACTGTGATTAAAATTTAGAAGACAACACCCCTTTGGAAGATATATAGTAGATTTTTATTGTCATGAATTAAAACTCGTTATAGAAATTGATTGATCTATTCATGATATTGAAGAAAATAAAAGAAGAGATAAACAAAGAGAAGAAGATCTAAAAATGGAATGATTAGGTATTATGAGATTTACTAATGATGAACTTTTTGATAACCCGCAAAAAATCTTAAAAAAAATAATTGAATATAAAAATAAAATATCCCCTCTCCTTGGAGGAGAGGGGGAAGGGGTGAGGTCACCCGCGTCCCTAGATTCCGCGTTCACAGAAAAATGAAGACTTATTAACTCATGAGAATTCACAGAGCTGGAAAGCGATGAAGCGATTAAAAAAATGCAAGAACGGTTAGAAAAAAAATGAATATGAGGAAAAAAGTGTAATTATAGAATGCAAGATCGAGTATTTTCTAGACAGAGATATCGAGGAGAACCGTTTCCAATTTTACGATCAGAAGAAACACCGCACTGGGAGTTGAATTTTTATGAACAGAAAACATGGCAAGCCATTATTAATTGAGTTAAAACTATAGAAACTAGAGCACTCAATCCCGAGGAACCAGAAAGATATTTTGGCAATATAAAAACTTGAGATATCATCAAATTCAACAACAAAAAAACAGAAGAAAATATATATGTAAAAGTAACTAAAGTTTATACTTGG
>CAZBQE010000037.1:0-1057 GCA_964494005.1 uncultured Candidatus Peribacteria bacterium | reverse complement strand
ATAGGGATATTGTTGAAAAAATATATTCTAACAAAGAAAAATTAAAAGAAGCAAAATCAGTAGATGATTTAAAAAGTCATTGGGATTTCCTCGATTGATATATAGAAAAAATTGAAAAAAATTGATGTGTATGACGAGAATTTGATATTATAAAATCAGAACAAAAAATAATTGCTCTTGATGAAAAAGAGTTGCCGTTACTTCTTCCAGATGTGGAAAATTATGAACCTACGGGAACAGAAGAATGACCACTTGCGAATATTACTGAGCGAGTTAATGTGACCTTGCCAGACTGAACCAAAGCAAAACGTGAAACGAATACGATGCCAGGACGAGCAGGTAGTTCGCGATATTGGCTCAGATATATGGATGTAAATAATGATGAAGCATTAGTAGGAAAAGATAAAGAAAAATATCGAGGTAGCGTAGACGTGTATGTCGGAGGTGCAGAGCACATTACCAGACACATGATCTATGGAAGATTTTGGCAAAAATTCTTGTTTGATATCGGAGCAATTACGCACGAAGAACCATTCCAAGAATATCATTCTGTCGGACTTATCATGGGAGAAGATGGAAGAAAAATGTCAAAGAGACGAGGAAATGTAGTCAATCCTGACGATATTATCAACGAGTTCGGGACTGATGTTTTAAGAGCCTATGAAATGTTTATGGGACCATTCGATCAGTCTATCGCATGGAGCACAAATGGAATAAAAGGAATCAAAAAATTTCTAGATAAAATAATAGCGTTGAAAGATAAAATCAGTGACGCCGAAGAAACGAATGAAACGAAAATACTTTTGAATCAAAGTATAAAAAAACTTACTGAAGATATTGATGGATTCAGATTTAATACTGCGATTTCACAGCTTATGATATTGGTAAACCATTTGACGGAATGCACTACTATCACGAAAAAAACATTTGAAGATTTGATAATTTTAGTCTCGCCATTCGCGCCACATTTGGCTGAAGAACTACGAGAACAATTGGGTAACGACTACTCAGTATTTACCAAAGCAACATGGCCAACATACGATGAAAAATGTTTGGT
>CAZBQE010000036.1:0-9343 GCA_964494005.1 uncultured Candidatus Peribacteria bacterium | reverse complement strand
CGAAATATCTCGTTACGACTACGAGAATATTGTGTAGTTCGTGTCCTTGAATTTGTGCGAGGATGGGTTTACCTGCAGTGTTTGTTGGCTCGCCTTCATCGCTTAGCTTCATATATTCTGGTGTAATTTCTAGATTTCCAAATAAGTCGTAATTTACTTGAGCACCATATCTGTAAGCATAGCAATTATGCGTAGCATCGTGATATTTCTTTTGAATTTCTTTGAGTTTTTCTTCTGCTTCTTCTTTGCTGTGTATAGGAAAAATATTTCCGATAAATCTTGATCATTTGATTTTCGGGATTTCGAATTTGCTATTTTGTAATATAGTTTTGTAGAAGAGTTTGTTCATAAAATTCAGTAAATAGTTAATAGTGAAGTGTGAAAGGTATTGGTGTTTATATCATTATGGATTATTGTAATTTTACAATAGTTTATTTTAGTAAACTTTATTATTAGTTGTTAATTGTTCATTGTTCATTGTTAGTTGAATTAGAGGTCTGTTTCTACGTGAACTTTGAATTCTGAGGTGATGAAGATAGTGATGAGTCCGTGAAGGAGTATTCGAACTGGTGTGAGACTGACGAATTTGAACATATAGGGGTTGTTGGCTACTGTCGTAGCTATTTTTCCTACAGTATTTATAGTAATTCCATTCATTCCCAATAATACTATCTGTAAAGTAAGTACCATACTTATGATAGCAAGAGGAACGAATATCAATTGTAGCATTTTTTTGAGTGCTTCATCGTTTGGAAGCGTTATTCTGATTTTTGATGTTCTATAAACGATGACGAGAAGTATAACATATAGTATCATAATAATAGTCATGCTTCCGTTATCGAGGAAGTTCGCAATTTTGTCGTTTGCTATGCTCAAAATTTCTAGATCGGGATTTTTTTTCATTCGTTCTGAAGCTAATTTTAATGATTGTGATGCTGCTAGACAGATACTGCTTAAGATATAGTTTCCCAATATTATTCTGATCATTTTATCTATCCCTATCATAAAGGAAAAAATCGCCAATATTCCGATAAGAGTGATTATTCCGTAGGTGATGAGATTTTCGGTCATGTAATTGAATGCATAATGTAAAATTTTATTTGACTAATAAATAATTGAGAAGTAAAACGAAGAATTATTGTTTGGTCAATTATATATCCTTCAATCATAGTTCTCCAATTGAATAATTATTCATTTTGGAAACTACGTATTGTTCAATCAAAAATAGAAGATATTTTTGAAGAATAATATGAAAATAAGAAATATATTTTTAAAGGAGGATATAAAAATTCAGAATCAATATTTATGTATAAGGTTTGTTTTTTACATTGAAAAAAAACTTGCGATGTTTACACTATCTTTCGTATGTTTTTTTATGTGTATTCAAATAGATGGTATTTTCAACGGGAAGACAATCGATATCAATCAAGCACGGATTTACTATTCGAGAGATTCTTGTTATCATTGTTATTATTTCCGTCGGACTTCTTTCGGTGCTTGTTGTTCTGACAAATGGAATGAATTATGTTCAAAGGACCAGACAGAAAGTTGTTGCTTTGAATCTTGCTAGAGAGGGCATGGAAGCTGTTTATCAAATAAGGGATACAAATCGAACTAGGCGAGCATGAGTCAAGGATCAGTGTCGACTTAAGATCAATCCTTTGGTGGATGAATGAGTGGTGAGATGTCCCGATGACACATGGATAATGAGTTGATCGTATGCGCTTCAGCGTCTATTTGCTGGAGACCAATGATATTTTGCTCTTACTGGTCCATGGACAGGGTTGGATTTGTGAAATGGATTGGATCATGATGATTTGCAATTTAGCTTATGTCAGCAGAGTGGATATTGGGATGTATGTATCGGTAGTGATCCTTCTACAAGTGAAGGAAGATATTTCAGGGAAATCCAGGGGTTGTGATTGTATCTCAAAGATGAAGCTACTACGTGATGAACTGCTATTTTCTGTACGTGATGATTGTGACCTGATAGTAATTGTGGTAATACAAGGGCTAAGGAATTTCGTTTTTGTAGTAGAGTTGTCTATATCGGTGATGGGACATGAGAGGTGAAACTTTGTGGAGTAATTACCAACTTTAAGGGGAAATAGATTGAATTAAGAATTTAGAATTAAGAATTTAGATAATTAGATGTTTAGAAATTAGAAATTTTAAATTTAATAATATAGCGGTAGAGTATGGATATTAAAAGATTAGGTATATTTTTTGATTATGAATCCTTGATCCACGATCCGGAGATACTTTTGGATAAAATTATTCAAAGGGCAAAAAAATATCTTCCTTGAGAACAGCTATCTGGAATCACCAAAGCTTATGAATATGCCAAAAAAAAACACGCATGACAGTTTAGGCTTTCAGGTGAACCGTATATTATTCATCCTTTGAGAGCTACAAAATTTTTGATGGATATGAAGCCTGATTTGGAAACGATTCAGACTTGTCTTTTGCATGATGTTATCGAAGATTGTAATGTCACGCAAAAAGAGATAGAAAAAGAGTTTGGTGATGAAGTTGCTCAGCTTTGTGAAGGAATGGTCAAAGTCTCGAAAATCAAATATAAATGAGAAGATAGACATCTAGAAACACTCAAAAAAACTTTTCTTGCGATGGCACGTGATTTGAGGGTTATTTTTGTGAAGCTTGCAGATCGTATTCATAATATTCAGACGCTTCAATATCATCCCAATCCTTCCAAAAGAATGAAGATTGCTCAGGAAACGATGAAAATTTATGTTCCTATTGCCAAAAGACTTGGATTGTATCATTATCAGTTGTATTTGGAAAATTGATCGTTTAAAGTGCTTGAAGAGGAAGCATTCAATGCTATTTTTGATTATCTCAAGAGATATTTTGGTGAAGGAGAAAAATATACTGAAAAAGGAATCAAGATTCTTACGAATCTTCTCAAAGAAGAAGGCATCCAAGATTTTGAAGTCAAATGAAGGATCAAAAGTCCATATAGAGTGTTTGAAAAATTACAAAGAAGATATAAGACTACCGAAATCAGTAATGTAATGGATTTGCTTGCGTATAGGGTTGTTACCAATACCGTAAGTGATTGTTATATGGTACTTGGTATCATCCATAAATATTATACACCATTGATCAAAAAAATTAAGGATTATATTGCAGTTCCTAAATTTAATGGTTATCAAAGTATTCATACTACGGTGCTTGGTATGTTTCGTTTCCCTACAGAAATTCAGATTAGGACTCATGAAATGGATGAAGTTGCTGAGTTTGGTGTAGCTGCACATTTTGCGTATTTTGAACATAATGCGCCAGTCAAAGTACCGCAACAACAAGGTGAATGGATCAAGAAACTTCAAGAAATCGTAAATAATTATAAGTCATTGGATGACAAGGAACAATTCAAAAAAGAACTCAATATCGAAATTCTTGAAAAGCGTATTTTTCTTTATACTCCACAAGGAGACGTTATTGAATTACCTACGGGAAGTACGGTGCTTGATTTTGCGTTTGCTGTACATAGTGATATTGGTTTGTCGTTCAAAAATGCTATCGTGAATTGAGAAATCAAATCTATTAGTTATCAGCCACAAACGTGAGATGTGATCAAAATTAATACTTTCAAAAATAAATATTCTGCCAATAAACATCGATTGGAATTTCTTCATACGTCTGGTGCCAAGAATAATTTGGTTAAATTCCTCAAGAGCGAACAAAAAGATCAGATAATTGCTCAATCGCTTCAAGAATTGAATAAACATCTCAAGATTTTTTGATTGCCTTTGTTTCGTTCGACAGGAGATCAGATTAGCAAAAAATATTCAAAGGATGAGGTGGAAAGGTATTTGTTGGCGATTTATGATAAAAAAAATACTTATTCTCATTTTATAAAATCTGTGTATCCAAAAGAAATTGCTGCACAAAAAAAAGAGATGCCGTGACCTCAATTGGTACAAAAAGATCTTGATACATTCAAAGAAAGTCTCAAGGTTATTGTGGATGGTGATGAATTGATCAATTATTATTTTTGCCATGAATGTAAACCGAATTCTACTATGAAAATTATTGCCAAAACTGGTAGAGATGGTATCAGAATTCATGAGGTCGGGTGTAGGGGTATGAAAACAATAGCTTTTGATAAGCTTTTGGAAGCACATCGAGCTGGACAAGAAGAGAATGTATACAAAATTCGAATTGAGCTTAAAATATCCAATAAACAAGGAAATATTATCGGTATGATGAAAATCTTCAATGATCTTAATATCCCAGTTCTCAATGTAACAATGAAAAATCTTCAGGAAAATATGAGTCTTTTTGCTTTTGAAACGGAATTTACTAATCCAGGAAAGATCGCTTTTCTTATCAATAGCTTGAAAAAACATGATGATTCTCTAAAGGTTATGAAGAAGAAAATATCTTAACTAAATGAACAATGAATAATTAATGGTTAATAACCCTCATTCGAGGACAAGTGAATAATGTTGGTATTTGTTGAAATGGACTATTGTGAAATTACTGTAGTTTGTACTATGATATATCATACATTATCAATTCTTAATTTTTAATTCTTAATTTTTATTTATGGATACGAGTGTCGGTACGGTTATTGATAAATCAACACGAAGCTTTTCGTCGATTTTTTCTGCAAGTGGTATGGCTTTGTGGATCAATATCGCTGTCATGTTTTTTATTTTTTTATGGATTATCGTTATTATCTGGACTACAAGAGATATTATCAATAGAACTAATAGTTTTAGCTTGCAGGTAATAAGCATTCTTTTGGTGACGTTTTTGACACCGATTGTTTGATTGCCAATCTATCATCTCATCAGACCGATTTATTACAAAAAAGATAGGATTCCTCGGAGAGAAGCATGTGCTTCCAATCTTGTGGAATGTTATAACTGTCATACCTTGAATCCTAAAGAATATCTTTGCTGTATTGCCTGTGGTGAAAGACTTAAAGTTAAATGCAAGGAATGCGGTAATAATTATTCCCATTCGTTTGCTTATTGTAACATTTGTGGAGCACCAAATATTGACCTTTAAAAACTAAATGAATAATGAATAATGTATAATGTATGACTTGTAATATTATATACTATGGTAATTTACAATAGGTCATAATCTTACAAATACGAAAATCATTCATCATTCATCTTTCATCTTTCATTAAAATATTTTATGTTTTTAGTTTTTACACTAGTTCTCTTAGTTGTTGCTATAGGAATATTGGTTAGTGTGTATTCTGTATTTTTTCCATTTATGCAAAATCTTGGGACGGTGCAGCAATATCATAGTGCGTATTATGGAGCACTTTCTTCGATAGAGAGAGCAGAACTTAGTTTGAGATATAGACAACCATGATTTGAGTGATCAGGGTGATTTTTGTGAACTACAGGATATGGTCCAATGAGTGATTATACACCAGAACTTTTGTCTGGTGATCAACAATGATTTGTTCGAAATATAAGATCTAGAACTTTTCAGATTCCTTCATCTGGTATGGGAAATACTGATCCGATGCTTTCGTATTTGACAGGTGATAGTTCGCGTTATAATCAACTTTGATATCAGTATATAGAAAGCTTTTTGTTGCAATATGATACTACTACTTCGTGAAATTTGTATTATACGTGATGAACCAATTCAGTCTTTTTTTCTGGTGGCGAATTTACTTGAATGTTTAGATTACCTCCTAAGGTGTATGATGAATTTGGATGAATAGGTCCTGCAGATCTTTGTGATAGTTATGTCGGTGTTTACTGTGATCCTGATAGTGATGGTATCTATGATGATATTGCGCTTTCTCGATCTTTGCAAGGATGGTATCAGGGACAATGATTTACGATCTATCCTACGATAACGGTTTTTTATTATAGTGGAATGCAAGTCGATGAATATAAGGATAATGCTTTGAGAGAGTCTATTATCAATGCTGGAGGTAGTATAGATTCTGTTTTTGGTAACTATACCTTCATAGCTCATGGTACGAATCTTCTCAAACATACGGTTGTCTCTTCTGTAGCTGGCGATATCGAAACAGATTCGTTTTCTACTATTCTTGATGGGGGCGTGTATACCTGACTTTGTCTTTCGTTTGGTGCTGTGAATCTTTTTCGTACTTATACCGGTACTGTTTATCCCTATCTCGAATATCAATTTACTTTCCCTCATGAAATTGCTGATAGATTTTATACGATCCAATGACAAGGTCGTGTAGGAGAATATGATGTCAGGATTTTGTTGAAAAAACCAACCGTTCAATGAACAATCTGAGGAGATTTTACGGTTATTTTTTAATTTTATTTTATTCATTTTTATGAAATATTTGTTTGTTATTGTTTTGTTTGCTTTGTTTTTTGTGTCGTGAAGTAGCGTGTTTGCGGCGACAGCAACAGATATTGTGAATCATCAGTATCGTGAAAGTATCCAGTATCTCTATGATCATGATGTGGTTGAAGGATATACTGATGGAACTTTTGGTCCGGATCGTGAAATTAATCGTGCGGAGATTATGAAAATTATTTTGAAATCTCATCTGGGTGAAGGAGTCGGGAGTTGAATGGGATGTTTCCCTGATGTAGCTGATCAACGGTATGCGAAATATGTGTGTTATGCCAAAGATCATACTATCGTCAAAGGATATACTGATGGTACATTTAAACCTACGCAGACCGTTATTTTTGTAGAAGCGCTCAAGATGGCTTTGGAGACCTATGGTGTTGATCTCGATTCACCAAAATCTGAGGACAAACGATATCAAATTTATTTAGACTTTGTTCATGATAATAACGTTTTTTCAAAATATGCGTATGTGCCGACCAAGAATATTACGCGTGGAGAGATGTCGTATTTGATTCATCAACTTATGCTCAATAAGGCTGGACAATTAACTTTTAACGATATTCGTGATTCCCGTTCTCCAGGATGTGGAAAGACCGTACCGAGTACTCCTATTACGTCATCATATGTTAATGGTCTAACACGTAATTATATTACAGAAATTGGTAACAAATATACAAAAGATACACCGATCAAACTTATTCTTGCGTTTCATGGGCGTACCAATTCCAATGAACAAGTTCGTGCGTATTATGATCTCAATGATGAAGTGAACGGTAACGCAATTATTGTATATCCGAGCGGTTTACCGGAAGAAACATCTCCGCGTAATCGAAGTAATGGAGGCGATATATCAAGTCAGTTAAGAGATTTTGCGTTATTCGATCAGATTGTCAAAGATTTTACGGAAAATTACTGTATCGACATGGATCAGATTTATGTTGTCGGACATTCGCTTGGTGCTTGGTTTACCAATAGCTTATCTTGTGCACGTGGTAATGTTATTCGTGCTATCGGAAGTGTATGAGGTGGAACTACGATAAATACTTGTAATGGTCCAGTGGCTGCTATTACGATGCAGAATCCAAACGATAATTTGAGTCCGTATGCTGCAGCGGTAACCGCTCGTGATCAAATGCTTAGACAGAATGGCTGTACAGAAGAAACTATTCCTTACGGCTCAGTGGGAAATTGTGTTATCTATACCAACTGTCTCAAAGACGCGCCGGTGATCTGGTGTCCTTATACGGAATCGTATACTTCCAACGGTAGCTATTATCCGCATCTCCGGCCTGAGTATGCAGGGAAAATGATTGTGGATTTTTTTGAAGGATTGCAATAAAAAAAATTCCGCTTGAGCCAGACGCAGTGAAGCAAAGCGAAACGCGGGCGGGGTATTGAACCACTTCTTGGGTAGAGTGGAGGTAGCGTCCCGACTGGTCGGGATGTTTGTATAACGTTCCGCACTAGTCCGATGCTCCGACAGACCGCTGAGATCAATTAGGTCGGGGATATCGGATAGTGCGTGTTGTAGGTTCGTAGTCCGTAATTAAACCCACAATCACTAAAAGGAAGGGCTTTTTTAAATTAAATTAAAAAAAGTTAAAAAATTAGATGCAATTACTTATATTTCGATTTGGTGAAAAAATAACGTTTTTATCTGTGTCTGCTAGTTTCTTTTTTGTAGAAATATTGTTGGTTGTTTTGATATATGTCTTCGTTTTTGGATATTCCTCATCAAAAGAATAAAATATTTTTGGTATTGTTGTTTCATTCCCTGATTTGATTTCTATAGGTATTATTTCTCCAGATGTGTACTGGTAAATAAAGTCGATTTCGCTGTTATTAAGTTTTCTATAAATTTTTATTTCGTCGTGTATATGTTTCTTATTTTTCAAAATTTCCAAAAATGTATTATTTTCAATAGCACGACCATCATTTGCAAGATCATAATTTTTGGTTAAAAATGTCATTAGTCAGATATCTCACAAATATAGTTTTGGATGTGTAGTAAGTTCTTTGGTTTTATCTTTGAAAAATGGATATACATTATATAAAATCTGACTTTTATTCAAAAAATAAACATAAGACTCTATATTTTTCTTGCTTATTCCTATTTCTTGTGAGATAGCTTCATATTTTAGAAGATTCCCTGTATTACGAACCACATATTGCAAAACCTTTTCAAACGCGGGAAGTTCTTGTTTATTAAGCCAAAAAGCTATATCTTTTTCTACTAACCTCGTCAAAATCTTTCCAAGTTCGGTAATTTTATCCTCCTGACTATTAGCGAAGATTACCGCAGGATATCATCATCGCGTACAAAATTCTTTCCATAAATTAGTGAACTGTTCTTGTAAACTCTGAGAAATTTCTATTTTTGTTGGGAAAACTAGTCATTTACTTTCTACGAATTCTTTGAAACTAAAGGGATAGACAATAAGCTCTCATCATCTACCTACTAAAGACGATCATCCACTGGATAATTGTCGCATACCTGATCAAGTTGCTATAATTGTTGCTTGATATTTTTTATCGTCGTACAATGATTTGAGTAATCATTGAGCGTTTTTGACTTCTTGTACTTCGTCTAGCATGATGAGCGTTTTTTTGTCTTGCATATCAGCACCAGTATTTGTTTTGATGAAATCATAAAAATCCTGTTTATTGATAAATTCTTTTTTACCAAAAATATCTTCAAAATTGAAATATACGATAGTATTGAATTTCTTTTTGATACTCACTTCTTCTTTTAAAAGATAGAGTAATGATGTTTTTCCTGCTTGTCTCGCTCATAAGATTACAAGGAGTTTTTCTTTGGAGATGATAGTTTTGATTTGGTTTATATACGATTTTCTTAGAAACATGATATTTTGTTAAGTGTTAAAATCTTACCATTTTATGATGATTTTAATATTAAAATCAAGAGTAAGTTAAGTTAAGAAAATAGCCCAACCAAAATGTAATTCGAAATGCACATAGTCATGAAATAAATAGTAATAGGAGT
>CAZBQE010000035.1:0-9955 GCA_964494005.1 uncultured Candidatus Peribacteria bacterium | reverse complement strand
CTGCTCGTTGTAATACAGCAAGTTTTATAAATGGTTCTGAACTAAATGTTTTGATAGGAACGGAAATAAGTGTCATATTTGGTAGTATTACTTGTCTAAGATCTAGTGTTCTGATAATAGTATATCTTATTGTTATTTCTTCTATTCTTCCAAAATATACTTGATCGGCATTTATTTCTATCATATCTCCGAGTTTAAATTCTTTGGTATATAAGATCATGATTCCTGCTACAATATTTCCTAGAATTTCTTTGAATGCAAGACCTACTCAAAAGGAAATACCTCACAATATCAGTCCGACATTAAATCCAACCATTTCAAATCCTACAAAAAATGAGAAAATTACTAATAAATAAAATGTTATATCTCATATTAGTTTTCATATTTTGTCTGTATATTTGTTTGATGTATCAGCATTTTTTACTATATTTCTTCTAACTATCCCTGCTATAAATTTTGAAATAATTAATAGTAAAATGATAACTGCTATGGCTCAAATGATTTTTAGTCCATAGGATACCACTGTGCTATCCATGAATGTTTGGAGTGTTGTAGGTTCTGTTTGTTGTGGATTCATTCGTATCGGTGAATAGTAAAATATATTTAAAGTATACTCCAGAACTTTGATTTTTTCAACTTCTCTAGCTAAATTTGCCTTTAAAATGTCCCTAATTTTGTAAAATGATATATAATATGGGTTATTGGATTGAAAAGTCTTGGTAATTGGATACCATGGTTTTTGCATAATTATTTTTTTAGTTTTTATTTATTATGATGAATTTCAAAAACAATGCTGTTCCTCCTACAAAGAAACCTTTATTTCCTTGATATGGACAAGAATATATGATGCAAACAAAAAAAAGAAGTGTTTCTTTGTTGACCTTGTTTCTTATAATTATTGGTACATTTCTTTTGGCTTTTTTGCTTTTCAAAAATTTTGATCGTATAGAAAATCTCTTTGTTTCTTCAGAAGAAATTTCTACGGGTTTACAGATAGGACAGGAAGTTATCCTTTCTGGTGAGATCAAGGATGATGGTGATCTTATTCTTTATACGCATACTTTAACGCTTGCTGATGCTACTATGTATGGACTCAAGAGTAGAATATTGGATTTGAGTATGTATAGTGGACATATAGATATCCAAGGTGTCGTAGAAAAAGATTATAATGATATGTTTATCATAGAAGTTAATTTGGTCTCTTGAGCTTTAGCTGCGACATGAACGACAGGTGATGTTTTGTGAATATGATGAGGAATGTATATTTCGCAAGCAGGAATCTATCTTCCTGATGATTTTTCACAATTTTATTCGCTGCTCAATCAAGGAGAAAATGGTACTTTAAAGATTCAAAATCTTGTTACTAATCAGATTGTTCTTGTTTCATATTTTGTTTGTAAGACTTCTGATCCTAATAAAAATTGTACTCAGCTTCAGAAAAATATTTGATCGAGTTCTGAAAAGATAGTCATGACTTCACGTGGAGATAAACTTTACAAACTTGAAGGTGTTACATCACGATTTTTTACCAATGATAATAATTATGGATATTTTATCAATGATGTTCCTGAACAAGAAGTTGTGGATTTAGCGAATGCAATAATTTTACCTACAGAATCTTATATTCAAGACAATCTTTTGGAGCAAATGCAGACTTTGTGTAGTGATGGATCTACGTCGCTTATGCAAGTTGATAGTTATGATGTTTCTATGGGTCTTAATGGCTTGGTAGCTGTATTGCAGGGACCTACTGTAGATGGTTCTGCAAGTTGTAAAATTTTTATTGATCCTTCGCAAGTTGCAGGTGGTACGAAAATTAGTTATGTATCCAATACTACTGCTGCTGTTGATGAACTTGTAGTTGCTGACACTTCTGCTTCTTCATTAGCAAATCTTGATACTTCTGTAAAACAATTTCCGATTAATCTAGAAAAAGCTTTGACGTTTACCTCAAGTAGATGATATTCGATTGTGTTTCCTTCCAGTAATATCGCTTATGAATCTGTGAATGTAGATGAAACCCTTGATCTTCCTGGTGTCCGTTGTTCAGTGAGAATGGATGTGATCAAATATTCTGATAAAGATATGTTGCATGATATGCCTGCAATAAGTATCTATACTTGTAGTATCAAAGGAACATTGAATAATCTTGGTAATAGTATTATCCAAAAAGAATCTGAAAACTGAACGAAATTTCTTATTCAGATTGTCGATCCTGCATGGATGGATTTCGCTACCAACATGGAAATTAATTAAAAATTAACAATTAAAAATAAATGATTTTTATAAAAAAATCCGCATTTTAGCGGATTTTTTTATCTATCTATTTTTATTTCATCTTCTTATGTACCTTCATTTGGTTTCAAATGTTCAGCTATTTTTTCTTCGTAGACGGTTGGAGGATTTACTCCAATAAGCTTGTCTATTACTTGTCCATTTTTGATGAAATAGACTATAGGAATAGAGGAAACTTGAAACGTAGCTGCGAGTTGTTGTTGATCTTCGATATTCACTTTCGCAATTTTGACTTCTGGATGTTTTTCTGCTAATTGATCGATGATAGGACCTAGCATTCTACAAGGTCCACATCGTTCTGCTCGGAAATCTACGATAGAGAGTCCTTTGTGTTCTAAAATTTCTTGTTTGAAATGGTCTGTACTTTCGATGTGAATTACTGACATAACTTTATAATTATAAAATAAAATTTTTTGTAGGGGCGGATATTATCTGTTTAGATGATTGATAATTGCTCCTACGATATTGTTTATTTTTGCTCTTGTATATATTGTTGTACTTCGAGAGCGGCCATACATCAGCTTCCTGCTGAAGTAATTGCTTGTCTGTACTTTTTATCTGCTACATCGCCGGCCACGAAGACTCATTCGATATTTGTTGCGGTGCGAATAGTAGGGTGGTTTGTAATGATATATCCGTCCTGATCAATAGTAATTTGTCCGTCAAGAAAGTCTGTATTTGGTTTGTGTCCTATTGCATAGAAAAGTCCTCAACATTCTATGATAGACTCTTCTTGGGTTTGCTTGTTAATGACTTTGAGTCCTGTTAGTTTTTGTCCGTCACCTATTGCTTCCAATGACTCGGTAAATCGTTTGAATTCTATTTTTGGATTTTCTTTTGCTTTTTTTTGCATCACTTCTGAGGCTCTGAGTTTATCTGATCTTACGAGGATAATAATCTTGGATGCAAATTGTGTTAGATGAAGTGCTTCTTCCATAGCGACATCTCCTCATCCAATAATTACTAAGACTTTATTTCTGAATATCGGTAATGCTCATTCACATATTGCGCATGCGGAAATTCCCTTTTGTCGGTAGTCTTTTTCTCCGGGTATACCTAAACGTTTAGCGATTGCTCCGGTTGCTATGATTACAGATTTTGCTTCATACATTTCGTTTCCGCTAAATACTTTTAGTGGTTTATTGCTAAAATCGACTTTGTCTATTGTTTTGGTTTCTATTTTTGTGCCGACTTTGATTGCTTGTTCTCTCATATTTGCCATGAGTCCGATTCATCCTATTCCATTGGGAAATCCTGGGAAGTTTTCGATAACGGTTGTTGTTGTAAGTTGTCCTCCTGCAGCTACGCCTCCTGCCATAAATCCTTCGAACATGAGTGGTTTGAGATTGGCTCTTGCTGCGTAGATAGCAGCGGTGTGTCCTGCTGGTCCAGAACCGATAATAATCACATTTTCCATAATAAACAATGAAACAATAAAATATTGCTACAATAAAATGATAAAATATCATTTATTTATTTCTTTGTCTTTTTCAATACTACTGTAATAAAATCATCACCATATTTTGAAATATATTTCATAATTTATATTATATCATAAAAAAAAGACTTGTAAAGTGTTTGGTAATCTGTATAGGTAGGATAAACAAAAAAACAAAAAAATATGGATTTTAAAGAGATTTTGATCGTCTTTGAAGACGATACGGACCAGCAACGAGTTTCTTCGCTTTTTAAGCGGAGTCAATTTGCATTTACTCCAACCTTTGTTTCTTCCTTGCGTGCTGCGAAAATGGAGATTGAGAAAAAAAAGTTTGATATTATTGTATTGGATGATGTGCTTGAATCTGATTTGGGATATGAGTTTATTCTTGAAATACGTAAGAGTGTATCAAAAGATACAAAAATTCTCATGTTTTCAGGAGATAGATATCATATTTCTCAAGCAATATCATATGGAGCTAAGGCTTATTATAAGGTTGCTTTGCGTATGAACTTTAAAATTAATGAAGAGTTAAATCAAATTTAACATTAATTTAAAGATATCTGTGGTAATTCCGCAGATTTTTTTTTGACAATGAAAGCTATTTTCGTATAACAAAAACAATATAATATATTACAAGAAGAAAGATTATAAGATTTGTTGTGTAATCGCTATGTACAAAATAATTTAAAATTTTATTATTTTTTTATTTGTTGTTTGTTGATATGAAAGTCGTCTATCCAAAAAATATCAAAAAATGATTGCTTGCTGGTATGACATTTACTATTGGGCCTTTGAGTATCAATATTATTCAGATGTTTCTTCTTGCTGTAGGAGTAGCTTTGGCTTTGGCTGCATTCAACTGATTTTCTAAATGATGATCCAAAGCTTTAGGGATATTAATTGCTATCCTTATTATCATTATTTTTATTATCATAGCGTTTTTTAAAATATCTGAACTGTGACTTGTGGCATATATCGCGAAGTTGGTCAGAAATAATTTTTTTGATGCAAAAAAGAAATTTCAAGTAAATTATGATAAGAATAATCCTTTGGATGTTTCAATAGCGGAAGCCAAAACCAAGGAAGAGAAGCAAATTATAGAACAAAAAGAGAATACATTTGACAAGAAGATATTAACTGATATCGAAAAGAAAGGGTTGATTTAGTATTGTGTTATTTTGCTGATGTCGTTTTCTTTGCAAGGAATACGAATAACTGTTGCGCTTCTCATTTTGTGTGGTGTATTTTTCTTTTATAATCGTAGACCAAAATTTTTTATTCCTTCGCAATTGTTATTTACCAAAAATTATTTTTTCTACAAGTTTTCTTTGTTTGTGCTTGTGATTGTTGTTGTACTTTTGCCTTTGCATATAGCTTTTGTTGATGATACACAGATAGTTACTATTAAGGATGTTCCTATTCAGATTATTTTGGATGTGTCGCTTTCTATGGCAGCCAATGATATTGTTCCTAGCAGGTTTTCTGCAGCCAAACAATCATTGGTTGATCTCGTACAAACGCTTGACGGCTATTATGTTTCGCTCATTACTTTTTCTGGAAAACCGTTTCTCTTTATTCCTTTTTCTTCTGATACCTCGGCTGTTGTAAAAAAACTTTCTGCTATGAATCTTGGAGATTTTCCTCCGGTGCAGGATTTTCTTGGTACGGCGATAGGAGATGCATTGTTGTTGGGTGTGGATATATTGAGAACATTTTCTACAAATGATACTTATCAACCATGAATTGTTATCCTTATTACTGATGGGGATGCTAATGTTGGTTTTGATCCGCTTCAGGTAATTTCTTATTATCAAGAACTTCATGTGCCTTTGTTTGTTTTGGGTGTTGGACAAGAACAATATCTTATTTGACGTGATAGGTGGAATGATACTGTTATGACGGATATTAATCTTTCTTTGTTACAGAAACTCGCTGATGAGAGTGGAGGTCAGTTTTTTAGGATTCTTGGTCAGGATTCTTTTGATCAGTTTGTTGTTGATCTTTCTGAAAGTATTGTTGCACGTCAATATCAACAGGTACGCAATAAATATCGACATCTCAATGATTATCTTGTGTATCTTATCATATTTTTGCTTGTATGACTTGTTGTATTTAGGATATATCTATTATTGTCTGTCAAAAGAAATTCGTCACAATAATTTGAAAATCATTTATAATTCCCTATATTCTGTTGGAATATTTATCTTTTTGATTATGTGTATGAAAAAATTTGTGTTGTTTATTTTTGCTGTAGTCTATCTTCTTCCTCTGTTTATTTTCGCTCAAAGTGATAGTCGAGGAGAATATGGTACAGATCCCATTAGGATTCTCGATAGAGTCAAAGATGAAGCAAATGATGATTTCCAAATTCAGCAGACATCTCTTGATGATGCAACAGATATGGAATGAGCATATGCGAGACAATATAAAATAGCTAATACACTTGATCGATTTAGAAATAATATCAATCCGTATTTGCAGCGAGCGGTATATATCGGTCTTTCTGCAGCGGTGATTTTGCTTATTTACAATTGATTTCTTATGATTACTAATGCTGTACACAAAGAATGAGAGACAGCGAAAATCAAAAAAAACATCACCAACATTATTATCGGTGTTATTATCCTTACCTGATTTTATTTTATTATAAAGTTGGTTGTTTCTATTATTAATTCCTTGTTTGGTGGATATGGAGGAAATACATGATTCTAATTCAGAATGCAGAGTTCAGAATTCAGAAATATAAAAAATTTAGAATTTAAAAATTTTACACATGAATGTTTTTAAAAAAATCATAATGATTATTTCCCTGATTGTTGTCATGGGAGGTATTGTTTTTGCCGCTGCACCTTCTTTTCAGGATAATTTTGCTGATTATCTTACAGATGAAACTCCTGATAGATACGGAAGAGTCGAAACAGTGTTTAATATTTGTATAGATAGAAATATCTCTTTGATGCAAAATATCAGGAATCTTTTTTATCCTAATGCTATTGCACCGACTTCTCCTTGTGCTGGTGATCAATGAGGACAATTGTTTGGTTTGGTTAGATGAATAGCGTTTATTATTCTTGTTATTTTCTTGGTGATTGCGGGAATCAATTTGATTTTGAAAGCCAAGGAACCGGAAGAGACCAAAAAGGCATTCAAGAGTTTTATGTATATTCTATATGGAGCATTTCTTATTTTTGGGGTGACGCGAATATTGGGTACTGTCTTGAATATTGGTGATATTCAAGGAAGCGAACAACTCGTGGATAGAGTTCAGAATAGGTTATTTTTGCAGATATTATCATTTTTCAAAGTGTTAGCATTTTTTGCTGCTATTATCATGTTGGTGGTCGCTGGATTTAGAATGATGTCTGCTATGGATAAATCAGACAAGGTAAAGATAGCGCAAAAATGAGCTATCAATGTGGTAATCGCTTTGGTCTTTATCAAAGTCATCGATTATCTTTTTTATATTGCACAAACGCCGTCATTTGGCGCGAAAGCTGCGGATATGATTGTCAATGTCGCTATCACTATGTGATGGGTGTTGGGCGCTCTTTTTGTGCTTGCACTCTTTTATTCCGGATATATGTTGATTACTTCTTCCGGCAAGGAGGAAGCGATGAAAAAATCTAAATCTATTATCATAAATATCTTCATTATTTCATTAGTCATTTTTCTCTTTTTGCTTATTGTGTATCAAGTATTCAAGGAATTCGCTTAATATATAGACGGATTAGATTGATTATCTTATCTCTTTATTATTTTTTGTGTTTTTTGCTTGAAATTGTCTAGTAAAATACTATATACGTATTTGTAAGCCCGAATAGGGACTATTTTTTTCTGCCTTAGGTAGAAAAACTGTTTTGCTCCCGTAGTTCAATTGGATAGAACGACTCTCTCCTAAGGAGTAAACACAGGTTCGACTCCTGTCGGGGGTATATGCTCAGTGACTAATTACAAATTACTAATGATTTCAAGTAAATGAAAAATTCGTTTTATTGGTCATGTGTTATTGAAAATTGGTAATTGAGTTTTCAAGGCATTGCCGAACACGGCTAATCACTGTCGGCTTTGGTTTGTATCATCTTTTATTTTTTTTATCTTCATTTATTTATGGCAAAAAAACCACAACAAACAGTTGAAATGGAGTCATTTAAGCTTCATGACAAGGACACTGGATCTGTAGAAATGCAGATTGGTATTTTGACTGATGACATTACTGAATTACAAGCACATCTCGTTAGTCACAAAAAAGATTATGATGCAAAAAGATCTTTGCTCAAAAAGGTTGCGAGAAGAAGAGCATTTCTTAAGTATTTGAAATCCAAAAAGTTGTCTACGTACAACAAGATATCAAAATCAGTGAATGTTAAGGTGTAGATATTTTATGTTATTTTACGTGTTTTTGTAATTATTTTTTTACCTCGCTTTGCGGGATACATTCGACGGGAAAATCTACTTCGTAAAATACTTGCAGATTTCCCACGTCAATACATATAAAAGTGAATTCGTTTATTAGTTTAATTATTTATTTTATCCCACGGGATACATTCGACGGGAAAATCTACTTCGTAAAATACTTGCAGATTTCCCACGTCTCTTTTATTTTTTAACGTTTTATATTATAATGGTTACTACAACTATAGCAGAGCAATTGCGCTCTGGTCAAATAGCTATACCTGTCATCAAGGAATGACACAAAGTAAAAGGTACTGTTCTCAAAGTTATCGAAAATGGAATTCTCGTAGATTGTGATAATAATGCATTCACTTGAGTAATTTTGTCTAAGGAAGTAAAAGAACTCGAAAGATCTGGGTATGATTTGGATCCAGGAAGAGAAATCGAACTTGAGATCGTAAATACCAATATCAGACATGAAGATGGACATTATATCGTTTCTATCACCAAATTACTTCAATACGATGTATGGAAATCTATTATCAAAAAATTTGAAGCTGATGATATTATTACTATTATTCCTACGGAAGCAAATCTTGGAGGTTTATTAGTAGATATGCATGGTATCAAGGGTTTTGTTCCATTATCACAATTAGCTCCTATTCATTATCCAAGAGTTGAAGATGGTGATCAGGAGATTATTTTTGAGAAACTTTTGGAACTTATTGGCAAAGAACTTAAGGTAAGGATTATCAATATCGATGAAGAAGATAAAAGAATTGTGCTTTCTGAAAGAGAAGCATTGAAGGAGGAAAGAGAAAATATTCTCAAAGATCTTGAAGTCGGAAAAGTATATGATGGAGTTGTGAGCGGACTTTCTTCTTACGGATTATTTGTCACGATTGGAGGTACTGTTGAAGGTTTGGTGCATATTTCTGAAATTACCTACGGACACGTCACCAATATTGAAAAACTTTGAAGGATTGGAGACAAAATCAGTGTCAAGGTTATTGGTCTTGAAAACGGAAAGATTTCATTGTCTAGTAAGAAATTGAAAGATGATCCATGGACATTGTTACCAAGGGAATACAAAACTGGCGATATTATTGAAGGTGAAGTTGTTAGATTCGTTCCTTATGGAGTATTTGTAAGAGTATTCGAGGATATCAATGGATTAGTGCATTTGAGTGAACTTTCCCAGAAATCTATTCAGAATCCTAACGAAGTTGTAAAACTAGGACAAATAGTCAAGACTAAGATTATTCTTCTTGATCCGAGAAATAGAAAGATTGGTTTGAGTATGAAGGGAATCAATGATGGAGCTTCTTCTGAAGATACTTCTCCAGAAAAAAAACCAGTTGTTACAACAACTACAAAGCCCTTACAAAAAGATACAGGAACGTTTGAAGGAAAATGACTTGCTGGTGTTGTCAAAAAACTCTCTGAAGAAAAGCTTGAAGATAAAGCAAAGAGAATTACTGAGAAACTTGAAAAGAATACTGATAATGCTGATAAGGTAGTAGAGAAAGAGAAAAAAACTCCTACAAAAAAAGCATCAGTAAAAAAAACAGTTACTAAGAAAGTAGAAACAGAAGATAAAGAAGAGAAGAAGGAGAAGACTACTAAAAAGAAGACAGTTGCTAAAAAAACAACAAAAAAGGAATAATTTTATTCAGATTTCCCTATTTTCTATTCTGAATTCGAAAAGTGCCGTATGTTTGCTAGACTGCGGTATTTTTTGGCATAATAGAACTTTTTGTGTGGCTATTTTCGGCATAATAGAACTTTTTGTGTGGCTATTTTCCAAGAAATTCATCTATTAACCTA
>CAZBQE010000034.1:0-10079 GCA_964494005.1 uncultured Candidatus Peribacteria bacterium | reverse complement strand
GAAACGTTACAAAAAAACCCGCAAAAGCGGGTGTATATTTTTACTAATAAATAAACTTTATTTCAAATATATACTAAGATCTATCGTCTGATTTAGTTGATTCCCTGCAGGATCAGCAGCAGTAACGACGACAGGTCCAAGTTCTGAAATTTGGAAATCAGCAGTAGCTACACTATTTTTGAATTCATACAATTGCTCACCATTTCTCGTAATCTTTCCTGAAACGACAGCTGTAATATCTTTTAATGGAATAATTACAGAATACGTACCATCAGCATTTTTAGAAACTTTAAGATTTGTAGTATCGATAGTCGGCGCAGTAGTATCAGCTTCTGGTTCTGGCATAGGAACAGCACTAAGATTTAAGTTAACAGGAATAGTAGCTTTGTTAGAAAATCCTGCGAAATCAAAAGCGACTACTTCAAGAGTATATTCATTGTTTTTGAATCATGTTCAGGTAATAATAACTTGTTTGGTATCACTCACACGCTTGGTATCTCCACTAGGATATTCGAAAACCGCGACTTGCTGTTTGTTGAGCATAACTAATACTCTCCTGATATTTTTTGGTGCGGTGATTATATAAGAAAGCGTAAATTCAGATCAAATAGTTGCGCTTGTTGTAGGCGTACTAACATTGATATTGATATTCGCATCAGGTTTTTCTATGACACCAGGACACATTTCTGTCGGCATCTGAGCAAAAATATTTATAAAATTATAGAAGACTTTTCCACTAGAAAATGATGTTCATGTATGAGAAACTCAACCAGACATATACGCAGTAGATTCGTTCCGTCGTTGCGTAATCTCTTCGAGATCCATACCGTTTGGCATAAATGTCGTTGGTGCAATCAGATATCCATTTTTAAGATTATCACCGAACGTATACGGACTGACAGCACCATTACAAGAAGCATCAAAAGTAATAGGTGTAACACCATCATCTTCTGGAAGTCCTGGAGAATCATTAAATTTGACAGAACTAATGGTAAATTCGCCTGGAGTATTTTCACTCGCAGCCTTTCCAGAAATCTTGGAAATAGAAACACTCATCAAATCTACTTCAGGAATATCTCCATCAGTAATATAATTGTTTGTCTTCAACCATGTAAATATTTTTTTGATAGGATTGGCATGAATTGTTCATCAATACGCATTTGCATTCATCGGCGTACCATCAGCATTTCCTCACCAGAAAAGCATCACTTTATCTGGCGTATATGCTGCCAACAATCCATCTCTAGGACGATTTCCTCTGTCAGTCTTCGCATTGGATGTTCCAGTTTTCAACGCATATTTGAGTCATGCAACATTGAATTTGTTTTCTCGTCATGGAATCCTGTTTGCCGTATCAGCAAGGATTTTCCACATCAAAGAAACTACCCCTGGTTTGATAACTTCTTTCTGAAGATTCTCTCCAGTCTTTTGATATATAAGAGATCCATCTCTCGATCTTACTTCCAAGATAGGATCAATTACTGCTGGAGTAGAAGTACTAAGATGTGAATACGCATTCGCAAATTCGAGCAGAGTGACTTCAGCAGCTCCAAGCGTCAATGGATATCCGTATTCTATATTATCAGAAATTGATGTCATTCAAAGTTTTTGAAGATACGGTTTGACAACCGGTTCACCTCCAACAGCAATAAACGTCTTGGCAGCAGGAATATTTCTACTATGTCCAAGTGCTCGTTTCAAGGGAAGTAATCCTTCGAATTTATTATCAGCATTGTTTGGTTGATCTACACCAATCTTGAATGGAATATCATAAATAGGCGTATCTAAGGTCAGTGGAAGTTTTTCCAAAGCTAACGCATAGATTAATGGTTTGATAGAAGATCAGGTTTGTCTTGGTCTTCTAATCATATCATTCTGTCCTTGAATAGTCGTATTAAAATAATCTATCGATCCTACATACGCCAAAACATCACCATTTTTGGTATCTAGATAAATCATTGCACTATTGTTGGCACCATTATCTTGAAGCACAGAATTATTAGCTACAAGAGCCTCTTCAGCGACTTTTTGGATATCCATATCAAGCGTAGTAGTAATAACATATCCTCACTTGGATAATATTCCCGTTCCATATTTTGCTTCAAGTTCTTCGATAATCCATCGAACAAAATGCGGCGCTTTGATTTCTATCACATTTCTGCGAAATTCAATCGTAATACCTTGGATGATAGCGTCTTTGAATTCTTGTTCGGTAATATAGCCATCTTCATACATTCTATTGAGCGCAAGATCTTTTCTTCCATTTTTGTACTTCACATCAAGATTTGTTCCTCCAATATTGATGGTAAAAGATCAGATACCATCGATAAATTTGATGACGGCATTATTACTCGTTTTGTTGGAGAAATCAGCTCTATTCAAAATCTCAGTGAATTTTTGAACAACAGCAGTCTGTACATCTCACGAAAACAAAACAGGATTATCAAAAGTATCTTTGACAACAAATTCTCCTACGACCAAATCTCTATTTTTGTATGGATTATACAAAGACGGTCCTTTTGGTATAGAGGCGACGATAGAGGATTCCAAAATAGATAATTCAATTGCTGGTTTATCGAAATACGTCAATGCAGCAGCTTCGATTCCATAAGCATTATTTCCAAAAGGAATATAATTCAGATACAATTCAAGCGTTCTATTTTTCATCTCCTTGCGAAGTTCCGATGAAGAAAGATTACCTACCTCTTTGCGAATCTGTTTTTCCAAAACACCGCTCAGTTTGCTTGTCAAAAGAATTTCTTTGATTTTTCTGATAATCGTTCTATCTTTGGTAAGCAAAAGATTTCTAATCAATTGTTGAGGAATCGTAGACGCTCATTGAATTCTCGAACCTGGACGAACAACTGCTTTGACTGCAGCTCTCATCATACCCATAGCATCCAATCCATTGTGTTCCCGATAACGCTGATCTTCCAAGGCCACAATAGCATCTATCATATACTGAGATATTCATGAATAGACAACATACTGCCTATTTTCCTCATACAATCTATATAAGGTTTCACCATTTCTATCTTGGATCACGGTAGCTTCACTAAAGACCATATCCTTAATTTCTCTCACATCAGGTAAATCCATAAGGATATTCCTCGTAAATCGAAATCCAAACACGACGATAAATAATCCGAACAAGGCAATCAGTCGGAATATAATCTTTTTTTTATTATCTTTGGTTCCACGCAGAGAACGTGAAGAAGTATATGTCCCTCCATTGAAATTGGGAGAATATAATCTTTTTTGATTGAAATAGCTCATAAAAAAATCCGAACAAATATATAAAAAGAAATCTACTGCACAACACAGTAGACCTCTTATAAAAATATATATGACTTTTTCAATACATAAACTAAAGAACAGCTTTAAGTTAAAGTCTATTTACCATAGATATAACAACTAATCTTGCTATTGTTGGTATTTTCTCGTCTTTCAGTTACGATAAATTTTCCTAAGTAGTTCATATCTCTGATTATCATTTTTCCATCTTCTGGATAATAATTGATAACTTTTCCAACGTGTCCAGCACTTGATCTCAATTTACTATACACAATCAATGCACCGACACCTGGCGTGTTTCCAACTCTAAATCCTGCAGCTTTCGCGTTCTTACATCGATCTTTTGCATCTCCACCAAATGGTCTTTCTTGAGTATTCTCATCTATATATGGAAAGATATTCGGACTAATAATCGCAGCATACCGCGTACAATATCCTGCGTAAAATTTATTTTTGATTGGTTTAGTATATGTCCATTTTGAAATAATTGTTCCCTTGGTGGTATTCATACTATCACCTTCAGCATCAGCAGAATTCACAGTTACTGTAGTATTGGTTTTTACAGCAGCAGTTGATGGTTTACCAGATTTGTTGATAATAGGTCTATAGGTAACCGTAGATTTTGGTATAACTACTGGCTTTGGTCTTTCTAATAATCCTAGATCATATGCTTTTTCTTTGGTGATATTGAGAAAAATATCTTGACCAGGAGTAAAAATTTCAGATTCATCCTGAACATAGTTCAAAGTCATCAAATCTTGCATATTGAGATTGTATGCATTGGCAAACACCAAGACATTGGATTTTTCTTTGATAGTATAAAAAATACCATCTACCTCTTCAGAGATTTTTAATACTTGTCCTTGCTCTACTGCACCCTTCTTGAGATTGTTCTCTTTCTGAATGCTGGAAACGGTCGTTCAAAAAACGCCCGCGATTTTGAGTAATGTATCTCATTCCTGGACGGTATATTGGATGACACCGTTATTGTTGGTGTCAATATCTACATCAATAGTATCCAGGTTGATTGCGTAAGAAAGCCCATCATCACTGTCGATGAAACTTGAATTGATTGCTAACTGCTCTTGCCCCCTCTCAAAGAGATTCGCATTCGCAATTACAAAAATAAAGAACACAATAAAAAATAACGACAACACAAACTTGAAATAGTTCACGCGGTTAAATTTGATCATACAAGATTCAAGTGATAAATGGCGGAGAGAGTGGGATTTGAACCCACGGTCCGGTTGCCCGGACGGCTGCTTTCAAGGCAGCTGCATTCAACCACTCTGCCATCTCTCCACAAGAAGTACAAATAATGGAATTTCTTACGTGGTTGAATACTTACAATGTCAACTTATACATTTTTCCTATCAATTTTCAAGCAGAATATATATACTGGACATTTACCACATTTGATATACTATATATAAGGAAAACCTATTGAATTCATACGAACATTCCATAATTATTAATTGTTAATTGTTAATTGCTAGTTTTTAATTGTTAGTTGTTAGTTAAAATATGAAGTATCCTATCAAAGGTATCCAAACCGGAATAAACAATCCTATTCTCAGAACCATCTCCGATCATATAGAAGAAATCGATGAAGAATTAGAAGAATTTTGTGATATTCTAATGACTATGATGCGAAAACACGATGGTGTAGGATTAGCAGCTCCGCAAGTAGGACAAAATATCAGAATTATTGCCACCAGCCAACGACAACAAAAGAAAAAAGAAAAAAAACTTCTCTGAACCACCATCATGATCAACCCCAAAATCACCAATAAATCCAAAGAAAAAATCGTCCGAGAAGAAGCATGTATTTCATTACCAGGAGACCTTGGTATGGTGAGAAGACACAAACATGTGGAAGTAGAATTTCTCACCCCGACAGGCAAAAAGCAAAAAAAATTATACAAAGATTTCAACGCCGTCATCGTTCAACATGAGATAGATCATATTGATGGTATCTTGTTTATGGACAAAGTAATCCCGGAAAAAAAGAAAGCAACAAAGAAAAAATAAAATTATAAGGGACTCTGAATACGCTGAAGATTGTGTGTAGCAACTTGCGTATATATCTGTGTAGTCTTAATATTAACATGACCAAGTAATGCTTGAATATAACGCAAATCGGTTCCATTTTCCAACAAATGCGTAGCAAAGCTATGACGAAGCGAGTGAAAGCTCGCTTTTTTTTGTATTCATGCTTTGATCATTACATGATGAAAAATATTTTGAGCAGATCTTTTGGTCAACGCACCACCTCACCGTTCAGAATGAAAAACTGGATCATCATACGATTTCCCTTCCATCAACAACTTAAGTTCATCAATAATTTTGTCCGGTAAAATCGTAATCCTATCCTTTTGTCCTTTAGCGGATTTGATATGAATAGTTTTCTGATCAAAATTGATATCGCCTACACGGAGATAAAAAACTTCTCACACCCTAAGTCCCGCGCCATACGCCAATGACAACAAAGTTTTGTGTTTGGGATTTTTCGTACTATCCAGCAATCTTTGAATTTCAAAACGAGAAAGCACGACAGGAAGTTTTTTGGGTTCTTTGGATAATTTAATATCCTGACCAAGAGAAATTTTGATAATCTGACGACAAAAAAATTTAATGACTTCTTTGTACAGATTGACTGTCTTCGGCGCTTTACCTTGATCTTGAAGATATAGGATAAAATCCAAGACTTTTTCTCTCGTAATCTTAGAAACATCGTAATTGAGCCATTTGAGAAAAGATCTCAAACAATTAGAATAAATCTCCACCGTTCTCGGACTATAATTTCTATATTGAAGCTCTCTACTGAGCTGAAGGAGGTAATCTTGCATTATAAAATATTAGAAAGTAAAAATGATTTGATTTTTTACAAGTTTTCTATATACTTCTATCATAACGTCCAATATCCATTTGATGGATGAGGACTGCCCCGCAGTAATGCGGGGAGAACAACAACTCTGCCCAAGTAAGGACTCCACCCTATCAACAAGACGATAGGGTAAACTATACCTTCGGGCTCCGCCGTCGCTGCAAAGCGACAGTAAACCATTAAACTCCCTTGAGATACATATCTTTAAGGAGTTTTTTTATTATAACAAGCTCGTCCTTGCTAATCAATCATATTTGATTTACAAATCTTCTTTTGTCTATTACTCTTATTTGAGACAACATACCCATAGAAGGCCTATTAAACGAAACAGATTGAAGTTTATAATAATAAGAATTATTTTTTTCTTTCGTACTAAGAGGGATGACAAAGAATAATATTCATATCCTTTCCACAACCAATACTGGCCTCTGAAATTCTCTTTTCCCGTTTTGTTCAAATCAAACATTCACTCAAAGCTTTACATACCAGATCTCTCTGGGTTGGACATGAAACCTATTAACATCATGTCTTGTATGAATGATTCGTTTTTCTTCATTTCGAACATTAAAAATCTCTTTTGTAGTATCCATGATAGATTATAAAAAAGATAAATATTGTTTTTAACAAAAAAATAGGTATAAAAACAGTAACGCAACTCTACCAATCCAAAACTAGAAAAAAACTGACAAAGTTAGGACAAAAAGCGATAGCGCACAAACCACCATTTTGGCACATAACACGCAACCCTATGTCGCTATTTGTCCCATTACCGCTTCTATGACGACATTAATGTCGCACAAAAGCTAGTTAGATGATATATCCCCAATTTGGATTAATTTAATAATACTTAGATGAAGAAGCCCCCTTTTTATTTTAATTTAATTTTTTTTAGAAAAACCTACCTTGAAGATGAATAAGAAATCAATACACAATTATGTAATCAATTTTATCCTTTAAATTTTTACAATGCGATCAAAAGTAATTTCTGTATGAATATTCATCTTTTGACTGTACTTACTAAACTTCAACGCAAGCCTAATTATTTGAGTTATTTTAATAATTTTTTCATTATATGCCTTTACGCAAAAAAATATCTTAAAAGGATTTAAAGAGTTATATAAAAGGATAAATCAATCTTCAACAGAAAATAACAACAATTTTTGACTAAATATTGATATAAATATAAGAGAAATTTTGAATAATTCAGAATTACAAGTTTTTTTTGAAAAACATAAAAAAAATCTTTATAAATCTAAGACTCACAAAGAGTTTATTGAAGAGATAATAGAAAATTTTAGGAAAAAATATCATAAAAAAGATACAGATTTAACCAAAATATGAAAAGAATACTATTATATAAAATTTAATATTAAAAATAACAATGTTTATGAAAATTGACAAATTAAGTTTGAAGACAATATTTATGATTCTATTTTTATTCCATATAATTTAGAAGCTGAAGAAAAGTTTAATATAATATGAACATGAATATCAATAAGATTATTAGTTGTTAATTGATTACTAAAACTTCAAGTTTGACGCTTCACAGATTGAGCAATTGATAATATAATTCATACCGAAAAATTATGAAATGATGAATATCATACATATAAAGAATATTATGACGTATCTGTATTTCCTTTAAGATATTTTACATTCTTAAATTTACCTAAAAAATATTGGAATATTGAAGCATCAGGAATTGAATGATATTATTCAAAAGAATGATTTATGAATAATAAAAAATGGGTTTCGGAATGGCAAGAATTACACAGAGATTTAAAAAACTACCAGTATTTACAATCTTTTTGAGAAGATGACCAACTCGATAATCAAGCTTGGGAGATTATAGACGAATTTAATATAAAAAAAGAAAGAATATTAAAAGAAAATAACTTTGAATCTGATAATAATAGCGATGATTATTTTACTCAACAACATCGATGACATATAAAAGAATTCAATAATAAATTTATGAAAATTAATATAGTTGATTATAATGATCGAATAGAAAGAATATATAAAAAATCTTCTTCAAATTACGAAAAACAAGAATATTATCCTTAATTAAAAATTTTTTTAACCAAAAAACTATTTTTGAACTAAATTATATAAAAAACTACGAAACAAGGGAAAAACTTGCTGGGGTTATTAGAAATTTCCAATAGGTATTTTAAACTTATTATGATAATGATGGAAGAAAGACAATTGAGTGAAATAATAAAACATAGAGAAAATGAAAACCTAGAATTTAAAGAAGCAAAAAACAACTTCTCTGTTTTATGATGAAAGGAAAAAGATAGAAGATCTATATATTGATATTGCGTTGCTATATGAAATATGTGATGAGGAAAATTACTTTTATGAGTAAAAAATGATTGAACAGTTTGTTGAACTAATATAGAATTACCACAAAACATCAAAACTGAAATTTTTAATCAAACATGACAACAGATTGAAATTAACGAAGTCAAAACTGAAAAGGGAAAAGTTATTGTTATAAATATTCCTTCTCGTGATAAAGGACAGTATTTTTCTTTTTATTGAGCTCCATTAATAAGAGTAGATGATAGATTAGAAGAAATAGATTCTGCAACTTTAAGAAGTATTGTAAATGAAATTCATCCTGATTGGAGTGCTTATATATGTTCAGAAGCAACTGTAAATGATTTAGATGACAAAGCAATAAATAAAGCTAAAGAGAATTATATAAAAATTCAAAACGCAAGATTATCAACGAAGAAAGATATTACAAGAGAAGAAATTGAAAAACATATAGAAGAAATGAGAATACGAGATAAAGAAACATTTCTTAAAAAAGCTCGTATTATTACACCTAATTGATGAATAACACGCACTGCTTTAATTTTACTAGGAAAACCTGAATCAAAATATTTTTTGAATCCAAATGATGTTTCTTTATTATGGAAATATATAGATGAAAAAGGAAACACAATAGATTATCAACATTTTGAAATCCCTTTTTTATTCGCCATTGACGAATTAATGGGAAAAATAAACAATAAAACATATCGTTATTTTGCAGATGAATCACTAATTCCTACACCAATTCCTACATATGATACTCGAGTAATAAGAGAAGCATTAAATAATGCTATTGCTCATCAAGATTATCATAAACAACAAAGAATAATTGTTATAGAAACACCACATAAAATAACATTTGAAAATGCAGGAAGTTTTTATGATAATAAACCTATAGAAAAAATATTAGAAAGCTGATATACTCCATGATGATATAGAAATCCATGGTTAAAAGACGCTATGGTAAACATTTGAATGATTGATGCAGTAGGAAGCTGAATCAAAAAAATGTTTGAGAAACAAAAAGAAAGATTTTTTCCATTACCAACTTATGAAAGAAACAATCCAGAAAAAGTCATTGTTAGTTTAGATTGATGAATAATTAATGAGTCTTATACAAAAATCTTGATAAATAATAAAAACTTTACCCTACAAAGAATAATCCTTTTAGATAAAGTTCAAAAAAACATTAATATTTCAAAAGAAGAAGCAGATGAATTAAAAAGACTACATCTTATTGAGGGTAGATATCCAAATATTTATTTAGATCGAAAGTTAGCATGAACAACTGAAGAGAAGAAATCTTACCTTAAAAGAGCAATAGATGATGAACACATAATTTCTATCTTATTAAAAATAATAAGTAAAGAACCTTGAATTCAAAAATCAAAAGTAATAGAATTTGCTAGTGATAAATTACCATGAAATTTAAACCAGAAACAAAAGGATGCTAAAATAGGCTATCTATTACAAAAATTAAAAAAGACATGAAAAATCAAGTGTTTATGAGCAACAAATTCATGAAAACGATATATAGATAATTAGATAAAGATTATTTAATTTACTTAATGTT
>CAZBQE010000033.1:0-10406 GCA_964494005.1 uncultured Candidatus Peribacteria bacterium | reverse complement strand
TTTTTGGAGATATTGTAGATAACATCACATGAATCGCTTTATGAGACGATGCAACTATAGGACTTTCTGGAACAGATGGGTACAAGAGGATTGTTACACAATTGTTTTGAAACTCCTACTATGCCACTCACTTCCAAGAAAATACATTACTGGAAAAATATCCTCCAGAACAGGTCATTCTTCTTTCTCCTGCTTCGTGAACGGTTTTTGCTACAGGCATCATATCACTACAATGGGAAGCGCTTGATGATGTACTTAGTGGATATGTTTTTGAAATCATCGGTAGTGGCTGAGTTGTAGAAAGCGGATTCATCACGACGACAGGAACAATTATTTCATTGCCAGATGACGATGTATATGAACATTATCAACGACATGTCTATGCTATAGATATTCTTGGCAACACATGAACATGGAGCGATACTCGATGATTTAGTATTGATACTATCATATGTAGTGATTATCGAAATAATGATGCCTTTATTACCTGAGCGTTTTGGAATACTAATCCTTCCGATAGATGTATTATAGAAGCATTATATGGAACAACAGGAGATACTGATACCGCATATACACACTATCGAACAGGATATACCACGGGAAGTTGTTTAGAGTATGGAATGACGGTAACAAGGACGTGATCTATTCCTACAACACTTGCAGATTACACTATATATGTACTAGAAAGCGGTGATTATCTTATTTCTAATCCTACAAATATATCGTTATGTAATACCCTAATTACAAGTGGCACTGCTACACTTACCAAAAATGCCTGAATTCATGTGCTTTATTTTTCAAATAAAACCCAATATGGTATTATAGATAATCTAATCATTGATGGGGATGGTGAAATCAATAATGGTATCCATCTAGATAATACTAGGAACAATACTCTTCATTACATAGATATATTTGCACATACTGTATGAATACGTTTGACAAATGCTTTGTACACCACGATAGATACTGTTGCAAGCCACAACAACAACTATTGAATACGTTTGGCTACTAGCTCTTATAATTATATCAAAAACTTTTCTGGATATAATAATACATTTGACTGAATTAACATAGATACTACTTCAAACAACAACATCTTAGAATATTTTGAAAGTCATGATAACAATCGTTATGGAATAACTATTTTAAATTCTACAGGAAACAAAGTAAATAATTTTGAAATATATGAAAATAGCAATGATGGAATAGCTTTGGATACAACAAACGATACCTATTTATATCATTTTAAAAGTCATGACAATAATATCGGAGGTATTGAATGTATAGACTCTAGCAACAATATCATAGAAGACTTTGAAATTTATAACAATTGATATGGATGAATAACAATAAACGATTCTTCATATATCACACTAACAGGTTTTTTAGTATACAACCACACTAGTCCTAGCCATGGGATATGGCTAGATGATTTTTATAGCGGTATAGTTAGTAACTTTGAAAGTTATAATAACTGATATGGTATAGATATTGATAGGTCTTCAGATAATATATTTAATAATTTTTATATTTATAATAATCATTATTGAATACAAATACAATGAGGTTCAAATGGTATAAACACTATTGGAAGTTTTAGAAACACCATGAACAATTTCCAGAGCTACAATAATTTTTATTATGGTGTATATATATACAATTCTGGAGCTAACAACAGTTTAAATAATTTTCAAACCTATAATAATCAATATGGAATAAGAATAATTCAGGATTCAAGTAATAATGTTTTACATAACTTTCAGTCTTATAATAATCAATATGGTCTAGAAATAGCAAACAATTCTAACGGAACATTACTCAACAATTTTCACACCTACAATAATCAGGTTGGAATCATTAATAATATTGCAAGTACGACATATTATGGTACCTGCAAATCTTTTGCTAACACCTCATCTAACACTTGAGGTAGTGCACAATTATCTCTATGAACATGATTATATTTTACCTCTCTATGACGAAACACTGGAACACTTAGTGTTACAGGAGTTATGATTTGGGATTTTATCACCAATCCTATCAATACAAGTTGATCTTATCTCCTTTCTCGATCATGAGCATTTTCTTCTCTTTTGAATAAAATATTTGCATATGATACGAGCACTACACAAAAATATTCGTATGGAAGCTGAATATCTTTACAAAAACAACCTGTGCTTTATAGTTGATCTGAGCTTATTACTTCATGAACTTTTGATGCTACAAAATACATCTGATCTGATGTCGTCAAAGTAACGGGAGATACACAAATCGTACCAACATATACAAGATATACTTGACTCACTCTTACGGGAATTTCTGCGGATCCTCTCGTGGATAGGTATTCTTTCTTTGGACATCTCAACTATTTTCCTCTTTGACAAACAATAAATACAAGCACCTGAATTGAACTCACGTCCGGAGATGGAACAAAATATATTATAGACCAACTCTGGAATGATGACTATTTCGCGACACATTTTCAAAAAGACACATTCCTTGATCAAACCCCACCAAGCCAAGTTATTTTGATTTCTCCCCTTTCATGAACAGTATTTGATACGTGAAATGTTTCTTTGGAACGAGATATATCAATAGATACATGAGCGGGATTCAGTTGATATCTCTTTGAAATAAGTACAGGAATATGATTTAGTGAAACCCTTTATTCATGATCCACTTCTGACACAGGATTTTCACTTTTTGATCTTTCAAATGGTAATTATTATCGAAGAGTTTATGCAATCGATGTTTTGGGAAATATTACTCCTTCCGCTACTATATGGAATTTTATTATAGAACTTTGTGGTAATGGTAATTTGGATATATGAGAAGATTGCGATCAATGAGAATTGAATTCAAGCACGGGAGCATGTACTACGAGTTGTATATGGAACACACCAAGCTGTACTTTATCCGTCGTCCCTCTTACGGGATATGTTCCACTTGCAACAACCTATATGGTAAATAATGTAGATACCTGATGGATGAGTTTTGATCGACTCGATTTCGGTGATGGTACTACAGGCGAAGTAAATACAGGAATTCTTATCTATTCACATACCTATACCAACACATGAATATTTACAGGAATGTTGCAAGTCAGCAATAGCTATGCGCCTGGTTTAACAGAACAATGTGAGATTAGTTTGGAAGCATCTACCTATGAATATTGTGGAGATGGAATCATACAATCCCCTAATTCTGATGGTGAATTTGAAGCATGTGATGGGGAAGTCTGATGTGATGCTTCTTGTCAACGAGAAGAAATAAGTTGTACGTTGAATATATCCAGTCCTATCTATTCTTGAGAACTTACCACAATAACAGGAACAGCAAATCATAGTCGAGGAATATTTAGTGGTATCAATTTTTGATTACCAAATATTCTCTATGCAATTAATGAAAGTTGATCATATACTACATGACATCAATATATTTCATGATGAACCTATATAATCACTATGGATATAGTCCATCCATCTACCTGATGAATATCCAACCAATGTACATGAGCAATTGATGTCTTGCGATGTGGTGATGATATCGTTAATGGAATAGAAATATGTGATAATGGAACAGATAACGGCATCATTTGTACGCCAGAATATGGAAGCACATGTGCCTATTGTTCGTCATCTTGTAACACTATTACTTTGACGGGCGAATATTGCGGAGATGAAATAGTTAATTGACTAGAAGCATGTGATAGCTCTCCTGGCTGTTCTCCATTATGTACGCGAATTGTTCCAAGTTGTACGCTATCGGTATCACCATTGACAGGATACGCTCCACTTACTTGAACATTTAGTATTTCTGATGTGGATACGTGATGGATGAATTTTGATCGACTCGATTTCGGTGATGATACTACAGGCGAAGTAAATACATGAACTTTGATATATGACCATCTCTATCCTGAAAGCTGAATATTCACAGGAATATTGCAAGTCAGCAACGCTTACGCACCAGACTTTACCGGACAATGTTATGCTACATTAGCTCCGCTATGTTTGGATATTGCTTGGACACCAGATCCTAGTACCATCTGCAGTCCAAATGTCTTTACACAAACCAGCAACTGCGGTAACACCAGACAGATGATAGGAACAAGATCTTGTGGATGAGGATGATGAACACGATTAAGGATAGATAATTGTTGCATAGAGAGTTGATTACCTGGAGCAAATGAAGAATGTACAGATAACTCACCAAGCTATTATGATGATACCTGTTTGCCTTTGGAAGGACATTGAGCCGCTCCAGGAAATTTCTGCATGTATGATGATGAAGAATATATTACAAGAGGATCATTTAGTGATACAAAAAAACATCGAGGATATCCTTATATAGAACTTATGCGTCTTTCCTGTCTTCATAGAGGGGTAGGAACTGATCATAATAAACGAATATATTCTCCTGATACCTATATCAAAAAATCTGAAATACTCAAAACACTTGTAAAAATTATGTGAATAGCGTTTGATGATTTTAGTATAGGTTCCGAAGATCAATCATATCCATACCCACTCATCTTCAAAGATTTGTCAGCAACACATCGGTTTTCTTGGTACAGTGAATATGCATACACAAGATGACTTACAGAATGATTATATACGAGTTCTTTACAAAAAATGTTTTTGAAACCTAATGAATATGTCACTAGAAACGATATCGTCAAAAAAATTGTAGAAACATATAATCTCATACACAATGGTGAAGTAGCTCTTAATGGCTGAACTCATCTTATAGATATTACACCATCTGATCCTTACTACGACTACATCAGACAAGCAGAATCAATTGGATTTATTCATGGGATACCTCATAATGATGGAACATACTCATTTAATGGAGAGGGGTTTGTTACTAGAGCTCAATTTGCCAAAATGATTTCTATTCCGTTTAGTACCTTACTTATGTGAGAAGAATAATTATTTTTAATGAAAGAAAGCTATCTGGGCGACTGGGTAGTTTTTTCTAGTTGAAATATTTTTTTCAATCTCTATACTGACTAAAAAATTTCTCAAAAATAAAACAAAAAAAATAGGGAATCTGAATTTTTATCTCTTTTTTTCTTGCTATCATGAATATTATCCGTGTCGAAAATATCATCGCTACCTATTTCAATCAAAACCCAGACAAAGACAGACTCACCTGAGAAACTATCTACAAGATCAAACAACTTCTTGAGATGGAATTTAAAAAGAAAAACATGTGAATCTGGATTGACTATACGAGAGGGACATTATTGGATGTGCTTTTAACCAATGCAGATATCTTTGAAGAAGAAAAAAATGAAAAACACGAAACAACTATCAAACTTATAAATAGAGAAAGATTTGATGAAGCATTCAGACGATATTTCGATGCTAGGCTCGAGAGTGAAATCAAACCAACGTATCTTCAGCTGGTGGAATTATTCAAAGAACCGATAAAATAATTTTTACAATATCTTGGGCGCTTCGCCCCAAACCCCGACCTACTTTTTTCCGGCGAAAAAATTAGGCAAAAACGCCTTTTTTTTTGTGTGGCATTATTTTTCGCTCGTAGGGTAATATCACAATACAACTTCCTATCTTCTCGGGACGAGCGGCCTAGCACGTCGTTAGGCCTCAGCTGCTTGGACTTTTTTTCACGTTGCTTTGATACGAGCTCAAGTACTTAAAAACCATAAATAAAAATCCTCAGAGTTTTTTTTGGTTGAAATACGGAGTAAATACACTACACTACTTCTTATATTAAGACAGAATAGACGGGATAGATAGATTAGACGGGATAGATTCTAATCTGTCTTAAAATCAGTCTAATCCGTCTCATAATCAGTCTAATTTTTAATTCTAGTAAAATAGTATGAAACATCTCGTAATAGTGGAATCTCCGGCTAAATCTGCTACTATCAAAAAATTTCTCGGAGAAGGGTTTGAAGTAAAGGCCTCATTTGGACATGTGATAGATCTACCTCCAAAAGAGCTCGGAGTTGATGTCAAAAATAATTTCGAACCAAAATACCAAATTTCTCCTGACAAAACTAAGGTCGTAAGTGAGTTGAAGGCGTTGGCTAAAAAGGCTGACAAAGTCTGGATCGCTACCGATGAAGACCGTGAGGGGGAAGCGATTGGTCGACATGTAGCGAATGCGCTATGATTGGATATCAAAAAAACTGCAAGAATCGTCTTCCATGAAATTACAAAATCAGCTATAGAAGCAGCAGTCAAAAATCCGAGAACGATAGATATGCATCTTGTCGATGCACAACAAGCAAGAAGAGTACTTGATAGACTTGTAGGGTTTGAATTATCACCAGTACTTTGGAAAAAAATCAAGATGGGATTGAGTGCGGGAAGAGTTCAATCCGTCGCCGTAAAGTTAATCGTTGAAAGAGAAAGGGAAATCCAGAAATTTGAATCAGCGAATTTTTTTAAGGTTGTAGGAAATTTTATTGGAAATGCGAAAAAAGAATTTAGAGCTGATCTTAACAAAGATTTGGCTACTGCTGACGAAGCGCAGAAATTTTTGGAATCATGTAAGGATGCAACATACACGATTGAAAATATTGAAGTGAAGCCAGGTAAGAAGTCACCATCTGCGCCGTTCACCACCTCTACCCTCCAACAAGAAGCTAGCAGAAAGCTCGGCTTTTCTGTTGCAAGAACAATGCAGGTAGCACAGAAATTATATGAATGAGGGTTTATCACCTATATGAGAACAGACTCCGTAAATATGTCAGATTTCGCGGTAAAAGCGGCTTCTGATGAAATTATAAAAAGATACGGCAAAGACTATTCTAAGCCTACGCAATATGTAACCAAATCTAAGGGATCACAAGAAGCACATGAATGTATCAGACCTACCCACATGGAGAATCCTGTCGCAGGAAATGATGCTTCGGAAAAAAGATTATATGAATTGATCCGGAAGAGAAGTATCGCTTCACAGATGGCACAAGCAGAAATAGAAAAGACGAAAGCTACAATCAGTATATCAACCAACAACAAATTCAATTTCATTGCAAGTGGTGAAGTTGTAAAGTTTGATGGATTTTTGAAAGTGTATTTTGAGTCGAAAGATGAAGACGAAGACAATGAAGAATCAGGAATGTTACCGAAGCTTACAAAATGAGAACAATTAGCGATGCAGCAAATTCTTGCTGGTGAAAGATTCAAAAATCATCCGCCAAGATATACGGAAGCGTCGTTGGTCAAGAAGCTCGAAGAACTAGGAATCGGAAGACCGTCTACCTACGCACCTACGATTTCAACCGTTCAAAAAAGAGGATATGTACTGAAAGAAGATAGAAACGGAAGCGAAAGAAAATACCAAGAATTTTTACTCAGATTGGGTGTCATCAAAACAGAGATAAAAACTCAGATGACTGGAGCAGAAAAACAAAAACTTTTTCCGACCGATATCGGTATGGTTGTCAACGATTTTTTGTGTGAATATTTCAAAGACATTATGGATTATAACTTCACAGCAAACGTAGAAGAGGAATTTGATGTCATTGCAGAAGGAAATATCAAACGAAACGATATGATTAAGAAATTTTATGAACCATTTCACAAAGAAGTAGAAAAGACTATCAAAACCGCGGGAAAACAAAGTGCCGATAAAGAACTTGGGAAAGATCCCAACACCGGCAAACTCGTAGTAGCAAGAATATGAAGATTCGGTCCGATGGTACAAATTGGAACTGCACAAGACGAAGAAAAGCCAAAATTCGCATCATTGAAACCAGGACAAACGATAGAAATGTTGACACTAGAAGACGCACTTGCATTGTTTGCATTACCAAGAATCGCAGGAAAATATCAAAACGAACCCGTTACTATCGCCGTAGGAAAATTCTGACCGTATGCGAAATACAAAACACTCTTTGTCTCTATACCAAAAACCCTGGATCCCTATACTATAACTATGGAGGAATTGATTCCTTTGTTAGAGAAAAAAATTGAGACGGAAAAAAATAAATATATCAACACGTTCGATAATAATGGCAAAAAAGTAGAAGTCTTAAATGGACTCTACGGCGCGTATATCAAATCTGAAGGAAACAACTACAAGATTCCAAAATGAGGAAAAGATGCGAGTGATCTTACCTTGAAAGATTGTCTAGAAATTATGAAGAATGGTCCAAAACCAAAAGTGTGAAGTAGTAAAAAAGCAGCTGAGCCAGTGAAGAAAGTTACTGCGAAAAAATCAGTTAAAAAAATTATTACAAAGAAATCAGTTAAAAAAGTAGCTACGAAGAAAATAGCAAAAAAATAGTAAAAAACATTTTCTTTGATAGCAAAAAATCCTGCCAAGAAAAAGCAGGATTTCCGTCTTTATCTTGTAATTTTCTGCCAAAACCATACCTTACTCATGAGACATACGTAGCAAGTAATAAGACATAAGACAAAAAATCTTTTTACTCTCTACTTGATACTTGATACTATCTACCATCTACTTTATTTTTTAAAAAAAGCACTATGGAATTTTCTGTTATGGCTGGTATTATGGGATCAATTGTTCTGCTTATCGGAGCTATATGGCCGTTGGAAAAAACCAAAGAACCGACGAAGTCAGTCAAAAACTGGTTATTTGCAAGTGGTTCGTTTATCATGTTGTTGTATGCAGTCTTGGGATATTTGTCTGGAGGATCAGTATTTTTTATTGTGCTAGAACTTCAAGTACTCTTGGCGGTAGCGCTTATGTTTCTCGGGACCAAGGATCGCGTAAATAGTCGACTTATCAGCATCGCAGGTCTGCTCCTTATTATTCGATCAGTATTCTTATTTGGATGAGCGAATATGGTGTTGTTTATTTTTGCATTTATTGTCTTGTGACTTGGATACGCGTTCAAGATGAATACCATCCGCAGATACCTCTGACTCGCCATCGGAGGCGCATTAATAGCACTTTCCAGCTACCTCGACGCAAGCCGAATCTTCTTTCGATTAAATATTTTCTTCTCTGTATTTTCTCTCTACTATGCTATCAAACTTATCCGTATATATAAAAAACCTGTGACCAAAATAGCTGCTTCCAAAAAGATCATCAAGAAAAAACCAGCAGCCAAAAAGAAACCAACAAAAAAAATTAGCAAAAAAAAATAGCTTTTATTCTCTAAACCATCATCATGCGTGAGGAGTATTTATATCCGAATTACGATAAAGATCCAACAACTCTTGATAACACGAGAGATGAACTTAATTCTCTCTATGATGAAATTATGAACAAAATTACGGAAACTGATAAACACCAAGAACAATCATTTGAAAAATAAATTTTCTGCATTCTGAATTTTACATTCTAAATTTTTTATCGTGTTTTATATCCGATACGAACAGCTCTCATCGTCGCATCCTATGTTTCGCGTGTACAAAATCCGCGAACAGGAACAAGTTTTGCAATATGTGCTTCATGAGAACCTAGTTAACATAACGGATGAATCACGAGAATACCCCAAATACACGCATTATTTTATGCTGGACGAAAGCAAGTTCAGCTTTTTTAGATTCGATATTTTCCAAAAATTCGAGCAGAAATTTACCTACAACGACCTCAAAGAAATCATAGAAAATAGATGCCAATCTACCAAAAAACACAATGATGTCGATGGTGAAAGAATTATGGTCTATATCGATAGCATCCATATCGATGGTGAAGAAAAAAAATACGTTATCGGAGAGTCTGGTGAAATATTTTTTAGATTATATATCGTCTATCTCAACAAACACACCATGAATAGCATCAATTCCGTCTACGGAAATCTACTCAAACAACAGAATCTCAATATTCTCCCGCAGTCTTTTCATACGCTACTTTTTTTGAGAAATAATTTGAAAAAAGATAATTTTATTCTGCTCTATATCACCGAACATAGCTGTAAAGCGATCAAAATTCAGAATGGATTCTATCATACTGTGGAAACATTGAATCTCTGAATGGCGGCTTTGAAACAGATGTACAAAGACAATGGTATCGTCCAATATTGGTACAAAACCTATGATTTCATCGAACAAAATCCGCTTGCGAAAAACCTCGTCAAAGAGACGCTGCAATTTTATTCACAACTTTTTTGCAAACGATTCCATGAAAAAAATCTAACCTGAACGGATGTTATCGTTATCTCCCCTATCACGAAAAACGTACACTTCATCGAGACTTTCAACGAAGAGTATAAGAAAATGACGAATAATTATGTTGTCCCATTTCATCATTCAGAGAAACTCAATACTTTTGGGAAAATCCGAGAACCAGATGATATGGACGCGATAATCTTGATGAACCGTGATGAAAAAATAAGAAACACTCTCCTGCCTGATAGCGAGAAGAGTACTCCTAGTGAGATTGAAATGTAGTTATTTTATCATTTCAACAAATCTGTTAATTTCACGGAAACTATTTTCGTGATTTTT
>CAZBQE010000032.1:0-11073 GCA_964494005.1 uncultured Candidatus Peribacteria bacterium | reverse complement strand
TCATGAACTGGTTATAATGATAATTTAAACAGTTTCAACTACTCTAGACCCAAAAATTATTATGGTTATGATGTATTTTATTTTTTCGGTGATAGTAATCTTCAGTTTTGTTATCTGGAGGGAATATAAGCTTATAAAAAAAATTACTATTCCTACACCGAAATTGTTCGAATAATTCTCAAGATGGCGGATTCGCCATCTTTTTTGAAAAAGAGCTTGTAATAGCGTATGATTGTCGTATAAGCGTATTTCAAAAACAAAATAAGTAGTAATAAAAAAAACGAAATGATTATGGAAAAAAATGAGCTTTTTATGGTGATGGTGTGTTTGTATGCTGCATTAGGAGTTGTGTGTATGTCTATTATAGTATCTATGATTCGTACGCATATTTGGTTTAAAATAGAAACCAGAAAGATAAAACATCGCAAATAAAAAGCATGTAGAGAGTGTTGCAGTGATATATGATCACTGCTTTTTTTGTAATTGCATTTATTCAAGGAAAGGATATATTCAAGACAAGGAATGTCTTATATCATAATCAAGATATATGATAGATTTTGCAGAATTCCAAAACAAGAAAATCGCTATACTCTGATATGGAAGGGAGGGAAAATCCACTCTCAGATTTCTCCTAAAAATCGGCGTTTCTCCTCAAAATATAACCATATTGGATGGAGCAAAAAAAATTGAATGATTAGCTACTATCCTCAAAAACATCAAGGAAGAGTTTGATGTGGATCCCGTTTTTGGTATGGTATTTGGAGCAACATATCTTGATAATCTCAAAGCATACGATCTTATAATAAAGACACCAGGGATCTCTTTGTACAATGAAAAAATTTATCCGTGGAGAAAAAAAATAAGCAGTCAGGCACAGATATTTTTTGAATATTATCAAGGGAATATCATAGCTATTTCTTGAACAAAAGGAAAATCTACTACATGTACTTTGACTTATGAAACAATCAAAGCAGCAGGTAAGGATGTTAAACTTATCGGAAATATTGGGAATCCAATGCTTGATTTTTTGGATATTGAACATCTTTGATCTCAGAAAAAAGAATATGCAGTCTGTGAAATTTCGAGCTATATGCTGGAAGGATTACAAAAGAAAAATTATATCAGCGTTTTACTCAATATCTATCCAGATCATTTGGATCGGCATCAAGGATTTGAAAATTATCAGAAAGCAAAATTCAATATTCTCTATGGAAGCGAATATACGATAATAAGAAATGAAATTCTTAGGGCAAATGATTTTGATGAAGAAGATTTCAAAGAATTTAATTCTCGTATGTTTGGTAAAGCAGGAAGGTATTCGTATCAGAATGGAATATTTTTTGTAGGAGAAAAAAAGGTATTTACTGATGAAGAGATAGTACTCCAAGGAGAGCACAATATGATGAATATCTGTGCAGTATTGGGGATTTGTGATATCATGGGTATAGATCCTAAGGTATTGAAAACAATATTGAAAACATTCAAATGACTGCCTCATAGAATGGAAAATATAGGAATGCACTGATGAATAGTTTGGGTAGATGATGCTATTTCTACGACACCAGAAAGTACAATACAAGCTTTATATGCATTTGGCGATGAGGTGGATACCATTTTTTTGTGATGAACGGATAGAGGATATGATTTCAAAGAATTGGCCAAAGTAATTATAAAAAGCAAGATTAGGAATGTAGTGGTATTTCCAGAATCTTGAGAAAATATATATAAAGAGATCAAGAAACTCGATGTATGAGAGATAAAAATTTTTCATACTGATGATATGAAAGAAGCAGTAAAATTCGCTTATGAATATACCAAAGATCGTAAGATGTGTCTTTTGTCTACAGCTTCACCAAGTTACAGTTTATGGAAAAATTTCGAGGAAAAGTGAGATCTCTTTCAAAAATATATCAAGGAATTAGTATAATAGCACAAAGACTTGACTTTAGAAGCTAAATATGTAATAATAATAAGCCAATTTTTTGGTAAAAAAAAATTAGTATTCATAAAAAAAACAAAAAAAATTTATGGTAAAAAAATTAATTACAGTAAAACACGATGCAAAAATGGTTGCTTTGTGTGAAAAAATCAAGAACGGAGAAATGGTAAATCTTACTATCAATTGTCTCGTCTATGGTAAGCAAGAACTTATGTGGGACGGGTATTGTGTATTTACCTTTGAAGTCTGTAAATGTGGCAATCCAAATTATAATGCCACCACAGTAATCCGTGATATGATAAATCACTATAATTATTTAAAAGAAGAAGAGAAGTTTACCTACAAAATGGTAGCTTCGTTGATTAGTTGGGAAGCTAAAAAAACAATTATTGATCCTCAGGAAATAGGGTCAAAAAACAAAATTGTTATATAATAGCTGCGATATAAAAGAGCCCAGAATTTCTGAGTTCTTTTTTTTGTTTGAAAGTCGCTAATGAATCACTATCATACTATTTACTCATTTATTTTTTTATAAGTATGATGACAGAAACGGCTTTGGTACTTATCGATTTTCAAAAAGAACGGCTTGATTCGGAAGGCGAATATTATGTTGGAGAGATTCAGGAAACTATAGGAAAAATAAATTATCTCATAGAATATTGCAGAGCAAGAAATTATAAAATTATCCGAACAAAACATAGAGAAATAGATTCTCTCGAAGCGTTCGGTCCAGAAACACAATTTATCCCTGAACTCAAACAGGAAGCGACGGATACGATTATTATCAAAAATAGGATCAGCCCTTTTTATAATACTTCCTTGGAAAAAGAACTTGAGGGGATCAAAAACGTTATTGTCGGAGGAATCTTGACGAATCTCTGTGTCAGAAGTTTTATCCAGGATGCGTATGATAGAGATTTTCATATCACCGTTATCAAAGATTGTTGTATAGCACATACGCCGGAAATTCAGGAATTCACTTTTTTTGATCTTGCACAAACAAGAGACGAAATAATCTTTACTGATCTCAAAGAATTTACGGAATAATTACTATTGATAAATACTTCGCGATTTCAATCGTGATAAAAAGATACGTTTAACGTCCTGTATTACTGCAGGGCTTTTGTTGTTGTATCGGCCGAAGGCTGTTTATTTACTGAGAATTTAGTCTATAAATTTCTTAAAATCTTTGAGACTATCGAACGATTTATATACAGAAGCGAATCTGATATAAGCGACAGGATCAAGTTTTTTCAATGCATTCAATACGTCGTCGCCGATCTGTTTAGAACTGATTTCATTTTTTTCATTTGACCATTCAGCTTCTAGATTGTTGATGAGCTTTTCTATCTCTTCGTTATCTATTTCTCTTTTTGCAAAAGCCAAAAGTAGAGCTTTTTTTAATTTTTGTCTATCATACATTTCTTTGCTACCATCTTTTTTGATGACTACCAATTCAGTAAATCATTTTCTTTCAAAAGTAGTAAATCTATGTTGGCAAAATTCACATTCTCTCCTTCTTCTGATACTTTTACCATCTTCAATTACTCTAGAATCAATAACTTTGGTCTCCATACTCTGACATTTTGGACATTTCATGACTATATTACTAAAATATAAATGAAAGGTGAATGATTAACAATGAATGATTTTTGATTTGTATTATTATGTACTATTGTAATAGATAATAGTCTATTTCAGTAATACTAACATTCTTCATTATCATATTCTCCTTTAAAAATATATTCATATTTTTAATTGAAGAATATGTAGTTGCCAAAACGAATGAATATTCGATTGGCAAACTATAATTTTTAATTATTAATTTGCGAAGCAGTAGGCTGTGAGCATTATTGTGGCATCAGAAATCTTTTGTTATAGTAGCTGATATTTTTCAAAAATCATTTGAATCGGATGATATCTTCACTGATAATCATTTTTTTGATTTCTGCAATGCTTTTGGTTCCAGTAAATTTTTTTCGGTTGTTCAATGCTAAGTTAAGATATTCCTTGTTGTCGTCTATTTCGATTCGATGTTTGATAATTTCATTGAAATCAGCTTGGAGATCGTTGATGATGGTGATAAGTTTTTTGTGGTAGTATTCATCGAGATGAAGAATGTCTTGGAGCCAAAGCGTGATAAAAAAATCTGTATGTATATTTTTTTCTTTGATATATTCTTCATCTCTAAGATAGGTGAGATAAATAAGTAATCCGAAAAGCGTTTCTCTGATGGTAGCGAAGATGCCCATCAGTGCCAAATCAGAATAATTATGGTTGAGATTAATTTTTTCTGTATGTAAATTTGTGAAGAACTTTTTAGTTACTCGGAAATCTAGGTTGTAGATATTTTCTTTGAGATGATAAATATCTGCTTTCGTTAAATGATGTGTAAGGATAGAAAGCAATTTTTTGTTATCGAGTAGATGAACTAAATCATCATAGACGATTTCTATGAATTTTTTTTCTGTGCTTTTGATCATCAACGAAATATCATTACCCATCAATCATTTAAAAAGTTCGATGATTTTTTTGTTTTTGATATACAATCTGATATCTTTGGGATTGATATCTTGGAGTAAGGTAGCTAGAGCGCTATCATCAAAAGATTTAAGTAAGCTGATGTTGGAATAAATATTTTTGATTTTTGTAGAGATAGGTAGCATAAATTTTTGTTTTCCTGCTCTGACATTTTCTGCGGTATGTTTGTAGAAAAAAACATTTTTTCCATATTGGTAGAGGAGGGAACCGTAGTAGAGAAGCGTATAATTTTTTTCTTCAAGCTTATCGTAATAAGTATGGATATCTTGAATAATTCATTTTCTAAATAATCTTAGAAAAAAACTATCTCCTCTAGAAAGCCACGATCATCCGATGAGCGTGATATAAAAATTTAGTATTTTCTCCATCATTTTGGATTCTTTTTTGATCCTTTCCGGAATTTTGAAACTTTCAATATTTTCTACATCTTCACCGATAGAGGACATGAGATCGTCGAGATCTTCTTTGGATGGTCATCCATATTTGTCAGTATCTCTAAAAGTTGTGACGATGTATTTCTGGACACCGGAAAAAAAATTTTTTTTGAAATTTCTGTAATCCGTGATATATAGCAAAAACGATTCCATTTGACTTTCATCTTTGCGGAAGCTCGTGATGAACATGTCTAATACTTTTTTGTCGAATATTTTGCTGATGACGGTATTGGTAATGAGGAACATATCTGAATCCAAAAAGAGATATCTAAGGAGAATGTCCGCAGGGAGAACAGATTGCATGATTTTAGTTTCTATCGAAGAGAAATGAGTATTGTTGGTATATTCTTTATGGTTTGCTATAAATTCTGCATAGATAGTTTTGGCGTCACCTTTGAGCTCATCATAAAAGAGCCGTGAATAAATATCCTGATCATTGGTGTTCGGATGGGTAAAAATAGTATTAAAATTTTTATATACAGCAAAAAGCATAAGAAAGAGTTCTATGTGATTGAGAAGGCTTTTTTTGAGCGAAGTAATGATAGTAGGATCTATTTTTTTCCCCGTTTGTTGGAAGACGAATGTATAAAAAGAAAACATTACTTCGATAAATCGGTTATAATTCTGTTCTCTATCCTTATGCGGGAAAATTTTGATTCTTGCAAGAAAGACAAAACTTAGGAGAAATGTTGTATAGAGAAAATTCAAATAATATTCTGATGGATAATTTCTGAAGATATCTTTTATATAGAGTGCGACAACTAATGCTAAGTTATTGGAGATGTTTGCTGGTGAAAAAAATCTATAGCCATTGAGATTAGCGGTTGCACAGTAGCTATAATAACTATCTATCTCTTTTGGTTTAAACATATTTTTTTCACCGAATCCTATTTTGAATTCAAAGGGATCGAGGGTTACATCAAAAAGATTGAGTTTATAATTTTCTACGATTTTTCTATTGATGACAGAAAAAAATTCTTTCGCCGAGATAAACGAAATAAACATACTTGCAGGGTTTATGGTCTGCGCGACAATTTCGTCAGGAAACAAAGAAAGCAGAACTCTTTTAAATAACTGCATATATAAAAACAATGATAAATTATAGATGATAAATGACAAATAATGAAAAAAATTTATCATCTATCATGATGTTTTATTACTCTTGTTTTGCAATCAATGTGATCTTATACGTAAGCGTATCTCGTGTCTGTCTTGGATTGATATCAAAGAGCACAACTTCATTACTATATTCATCGGTCTCGATATTTCTGATAATTCCTTCGATTTGATCGAGTTTTTCTACGTTCCCAATTTCAGGGGTGATGCCGATTTTGTCGAAAATGAGTTTTCCTACTTTTTGGATTGCTGCTTCATTGTACAGACTCCCATATCCTTGTGTTGGTTCGATAGTTATATTTTTTTTCTTGCCTACTTTCATACCTACAACCGCTTTATCGATTCCTTGGATAACCTGTCATGAACCAACAGTAAACATCAAAGGTGTTTTTTCATTATTTTCATCGAATATTGTTCCGTCGGAGAATGTTGCAGTATAGATAATGGAAATAGTATCTCCCAATTGTACTTTGTCTTTAGTTCCGCATCATGAGAGAAAAGAAAATGAGAGTCATGCAACGATAAGGAAAGCAATGATTTTTTTCATGATATTACGCGATAAAGTGTAAAAGAATTTTACAGTAATATACTGTATATTAAGCATATATACGGGTAATGCAAATTGAATTAACTCTTTTTGATTTTGTCTGTGATAAACCTTTTCCATGATTCTTCAGGTGTTCTGATAGTTTTGTCTTCGTATTCCATATATGGGTCTATGTTGTTTCCTGTAGTGATTTCCTGTTTTTGATACATTTCCTCGAATTTGATGATATATTCTCTACTCAGGAGCATATTATTTTCGTGTTGGATAAAATATTTAGCATATTCTGATTGTTCGTAGGGAATGAGAAAATTTTGGGTAAAAGCAAGTTCATCACTTTTGATTTGTTGTTCTAGACTAGCAGTTTCGATAGCGGTTTCGATAGAAACATAATTCATATAGGTCCTAATAGCAAACACCATTGCAAAAAGATCCAGGATCAAAAGCCCGTATTTGATACGATTGGGGTATTTTCTGAGTAAGGCGTAGATTTTCTCCATAAACAATGAGGGAAGATTGAAAAACGGAATTAGCTTAAGGTTTAAAGCATTAAGTTTAAAGCTGTATTTTTGCTAATAAGCAACTTTATGCTTTGAGCTTTCTGCTTTTCGCTATATGTGAAGTATTGCTATTCTCAGTTGAAAATTCAAGCCAAAATATTACAAACTGATTATATAATTTTCATAAAAAATGTTTGAAAATTGAAAATTTTATATTGAAAATTACATTTTAGTATGGCTATCCGTAGATTACCGGAATATCTTATCAATAGACTCAAAGCAGGGGAAATCGTCGAAAGACCAGCCTCTATTTTGAAGGAATTGGTAGAAAATAGTTTGGATGCATGAGCAACAAATATTATCGTCGATATTCACGATGGCGGGAAAAGTTTGATCAGCGTAGAAGACGATGGTTCGGGAATTGAGTTGTCAGATATGGAATTGTTATTTGAAAGATATGCGACAAGTAAAATTTATGGCGAGCAGGATTTATTCAATCTAATGAGTTACGGATTCCGTGGTGAAGCTTTGGCAAGTATCGCTGAAGTTAGTAAGACGACCGTTATTTCCAAGACCGAATATAGCGAAATAGGGACCAAAATAACTAAATTGGGTATAGATCCGATTATCACTCATCAACCGGTCGGTTTTGATCATGGTACTATAGTTACTATTGAAGATCTTTTTTACAACGTGCCGGCAAGACAAAAATTTCTCAAACATGCACAGACAGAATTTTTTTATTGCTACAATTATATCGTAGATATTGCGTTGATGCATCCAGATAAGCATTTTATATTCAAAAAAAACGGAAAAATTATCTTTGATCTTCAACCAAGAGAAGCACTTTTGGAGAGATTACAAGATATCCATAAAAAAGATCGATCACCGCATATCAAGGAATTGGAACATACCGCAGAGGAATTGTCGCTTTACGGTATTGTAGGAAATTCACAATTATTGTTTTGATCAGCGGAGAATATCAAGATTTATGTCAACAAAAGACCAGTTCAGGATAAAGTTATCAGAAAAGCATTGATGGATGCGTATTATAGGCAAGTGGCACCGGGAGAATATCCACTCGCAATATTGATGATTGATGCAAAACCGAATTTTGTCGATGTAAACGTACATCCGAGAAAGCTGGAAGTGAAGTTCGCGGATTCCAGAAAGGTCTATGATGTTATTTATTCAAATGTTCAGAAAGCTTTGGGAGAACATAGAGTTTCTACAATCAGTCAGCAATTTTCTAGACTTGAAATGTCTACAGCGCCGACGGTAACAACTGAGCAGAATTCGATGTTTGGTGTAAATGATTTCGCTACCGTTTCGCAATCGAATGTCACACAAGCGACGATGTTTGAACAAGCGGAACAAGAACAATTACGAGACAAGGAAATAGGAGAGTACAAGGTCATCGGGCAATTACGGAATTCCTACATTTTAGTAGAATCAGCAGATTCATTGTTCTACATTGATCAGCATGCCTTAGCAGAAAGGATATTGTTCGATAAAATAAGGAAGGGCGTCAAAGAAGGTCAGCAATCAGAAATTTTATTACAACCCATTACAATAGAAATAACCAATATACCTGATTTGGATCAAAAATTGGACCAGATCAATACGTTGGGATTCGATACCTCAATGATCGGAGAGACCAAAATTGCTATTTATTCTGTCCCGCAAGTCTTTTCTGTTTACAAAATCGATATGGAAAAAATCTTCAATCATATGCTCTATTTAGATGAAATCAATTTTGATTGTATTTTGGATAAAATATTCGCTACCCACGCCTGCAAGGTTTCTATCAAAGCAGGGGATAGGCTCTCTTTGCCGGAGATGACGAATCTTGTAAAAGAATGATTACAAGTAATTCAAGGTCTTTTTGTTTGTCAGCATGGTAGACCATTTTTCATTAAGACGCCGAAAGGTGATATTGATAAGTTTTTTGATAGATAGGCGATCAGAGATCGCGAAAAAATAGACAAATAAAATTGCTCAACAGTAGACGAAAAATTAATAAAAATAGCTGCATCACAGCTACCTTTCATCCATTATTAATCAATATTTGTCGCCCTGCAGTACTGCAGGGCTTTTGTCTTCTATCTAATCTCTATTTGATATCCAGTAAGCTGTGTAGCTAACTTTACATTAGAAGCTCATTTACCAATAGCGAGTGCTTTTTGACTTTCGTCCATCATTACGATAGCTCTATTTTCCAAAAGTTCTACGCTATTGATCTGTGCTGGTTTCAAACAGTTTTTGATGAGTTGGATGGGATCTTCGGTATCTTCGATGAAGTCCACTTTTTCTCCATCCAACAATGATAACACGGTATTGATTCTGTCTCCTTTGCTTCCGACCATTACTCCTACAGGATCCACTTTTTCTTCGTTGGAATATACGATGATTTTGGTTCTTCTTCCAGGGATTCTTACAATTTTTTCTATTCAAATTATTCCTTCTTCGAGTTCTGGTACGATTTTTCTCAAAATCGCTTCGATATATTCAGTCGTTGATTGTGTTATTTCCAAAATAATTCCTCATTGTCCTTTGGATATTTGTTTCAAAAGCACGAAAATTTCTTCACCTGGTTCATATATTCTGTTTGGTATCTGTCCGTCTGGTTGCAAGACTACTGCAGTTCCTTCGATATCGAGAATAACACTGTCAGCATGAACTCTGACGACTTTTGCTTTCAATAATTCTCCCTGTTTATTTTGGAATTTTTCATAAAATCTTTCTCTCTCTATTCCTTTTAAGCTTTGTTTGATGGTTTGCGCGGCTGATTGTGCAGCAATCCTAGAAAGTTCAAGACTCTCAGGCGTAACATCAATCAGAAGTTTTTCTCCCATAGTTACGTCTTTTCTGATTTTTTTCGCATCAGCCAGGGTAATTTGTATTTCATCGTCTTCCACTTCTTCGGTTACTTCTAACTCTCTATAGATAGTAACGGTTCCGTCATTTTCGATATTTACCAAAATCTCAGATTTTTTGTACTGAGGGAAATCTTTTTTGAATCCAGATTTGATACCAGCTTTTACGATCTCAAGTACTTGATACGGATCAAATTTATAATCATCGACAAGCGCCATAATTGCGGTTTGGATGCTTTTCCCATCTAATCTCATAGTTTTTTTGTAGTAATAAAAAAATAGGATAATCTTATTATCCTAGTATAGGATAGCGTTTTCGGATAGCTTTTCAAGTGGATTATAGTTTGATCTGATATTTTTTGATGAGTTCTTGATAGGAAAGAGAATTTTGATTACAAATATCTTTGAGGATAGTCGATCCTGTTTATGTTTTCAGTTCCTTATGATTTGGTGCCATGATAGTGGCATTGTCTTTTCTATATTTGATATGGCTTCATTTCTGTGAAACGATGATATATCCAAAATCAGATAATATATTATGCAGCAATTTTATGGTCAACGGCATGTTTAAAATTTTCCATGTTAAAATAGATTTTTCCGTTCTTGAGGAGATTCTTATTGTAATTTTTTTCTTCTTCATAATAAAATTCTAATGCTTCTTGGATATTTTTTAATAATTCATCAAAATTTTCTCCTTCAGTACTGATCTGGAGTTGTGGTATATGCGCACTAAATCATTTTTTTTCTGTGGTGATAGCTATCTCCATGGAAAGTAGGTGAATAGATAAACAGAGAGAGTATAGAGATTTTTTCGTCATTTTCAATCTATTTTTCTAATTACTCTTGAAATAAGTCAATAAATAATTATGATAAAATCATATATCGGTGCTCTAAAAAAAAATACATCATCAAAATTTGACAAAAAAATATTTCTGACTATAATTACTACATAACTTTACTTCATTACTTTTATTCTTATGGCCAATCAGATCAAAAAAACACAAGATATTATTAGAGAGAATTGAGCGACGCTCAAGGATATTAAGAAAAAAAATCTTATTACTGAACAACAGCAAAAGAAATTAGCAGAAGTTATGTCTGACGCTGAAGTTGCAGAATATGT
>CAZBQE010000031.1:0-11366 GCA_964494005.1 uncultured Candidatus Peribacteria bacterium | reverse complement strand
ATAAAATATTCATCCTGAGTACTGCATCTGGCTAGAGTTTTTTCGTTAGTTTTTGGGGTAATGCCAAAAAGTAACTACATACTTTTTTAGGTATGCCCAAAAAAGCAATATACATAAAAGTTTAATTAAATAATAGGTATACAAAAAAAACTGAGCTTTTTAGCTCAGTCTTTTCTATGTCTAAACAAAATTCCATAATCTAAGACTTAAGTTCCAAAATCCACATTCTAAAGCTGATTGAGATTCTTGGAAACGACATCCAAATCAATCTTGTCATATCTCTGCATAAGCATATCAGTCTTGATTTTGTTCATAATTTCTTGTACTACTCACACAATAATAATCACTCCAGAACCGGTAACTACAACTGGCAATGAACCAAGCGATTGTACAACTGTTTGAATAAACGGAATATAATTAAGCATATAACTATAGATTCCAATAAGCGCTAACCCAACCCCTCATCGAAGACAAAGATGCATAAGGATACCGTTGATATATTTTGCTGTCTCTTTCCCTGGTCTGATACCTGGAACAAAACCTCCTCTCTTTTGGATGTTGTCAGAAATTCTTTCTGGAGAGAATACAATCAGGGTATAGAAGAACGTGAATGCTATAATAAGAATGAAATACAAGATGATAGCAGGGATTCCAGGCTGTTGTGTATAAATATTCAGATTTGATTCTATTCGGTTTCCTACAGCTACCAATTTAGCATTCATAGGTTGAAATTGAGTGATAAGTTTGGAAAGCAAATATGGGAATGATACGAACGCAATAGCGAAGATAATAGGGATCATTCCTACAGGATTCAATGGAATAGGCAATGATGATGATTCTTCTACTCTTCCTCTTCTCGCGTAGACTACAGGAATCTCCTTGAGTGATTTGAGGATAAAGATAGAAAGCAAAACCAAAACCAATACAATAATAAGCATAAACAATACTACTCAAATAATACTATCAGTTCCTGCTACGCTTGCATAAATTTGTTGAGTAATACCCGCTACGATAGAAGCGAAGATCAACAACGATATTCCATTGGAAATACCTTTTTCCGTAATCAATTCACCAATCCACATCAACAAAACAGATCCTACAGTCATAACAAATGCAGACAACAACAAGGTTCCTATATCTGTAGGGATAACATTTCCACCAAGTAAATAGTTAATAAAGAACACCATTCCTATAGATTGAGCAAAAGCTAATGGTACAGAAAGGTATCTCGTATATTGTTGTATTTTTTGTTGACCAGTTTCACCTTGTTCAGTAAGTTCCTCAAGTTTAGGGACAACTGATCCAAGAAGTTGCATGATGATAGATGCGTTGATGAAAGGAGCCAATCCTATCGCAATGATAGCAAACTGATCCAAAGATCCTCACAACAACATGATGAAATATCCCAATCCAGAATCTCCTGTATTGATAGTTCTTTCCATAAGCGTAGCAATATCTACAAAAGGAACAGGTATAAATACCAGTAACCTATAAATAGCCAGCAATACAAGTGTGAAGATAATTTTTTTCTTTATACTTGGATTTTCTCGCACTTCTTGAACTTTTTTGAAGAACTTTTCCATCAAAAAGAGATAAGAAACATAAAAGAATTATTTATTTAGTTTTTTTAGTAGTCACTTTTGAACTAACCTTTGCAGGCGCTTTTTTGACAGCAGGTTTTTTTGCTGGAACTTTCTTTTCTTCTGCTATCAATGGTTTAACAGCAGGTTTCTTTGCTGGAACTTTCTTTTCTTCTACAGCTTTTTCAACCTTTACAGAAGCTTTTTTGGGAGTTTCAATTTTTTTTACTGAAGATTTCTTTATGGTCTTAATAATTTTGACTGGCGCTTTTCTAGGAACAGCATGCACAGTTCCAGGATTATCTATTTTTTTCTGAGCAGAAGCAGAAATAGCATTCATATCAGTAAATGTAAGCTTCTTAGCATAATCACCATGACCAAGAATCTTTACAACATCAGTAATAGTTTTGATATATCCCAATTCTTTGAGAAGCTCTTTGGTAATATTTGCAGCATCAGCAATTCTTACATCCGCATCAAGCGTATTAAGATTGATGATAGTTACCTTTTTGACAAGTTTATAATACCTCTTGAAACCTCTAGCTTTAGGTAATCTCTGAACAATAGATGTTTGTCCTCATTCAAAAAACGGCTTCATAGAATGTCCGCTCCTTGATTTTTGTCCTTTAAGCCCTCTTCCAGAATAATTTCCTGTTCCTGTAGCATTTCCTCTTCATCTTCTTCTTTGTTTATCCTTGAGGCCTTTGCTTTTCTCTAATTGATGAATTCTCATTGTAATACGATAAGAATGATAAATAAACTATTAATGATACTATTTTTTTTCGATTTTTTTTACTGAAGCGTTCTTTGTAGCTAGCTTTTTTTCTTCTGTTATCAATGGTTTAGTAGCAGGTTTTTTTGCTGGAACTTTCTTTTCTTCTACTGAAGCTTCATTTTTGGTAGCTTTCCTTGCTTGGATTTCCTTGACAACAGAAGCGGTTTCTTTCTTTGGTGCTTCTTCTTCCTCTACAGAAGTTTCTCCATGAGCCTTAGTAACTACACGCTTATTAAAATGATCAGCATGCTTATATGAAGATAATGCTCTAATAGTAGCCAAAGCATTGTTAAGTTTATTATTTGATCCCATAATCTTTGAAAGTACGTTTTCAAACCCTGCAAGCTCCAAAACAGCCCTTACCGAAGACCCTGCTTTCAAACCTGTACCAGCTGTAGCCGGCAAAATCTTAATAATACACGCCTTATATTTGGTTGTAATAGGATAAGGAACAGTTTGATTACCTGTCATAGGAACAATAAACATATTTTTGTATGCTTCACGAGAAGCTTTTTGTACAGCAGCACTGACATCTGGTCATTTAGAAACACCTATTCCAATTTTACCTTTTTTGTTTCCAACCAAAATAGTCGCTCTAAAAGAAAGCTTTCTTCATCCTGTGGTTACCCTCGTTACTCTTCTGACTTCCAAAAGTAACTCATCAAACTCCTTTTTTACCTTATCTTTGTTTCAAGGTCTCATGAACAATACTAGTTAATAGAATAAAAATTATAATGTAATACCTCATGCTCTAATACCATCAGCCAACGCTTTGACTCTTCCATGATACAAATGTCAATTTCTATCAAACGTTGCTTTCTCTATCCCTTGTTTCTTCATCAAAACAGCTAATGCTTCTCATGCTTTCATAGCTCTTTCTGTTTTATTTCCGCCTTTGATTGTTTTATCAGAAGCATGACAAACAACCTTACCATCAGCAGCCAAAACTTGTGCTCTAACAAACATATTAGATTTATCTACAAGCACTCTAAAAGCAGGATAACTCGCTTTGATTTTTGCGTTAATCCTTTTTTTTCTACCAAGAAACTTTTTTGTAGTTTCTTTTATGTGTTTAGTGATTTTCAACATTGTGATACAAATAAGTAATAAATATTTTCAAAAATTGTTAGTTGTTAATTATTAGTTAGTTTATTTCTTAGCTGCTTTACCAGGTTTAAGCTTGATATACTCACCAAAATATCTGATACCTTTTCCTTTGTATGGTTCAGGTTTTCTCAACGCTTTTATTTTGGCAGCATATTCACCAAGAAATTGTTTATCGATACTCTTGAGTGTGATGATAAAATTACCTTTTGCATCTTGTTCAACTTGTGCTTCAATACTTTGAGGAATATCGAAATTGATTTTGTGAGAAAGTCCGAGAGAAAAAACAAATTTTTTACCTTCCATTTTGACAGCATATCCTACACCCATGATAAGAAGTTTTTTTTCATATCCATTAGTCACTCCTTCAACCATATTTGCAAGTAAAGTCCTTGAAAGCCCTCGAAGATTCCACTGATCTTCATTATCTACAAAAGTGATAGCCTGATTTTCTTCAACTTTTATATGTACCCCTTGAGCAAAAGTATGAGAAAGCTCTCCTTTTGGACCTTTCACTTTCACAACAGAACCATTGATCTGAAGTTCAACTCCACTAGGTATTTCTATAGATTTTTTTCCAATCTTTGACATGAATATAACGATAAACTATTAAAATATTTAATTGATACATGTATTGTAAGCCATCAGCTATAAGCTATCAATTAATAAATTTCAGCGATAAGCTCTCCTCAAAGTTTCTTTTCCTTTGCTACATGAGCAGGCATAAGTCCTTGATTTGTAGAAATGATACCAATACCCTTACCTCCTGCAACAGTAGTGATATTTTTATAACTCACATACCATGGTCTAGAAGGCTTAGAAAAGAATTTTATATTCGGAATATCATCCACAGGATTAACTACCTTTTTGAGAGTAATATGAATATATTTTTTGGCATTATCTTCTTTGATTTCAAAATTCTTGATAAACCCATATTGCTTAAGCAATTCAAGTATTTTCACTTTGAAATTAGAAAAAGGGACACCTTCTATTAAGGTTTTCCTTGCCATATATGCATTTTTGATCCTGATAAGTAAATCATGGATAGGAGCATTAATATAAGTCATCTACAATGATAATTAATTGATAAATATATCATAAAACAATATATAGTGATAGTCTACCGACTCGCTTTTTTGAGTCACATAATTACTCAATCTCTCGCATATTTTCTCAAACAAACTCTACAAATACCAAAATCTCTGATGTATGATTTGGATCTTCCACAAATTCTACATCTATTGTAATATTTGCTAGGTTGTTTAAGGGCTTTTCATTCAGTGAATCTCTTTTCATACATTTTTGATTGTTTTACTTTTAGAGAAGTTCTTGCCATGAGTAATAATAATGTAATATAAATAAATTTTTATCTTAATATATGTCTTGATATGTAATACTATTTAAAAATAAATCCTAATGCCTCAAGCAAAGCTTTTGCTTGGATATTATCCTTTGCTGTAGTGACAATCGTAATTTGAATACCCATAGGAGTAACAACATCATCCAAAGAAAGCTCAGGAAAAATATTATAATTAGGAAGTCATAAAGAAAAATTTCCTTGTCCATCAAAATTCTTTTGATTGAACCCGCTAAAATCTCTAATTCTAGGAACTACCAATTTCACAAATCTATCAAGGAAATCATACGCTCTCTGTTTTCTTAAAGTAGTCTGAAGCATAACAGGCATATCTTCTCTCAATTTGAAGTTTGAAATCGCCTTTTTTGATTTGAAAACACGAGATTTTTGTCCAGTGATCTTCATAATGTTTTTTTCGAATTCATCAAAATCCTTAAGAGATTTTCTCGTAGCCAAAGATCCTATACCAATACCAACAATAATCTTATCGATCTTAGGAACAGCATTCACGTTTTTTACATCAAGCTGTTTTTGAAGATCTTTGAGAATATTTTTATTAAATGATGCTAATGTATTCATGAAAACAAATTATAAAGACAATAAAAAATTATTTAACGATAGTTTTGAAAGCAACAGACTCTCTCGTTTTTTTACCCTTTTTATCAGTAACCACTCTTATTCTTGTAGCTTTCTTTTTGTCATCTATATAATACATAACATTAGATATATGAATAGGAAGCGTTTTTTTTATGAAACCCTTACCTTTCATAGCCTTTTTTACTTCATTGACGCCCTTTACAACAACACGATCAATATCCAAAATATTCTGAATAACAGACACTTTGCCTTTATATTTACCTGCAATAACAAGTACAGGATCTCATACTCTTAATTTTTTCATGATAATAAATAATAAGTAAGAATAAATATATACGTAATTAAATAATATTTAGATAACTTCTTCTGCCATATTAGTAATATTTTTGTATCCCATCTGTCTCAATTCTTTTGCAACAGGACCAAAAATCCTCTTTCCGATAGGTTTGATTTCTCACTTAGCATCCTTACTCATAAGAATGACAGCGTTATCTCAAAACCTTACATATGTTCAATCTTTTCTAGCTATCTCTTTAACAACTCTAACAACCAAAGCCTGAGAAATGGTTCATTTTTTGACAGTACTTGTAGGCAAAGCATCTTTGATAGCAATCATTACTCTATCTCCTATAGTGGCTGTCTTAGCATTACCTTTGAGTATCCTAAATATCTGTCACTTCTTCGCTCAAGTGTTGTCAGTTATAAGTACCATTGATTCATTCTTTAACATCTGTGTTGTGCAAATAATAAAAGTAAAATTATGCTTTTACAACTTCCATAAGTTTCCATTTCTTGGATTTACTAATAGGTTTACATTCCCTAATTTTTACCATATCACCAAGTTTTGATATGTTCTGTTCATCATGAGCATAATATTTTTTTTTCACGATAAATCTTTTTTTGTACAAAGGATGCATTTTGACGGTTTTCACCAAAACAGTACGAGAAGTTTCTTTTTTGTTACTAACAACTTCTCCAACAAACTCCTTGATACTCTTATTTCCTATTACCACCATGGTGTAATTTTGTCTTAAGGGTTAAAACAGTATTTATTCTTGCAATCTTGACTCTAACGTCTCCTATCTTATGAGTTTCCTTGAGTCCTTTGATAGCATTCTTCATTTTATAAGAATAAAGCTCTTTTTTGAGATCTCTTCTCATAAGAACAAGCTCTTTTGCAGTCTTATCCTGTAAATCTTTCATAAACGCGGCTGTACCTTTCATTGACAATATATTTAAATAATAAATCCGAGCTTCAAGCTCCAAGCTAAATTTATTTGACTTCTCATCTTTCCACAAACCTTGTTTTAACAGAAAGTTTTTTTGATGCTTTGAGCAGAATTTCTTTTGAATCTTCCTTGGAAATTCATGTTACCTCAAACATCACTTTCCCTCTTCTGACAGGAGCCGTATAGATATCAACATCTCCTTTTCCTGTACCCATAGGCATTTCAAGACCCTTTTTAGTAAAAGGAACGTCAGGAAATATTCTAATCCACATCTTACCTGTCTTTCTCGTAGCCCTTACGATAACCTTTCTAGCAGCTTCTATTTCTTTGTTAGAAATATATCAACTAGTAATAGCTTTGAGACCATATTGACCAAACGCTACAGTAGATCATCTAGAACTTTTCCCCTTAAGTTGCCTAATAATAGGCTTTCTATATTTCCATCTTTTTGGAGTCAACAACATCAGTAATGCGTCAAAACAAATAAAATATTAGAGATTAATTTTTTTATTAGCATTAGTTTGATTTTTATTATAGAGAACTCATTTTTCTATCCAAACCTTTACCCCAAGCATACCATATTTTGTTCTTGCTTGAAGATAATAATAATCAATATCTGATCTAAACGTCTGCAAAGATACTCTTCATTGGATGAACTTTTCTGTCCTAGAAATATCTACTCATCAAAGTCTTCCTCATACTTGAATCTTAATTCCTGTAGCTCATTTCTCCATTACTTTTTGCAAAACATTCTTAGCAACCTTTCTATAAGGCATTCTAGCTTCCAATTGAGAAGCGATAAATTCAGCCATAATTTTTGCTGACAACTCAGGCACTTTCACTTCCTTGATAATCGCTTTCATATCCTTTTTAAATCTCTTTTTCAAAGCATCCTCAAATTCCTTTATTTTAGCTCCTTGTTTTCCCATTAATACACCAACCTTAGAAGAAAAGATAATAATCTCTCATTCTTTCGCTGTTTTTCTAATTACAACCTTTGAGATTCCCGCTCTAGGAAAAAACTTATCTACGAATTCTCTCATCTTCACATCTTCAACAAAAAAATCAGCACCTACTCTTTTATATTTAGCAAACCATTCTGCAGGTCGTGATTTCATTATTCCTACTCTCATTCCAATTGGATGGGCTTTTGATGACATAGACAATATTACTTAACATGTAAAAAAACTTTCACAAACGATCTATATTTAACATAATGACTTATTCTTGATCTAGAAGCAAATCTTACTCTTTGAATTTTTGGCCCTCTACCAACTTCTATTTTATAGACATACAAAGTATCACCTTTATATTTACCATTAGTTGTAGCATTAGCATAAGCAGATTTGATGACTTTATATAATGTTTTTGCAGCTTTTTTAGGTAAAAACTGTAAAAACGTTAACGCTTCATCTACTTTTTTTCCTTTAACCATCTGTGTTATCAATGCCATTTTCTTATCAGAAACAAGAGCATATTTTAACGTTGCCGTCAGGTTATTGTCTACAGTTTTTTTTGTAGGAGTCACCATTACAAATAAAGTTTAAATAATAAATTAGAGATGATAAATATTTTCCTTCACTGTTAATTATTAATTATTCACTATCAGTTGATTTAGAAAGGATGTCCTCTAAATGTTCTTGTAGGAACAAATTCACCCAATCTATGACCAATCATATCTTCTGTTACATATACACTAACAAACTGCTTACCATTATGAACAGCAAAAGTAATACCTATCATATCAGGAACGATATGACATGCTCTATCTCGAATTTTAATAACTTTCTTGTCGCCTGCTTCGTTCATTTTTTTTACTTTATTGAGTATCTTTTCGTTCACATAAAATCATTTTTTGAGTGATCTTGTCATAATAACTTAATGAATAGTTAAAAGTTAATAATGCAAAGTCCAGCACAGCTGGGAATAACGTGGTATCTTTTTATTGATAAATATATTCCATCATTTTTCACTTTTCATTATCAATTGGTAATTAATTTTTCGTTCTCTTGGAAACAATAAATTTGGTTGAAGATTTTCTTTGTTTTCTTGTTTTGATTCCTGGAGTAACCCTTTTACCAGCAAAAGATTTTTGTCCTTTCTTGAGACCAATAGAAGAGTGTCCTTCTCATCATCCATGTGGATGATCACATGGGTTCATATTTTTTCAGAGAACATGAGGTTTTTTACCCAATCGTCTCTGTCTTCCAGCTTTTCCGATAACAATATTCTGATGTTGATCATTTCCCACTTCTCCAATAGTAGCCCAACAATTTTCATTGAATTTTCTTACTTCTCATGAAGGCATTTTAATAAAAACCAATTTTAATAATTCATCCTTACCAGAAATAGTAGCATATGATCAAGCAGTCTTGATAAGTTTACCTGATGAAAATGGAGTCACCTCAAGATTAAAAATATTTAATCATTCAGGAATATCTTTGAGTTGTTTTCTATTTCCATGCGTTATAGAAGCTTTATCTCCACACATCACTTCATCACCAACTTTGATAGCTTTCCATGCAATAACATATTTTTTTTCTCCATCTACAAAATGAAGTAATGCAATTCTTGATGTTCTATAAGGATCATATTCCACACTTGCAACTTTTGCAGGAATATTCAATTTATCATATCCTTTGAAATCTATTAATCTGTACAATCTTTTATGTCCTCCACCCATAGACCTAGAAACAGCTTTTCAAGAATTATTTCTTCCACCAGTTCTTCATAATGATTTAGTAAGACTTTTTTCAGGCCTTTTTTTTGTAAGCTCAGAAAAATCATATCAAATCATATAACGTCTTGATGGGGTATATGGTTTATATTTCTTGAGTGCCATGCTATATAATAATAAATAATAAATGCGAGTGTTTTATGTCTTAATACTTACTACTCAATACGTATGTCTAATTACGAACCAAGTTCTATTTTTTCTTTTTTTGGAAGCGTAACAATAGCTTTCTTATATGATTTTCTGACAAGCTTTCTTTGACTTCTTCATTTATAAACAACATTGATGATATTTATATGTTCAGGATGTACTTTATATAAAAACTCCAATGCTTGTTTAACATCATTTTTATTTGCATCTTTATGAATTTTAAAGGAATATTTATTTGACGCTTCTTGTAATTTATGAGTTTTTTCTGTAACCAATGGAGCAAGGATTACGTCATAAGGAGAAAATTTTTGGATAATTTTCCCAGTAATATTTTTCTTTGCTCTTGCTTGAAGTATTTGCTTAAAGGTCATAAGAATACAGATAAAGATGATAAAATAATTATTTCTCACATTCTCCTTCAAATATATATTTCATATGTTTGATTGAAGAATGGGTGGTTAACAACTCAATAATTCCTTATTTCTTTTCGGAATTCTTTGGTTGTTGAACCATATTAAGTGATGTCAAAGCAGATTCTAAGAACAATACCGTATGATAAGACATTAAATCCACAGGATTGAGATAATCAACATACAAATATTTTACTTTAGAAAGATTTCTAAATGATTTCAAAACATTTTCGTCTTTTTTATCTACAACAAAAAGGACTTTTTTGTTAGCTATTCCTATATTAGCAAGAATATCATGAGCATCCTTAGTTTTTGGAGCACTTAAGGTGATATTTGTAAGTCCCAAAAGCTCTCCTGCTTTTGCTTTAAGTGTTATAATACTATTCATAGCCAATCTTCTAGATTTTTTGGTCATAGTTTTGGTATAATTTTCCTCGCCTCTAGGACCAAAAGCAACACCTCCTCATTTTCTCAAAGGAGTTTGTCTAATACCAACCCTTCCACTTCCTGTTCCTTTTTGTTTATATAATTTTCTGCCTGATCAACGAACTTCTCCTTTACCCTTAACTTTAGCTATAATAGTGCGAGCATTGCTCGTTTGCAAAAGATAGTATTCATGGATAAGGTCTTTGTTTACTAGTTCATCAGCAAAAACTGAGGTATCGAGAGCAAACTGAGAAACAACCTTTCCTGCTTTATCGTATATATCTATACTATATGCCATCTTCTCGAGAGGTAAAAAAACATAAAAAATATTATTGTATAGTCAAAGTCAAAAATGAATTGTACGATCCAGGAAGTGATCCTTTGAGTACAAGCAACGATTCATTATCTTTCTCTATTTTATCGATCACAGGGATATTTTTTAATGTAATCTGTTGATCTCCCATATGACCTGCATGAGGATGTCATTTAAGTACTCTTCTTGGTTTTCTATTTCCTTTGGATCATCATGTTCTCGTGAATTTATGTCCATGAGTTGCTGATCATCATTTAATTCCACATCTCTTGACCATACCCTGGAAACCTTTTCCTTTGGAAATACCAGTAACATCAATAGTACTGACACCATCCAATAAAGTTAGATCCAAGAGAGAACCAGCTTGATGAACAGAAACAAAACCATCATCTACTCTATATTCCTGCATTTTTCTATATATTATTTTCTGACCCTTTTCTTTTTTCAACTCCTTTTTTCCTACGCCAATAACTGCAGCGACATATCAATCCTTTTCTTCTGTCTTATATCTGATAATTTCTTGAGGAACCAATTGTACCAAAGTAACAGGAACAAAAGCATCCTCAATCCACATCTTGGTCATCTCTTTCTTTTTGACGATAAGTCCACCTTTTGTCATAATATACTATAATAACTAATAAATATATTTTAAATTCTAAATTTTAAATTCTAAATTTTAAATTCTAAATTT
>CAZBQE010000030.1:0-11588 GCA_964494005.1 uncultured Candidatus Peribacteria bacterium | reverse complement strand
GCATTTCCTGTTTTGATGTCGAGTCTGACGCAGATGTTGGTGACTATTATCTTGATTGTATCGTTTGTTCTTATTATTATTTGAGGTATCCAGATTGCTACCGGTAATCCGAGCGGAGGAAAGAAAATGATTATCAAAGTGGTTGTTGCTATTGCTATTTTGTGAGCGTCTGGAGTGATATTGCGTTTGATTAATCCTAACTTCTTTGGCTAAATTTAGACATAAGTAGCAAGTATCAAGATATAAGTATAAAATTTTTAATCTGTAATATAGTCAAAATGGTCAATGTAAAATTCAAGAATGGTTTTGTTATCGAAAACAAATTGTTGTTCGGTTTCGAAAAAGCAGATCCAAAATATATCAATCTCGCTTTGGAACCTGGCGATGATATGCGTTATGAAAAGCTCAATTATGATTTGATTGATTATCCAGGGGAATATGATGTCAAGGATATCGGCATCGATTGTTTTCTCGGTGCGAATAATAAACTCAATTATATTCTCAATATCAATGGCAAAAAAATCGGTATTATTCAATCTGCAGATGTTTTGGATTTGGATGAAGTAGGTGAAGTGAATAATCGATTGTATCAAGATGACAGAATCGCAAACAAAATAGATCAGCTCGAGCTCGAGTGAGAAAAACAAAAACTGATTATTGAACAAAATGATTAAAAAAATATATTAAGGATTGAGAGATTAAGGATTACTAATTTTTTTGTAATTTTGCTATTTTGTCAATCTATTCCTCGTGATAAATCTTGTAATATTAGCTTAAATGACTACTGTATGAACAAGTTTTTTTTAATTTTTTTATATATTCAATAACATGGCAATCAAAAGAAATGTTACCAAAAAACCAGCTGTTATGGTAGAAACGAGAAAAATTTCAGCACATGATACCTCTTGTGCTATGAACATCAAACAAATTGTACTTTGGGTTCTTGTTATTCTTAATACGCTTATGGTCGTATGTATTTTGTTCAATCAATTCAAGATTGAAGCTGATAGAGTAGGAGGGAGAGAAAATTACAAGATGGTAAAACAAATCTACAAGACTGATGCGTTCAAAATATCTCAAGAACAACAAATTCAACAAGCCCTTCAAATGTATGAAGGTGGTTTACAGGATATGCAAGTAACACCTACCGTTACTCCTGAAGAATCAGTAGCGCAATAGTTTTATTTTACTAGCAATCTCTACTCATGGTTACAGAAAAACATCCAGATCAAGCAAAATTATTTATTATTGTGCTTTTGGCACTTAATCTTTTGTTCGGTATCTATATCGCATTTATCAAACCTGATGCGTATTCTTTGGAAACAATGAAGGCAGGAGGTCGCGAAAATATGAAAATGGCGACGCAATTGTACAAATCTAATGTTTATGTTGAACAACAAAAAGTCACTTTGGAACAGATTTTGGGTAGCATGAATACCGTCGATGATACGATGATGGTCCAACCAGAAGTCGAAATGATTGAAGAACTTCCTGTAGTGGCAGAATAATTTTATTTTATTATTATGTGAATTATTATGAAAGCAATCAACAAATATGATCCAAAGAATATCGTTGTGGTCGTACTTTTGGCACTCAATGTTTTGGTTGGTGCATATATCGCATTTATTCAACCTGACGCCTATAGTTTGGAAATTCTCAAAGTAGGAGGAAAGGAAAATATGCAGATGGCAAAACAATTGTATACTTCAGACATGTACAAAGAACAACAAAGTGTTACGCTTCAACAGATTTTTGAATCTATGAATGTAGGTGCTGAGCCGGAAACTGTTAGTAATGAGGATGTTTCTCTTTCTTTGGATACAGATAAGCTTGCTGCTATCAAAGATGGTGAATATATTTTAGGTAATCCTGATGCAAGAATTACAATTGTAGAATATTCTGAATTTATTTGTCCTTTTTGTAAGAGACATTATAATGATCAGACGCTTGAAAATCTTGTAAAAAAATATCCGAATGATGTAAATATGATTTTCAAACAATTTCCTATAGCTCAATTACATCCTACTGCTGTTATTGGTTCTCAAGGTGCGGTTTGTGCAGGAAAACTTAGTGGAACTGATGCATTTTATGAATATATACAAGAAGCTTTTGCTGCTAATGTAAATGATTTTACAGAAGAAAGTGTTGTAGCTCTTGCTAAGAAGGTTTGACTTTCTATATCAAAATTTACTGATTGTCTTGTGAGTGAAGAGACTGTTGCTATCGTAAATGCTGATATCCAAGAGGCTCAATCTTTTGGTATCAATGGTACACCAGGCAATCTTATCGTAGATAACGAAAAAGGCACGTATACTGTTGTTGCAGGTGCATATCCTATGGAAGCATTTGAAGCGGAAATTACAAAAATCCTTGAAAACTAATTACTATATTTCTGTTAAAAAAAACGGTCATATGACCGTTTTTTTTATTTGTTCTTATTTGCGTATTTTCTGTTTTTGGATTTGGTAATGTAGGTCTTCAATTGTTTTTTTGAGTGCATTTATTTCTTTTTTCTTTGTTCTGATGAGTTCTGGATCAGCTCCGCTGGCTGAAAGTCCAGAAATGATACTTCTAATTGTCTGAAGTTCTTGTTCTTTTTTGCGAAATGTTTCTTCAGGGTTTTCTGATATATTTTCTATTAATTCTTTACGTTGACTTTTGATTCCTATGGTGATGTTGATAATGGTTTCTGTGTGATATGTCGCAAGTTCTTTTTCATTTTCAAGATATGTTATGGATGAGGTGTTTATCAGTGTGGTTAGTATATTTTCCTGTTTTCTGAGGTATTGTAAGAAATCTAATGGTGCAAGAAAACAAATGTCTATTTTTTCATGTTTTGCATATCCTTCTGTGTGTTTTATTTCTAGAAATTTATCTATAATATCTATAAACAATTGTGTTTTGTAATTTTTGTTTATAGAAGTGAATGTTTTTGCATATCATTGTTGGAGTATTGATCATTCCAATCCTATCATGTGTCGTATATGTTGTGTAACCAAAGGGATAAAAGGATGTAATAATTGAAGTATGCTTCCTATTCCTCGAAGAGCTACCTTGTTTCCATAATCTGTAGTTTGTTGTTTGTATATTTCTATGAATTTATCGCAAAAATCATTTTTGATCGTTGTTATCATTTTTTTCTGGATATCTGCAAGGGTTGTTTTTTCTATTGCTTCTTCATATTCTTTTTTTAGTTCCGTGATGTTGTAGATAATCCGTTCTTCGAATTCTGTGAAATTATTATTTTTTTTGCATAGATGTTGTTGTAATTGATGGAAATCGGTTATTTTTTTTGTTCATTTTTTTTCATACATATGTTGATTAATAAATCTGGATATATTTCGTATTTTGTTCATAAATTGCGTATATTCTTCTATGTCCGTGGTTGTGTCTATCGCATATAATCTTGTACAATCGCTTCCATATTCTCTTATTGTTTGTGTAAGTTCGTGTGTTTTCCTTGTAGTGAATTTTGTTCCTTTGTAGATGTGACATTCATTAAATAGTAATTTTTTTTGTATACTTTCTCCGGTAATGATGGTTTTGAGAAATTCTAACATGTTTGTATTGGTGATTGTACATATTTTTTTTGGTTCGTGTTTTTTTTCATTGAATGCTTCCATCATTTTCATTAGGATAAGTGCATTTCCCAATGTTCCTTCTATTTTTTCTTTTTGTTGTACCAATCCTTCGTCGTTGGTGCAGACAATATCCATATCAAAGCTATAGAATCCTTTTCTTTTGCTGAAGATAGCTAGCGATTTATCCAATATTGTTGACAGTTCTCTAGAAAATTTTTCAAAATTTATGATACCTTTTTCTTTTTGGGTGTATTCAAATAGTTTTTTGAGTTCGTTTATTTCTTTGCTATATCCTCTTGGTAGTGTTTCATTGAATAACTCTATGTATGTTTCGAATGTTGTCTGTGTTCCTGTAAGATTGTTACTCAAAAGTATATCTATGACTTCTTCTATGCTAAAATGTTGTCTCAAACGTTTATCTGCTATGAGATTGAAAAGTATTAGTGAAAGTACTGTTGATTTGTTTTTGCTTTTTTTGACGGGAAGGTTGATAAGTTCGTTGTCTGAGATGAAATAGCTTTTGTCGTTTTTGCTTTTTCGTAGAGGAAGTGTATATCCATTGATGTTTTCTTTGGTAACTGGTCGATAACGCATATGTTCTAAAACATTTTTCATATCTTCTTGTTGTGGTGTTGGTATGATGCGTATGGATTTGTTTTGGATAAGTTCTGGTATTTTTTCTTTTTCTTTTTCGATATCGATGAACAATTGATTACAGAGGATTGGTCGTGCTTTTTCTCCTGTTTTTTTGTGTATGGCTATTTCTGCTTCTCTGTGGGTAACAGATTCGAGATTGTGGATATCATCTAAGTTTTTTATGATGTTTTTTACAAATTCTTTGGCTTCTTTTCCACAAAAATCTCAGGTGTTTTTGGTGAAATAGCCATGTTTGTCTATGGCGTAGTTATCTATTTTTAATCCATGTTTTTGTGCTATCGTCAATGATTTTGCATCATGTCATGGAGTTATTCTCATGATTCCTGTTCCTTTTGCTGAATTTACTTCTTCATCGGCGATGATAGGTATGGCTTTGTTGATGATAGGTATGATTACTTTACTTTGGATGAGCTTTTTGTATCTTTTGTCGTCTGGATGTACTGCTAATGCAACGTCGGCGAATATCGTTTCGGGTCGGAGTGTTGGTACAATCAAGGAAATGTTTTTGGTATCCACGAAGTACCTGATATTATATTCTTTGGTTTTCATACTTTTCCATTGGATTTCGTCGCTTCCCAATGTTTTTTGTTCTTTGATACTTCGATAGTTGATAGAATAGTCTTCATAGATATGTCCTTCGTTGACGAGTTGAACAAAGAGGTTTCTGACGAAATTTGTATTCCTTTCGGAATACACCATATTATCTATGTCTATACCAAAAAAAATTCCTGCTTTTGTGAGGATGTTTTCTATATTGTTTATGGTGAGATCTTTTTTTTCTGTATCGAATATTGGTAATAATTTTGTTTTTATACCTTTCATAATTCGATAGTTTGCTATGACGCTTTCTTGGATTAATCCGCTTATGGATTGGAGAGAGGTATCTTTGGATATCTGTATAGGTAATTGTGTTATCACAGTGTCTCGTTTTGTCCCTTTTTTGTTTGCATAAAGCTTTTGGAAGTACTTGCTTTTTAAAAATTCTGTTTCTATCGCTCTATGATTATATTTTTTTTTGATATCCATATTGGAGAAATTTTAAATTTTAAATTTTTAATTTTCAAATCTATTATGGTTATTTTAGCTTTTTGAGTAATTGTATAATCTATAAGTTATATAGCCGAAAAGACTTATTAGAATAATCAGCATGATGTTTTCTGCCGGTCCTACGACGATTTTTTTTGTGTTGTCTATTTTGATGTTTGTTCCATCTTTGCATGCTGCTTCTACGACATAATAGGCGTATTTGTATTGTCTGGAAGCAGGATTTGGTGTGAATGGATATTCGAACATCGTTCCTGTTGTCTCTCCTATTTTTTGCATTTGACTTGCGTCATTAGTTTCAAAATCAGATCTATAGATGATATATTTTTCTACGTTTTGTACTTCATCTCGCATGAGATAATATTTATCTCCTACTTGCCCTGTTGTAATTGTTATGCCTACGACAACACAACTGCTTTCTTCTCCTATTTTTGTTTCTGTTATTTCTGAAGCTGTTCCCATAGGTGTTCCTGTATCGTCTAATGGGGTGATCTGAAAATAATACATTTCTCCTATAGCGAGATTTTCTATAATTACTTCTTCGGTCTGAACTACTACGGAAAGATTAAGGTTATTTTCGCTTGTTCCATAATTTATTCTGTATTGTGGTATTGTTCCGATAGTTTCTCGTGTTACATTGAGTTTGGTTTTGTCGATACTATCTGAATAGATTCTGATCTTTCCTATACCCACTCCTTCTTCGACAAATAGATTCGCTACTCCTGTGTAGGATTTCGTCTGTCCTAGAACGATGAGATCTACGTCTATTTGAATCTGTCCTTTGCTATCTATATTGATCTCTTTGGTAAAGGTTCCTGCTGTTTGTTTTTCCATTGGTATGTTTTTACCATCACTTAGTTTTAATTGTGCTGAGGTTACGCTATCGCTTGTTTTTACTGTAAAATTGGCTATTTGACCTTGTTTTAGTTTTCCTGTAGGATCTATAGTGATGCTATTGAATACTCCATCATTGATAGGTTCGTACTTGAATGATATGACATTAGATTCTCCGATTACTTCATTGCTTGCGTTCATAACTTTGATCTGGAGAATATTATCTCCTTCTTGTATCCCGCTTACATAGGCACTAATATCGCCATTTGATGTTGTCATACCTTGAGAAACGGAAATATTATTTACATAGATTTGATATGGAGCATTTGGTAATGATGGTACATTTGCTAATACATTTGCGATACTGTTTTTTTCAATTCCTCCTGCTACTGGAGATATAATATTAATTTCTTCTTTTGCTGTATCGTCTGGTGTACTTCCTACGATAATTGTTCTTTCGCCTATGATAGTATCGTTGATAATATCTGATACTTTGACGGCGAATGTTCCTGATCTTTTGATGGTTAAACCTTTGGAAAACAATTTCATTCCTTGATCTTCTGTCAAAAACGTATAGAGTCCATCGCTAGGAACTGTATAATCAGCGGTATCTACGATACCTTCTATTTCTATGAATATATCTCCTAGATAATCTTTTATTATACTTCCATCTGCAGTTACTGCTTTGATGGTAATATCGACCGCTTCGTTGACATCAAAGGAACTTGGTACCACTTCTACAAGGAAAGCATCAGGATTAGCTGCTTGTACTTTGGTAGCGAGAAATCCTATTCCTAACAAACTGATTGTTAGTATTCCAAGTATGAATGTTTTGCGTCAAAAATTCATTCTGTGATGATGAAAGGTAAAATTTTATTGTGAATGTAATTGTATTTCATTGAGTGATCAGATGGAAAGTCGTTTTCCGTCAGCCATTGCTTCGCTGAGCAAAATATCCTTTTTATCTCCGGTAAATGGTAGCAATATCAAACTTTGTGTTTTGTCCATGTTTTTTGGTAGAATTGAGAGAATATTTATTTCACCATCGTTTTTGCTATATGTCCGTGTTCCTTGTCCGCTGAGATTTTCTTGATCTATGGTTATTGTTGTTTTGTCAAAACTTATCATAAATTCTATATTTGTTGGCATTTCCATTTTTTCCGCTAAGAAAATATCCACGTATCCGCTATTTGTCTTGTAGGCGATATCCCGTCATTGTGTTGTGATAAATTCTTGTTCTTGCAAAGAAAGAATACTTGACATGAAGAGATTCGGATTATTTACGACGTAGAAAATTCCTGATGCAAGTACTGCTGCTCCGAGGAGGGTCATGCTGTTTTTTTTCATCATTAGAAATATTTTTTTTATCATCAAAAATGATTAAACTATAAAACAATATAACGATAAAACGTTTAATAGTTATTAATTATCGTTTTGGGTGTAAAAATCAACTATAAATTAGCTTAAAGCTTCAAACTTAAAGTTCAAAGCATCATATTATAAAGCTAGGAATTTGAGTATTCCGTGAACTAAGAAAACTGGTCGTACAAATGCTTTCAAAATCCCGATGACGCCTATTCGGAATCCCGTAGCGATGCTGATGTAGTAGATAGCTGCTCCGATCATTCCAAGAAAATAGAAACCTCCTGGGGTAGCGGATTTTTGGTGTCGTTTTTTGTCGCTTCCACATTCGCTGTTTTGGCAACATTCGATGATTTCTTCAGGAACGTTTGCGTTAAATTTAGCGGTAACTTTCGCAGTTTTTTTTGCTGAAGTTTTTTTTGCTGGCATGGTGTGTGATAAGAGGGTAAAAATAAAAATTATCTTATACGATGATATTCGTATGTTTGCCCTTGTTTGGTTGTGAGTATTAGATTATCTCCTTTGAGCGTAATTTCTACTCTTTGTACTGCTTTTGGATCATCACTTCCATAATATCATTTTCCATCGTTATATGTATAGGGCATAGTAACTTCATTTCACATTCTTTCTCAATTTATCATTGCTCATGCACGTAATTCGTTTTCTGTAAACTGCATTATTGCTTGTGTATTTCAATCTCGTATTTCCCATTTTGTTCATGCTAATGATTTTCCTATATTTTCGTTGTTTGTTTCTTCTGTGAGTTGATTATTATTTTTTCTTGTCAAAGTAATTCATCCTGCATTCGTGGTTTGATCTCCATATTGTATTTGTGACCATTCTATCGAATCATCTTTGATTTTAAAAATCATTTTTCCGCCGTCTTCTGTATCGTATGCTTCGATAGTATCATTATCAGTGAATTTCCATGTTGTTGTTATAGATTGTCCTTCTGTTTCTAATTTCATAGTTCCATCTTCGTTGATAGTATATATTCCACCTTTGATAAATTTTCAATTAACAGGTACATTAACATCCCATTCTCCAAAAATATTTTTATTTTCTTTTTCTTTATCTATTTCTTCTGAAATTTCTTCAATTATTTCTGGTGTTTCTTTTTTTTCTTCTTTTATTGTTTCGACAAGTTGTGTGATATTTTCCATGAGTGTGATAGTGTCTGTGTTTGCAGGGATTTCATTATCTTGGGTCCGAGTAGCTACTTCTGTTGTCTCAAGGATGCTCATTTCAGTTTTTTCTTTGTCTAGTTTGATTCCCATTACTTTTCCCTCTTGGATCATATCGTTTGTTGCTTCAAAGGTATAGGTAAATGCGTTTATCATATTCATAGCACTGTCTCCTGCATTATATAGCCCTCCGAATCCTACGATAGCAGCTCCAGGTTCAGTGATTTTTCTGATGTCTCAGAAGATTGCTGCGACCTGATTGTTGTATCCCAATGCGATATTACTTACATCTTCTCCAATCTGGAGAACGAGGTCAGCTCCATTGATGAGCATCGCTGCTTTGTCTAGAGTTCCTGCTGTACTTATTGGTCCTGCTATTACTGCTCATCCGATCATGAGTCCTACTTTACAGCCGTCTTTGATCATTTTAGCGGTATTTTCCAATGTCTCAAAGGTATCTCCTGCTTCATCTCGTGCTTCAGCAGTCAATTGTTGTTGGGACATTTTAAGAAGTTTAAATGCTTTTTCTGCGCTGATATTCAGTTCTTTGGCTAGGGTTTTGATTTTTTTTCCGGGAGGGGCTTTGTCGATAATATTGGTGATGTCTTGTGCGTCGTAGGCAGCTACTTGTCCTCGAGATATGTTTGCAAGTTTACTTGCTTCTGATTCAAGTTCTTTGTTGAGTTCGTAGACGAGTTCTCGTTGTTCGGTGAGATTTTTGATATACACACTTCATTCTTCATACGGACTATTCGCTTGTTGAGATAGCGATTCTGTTTTGAGTAAACTGTCTGCGTAGAGCATGGTGCTTTTTACGATGAGTTCATTCATCACTTCTGTACTGAGTTTTTTTGTCGGGATAAAGAGGAGTACGAGGAAGAGTACTACTACGATACCCATACCGATAAGTCGTTTTTTCATGATAGATATGATAAAGAGATAAAATTATTTTGAATAACTAAATAACAATTGGCTATGTTTTTAGTAATCTAGCGTCACGAATTTATATCCCTTTTCTTGTAAACCATTGATAATTAATTCTACAGATTCTACAAATGCTTCTTTATCTGTACCCTTGCCGTCATGAAGATAAATGATTGATCCTGGTTGTGTGTTTTCTATTACTTCGTTCGCAATATTTTTTGCATCATAAGGTATGAGGTATTCTGCCGGAGGATCGTAGGTCCCGGTCACTAATTTTTTCTTCAATGCTTTCAACACTAACGGCAATATGATGTGTTTGAAAGAGTACGGCGGACGGAAGCATTCTACCGAAAATTGTCCCAAAGATTGTATCAGTATGTCTGTTTTTTGTATTTGATCTTTTGTGAATGCTGGGCTTTTTAGTAGAAAACGAGGATGATTATAGGAATGGTTTCCTATTAGGTGTCCATGATCAAAAACAGATTGTGCGATGTCAGGATACTTTTCAATATTTATTCCCAGCATAAAAAATGTTGCCTTTACCTTGTATTTCTCGAGCATTTCCAGTAATGCCGGAGTCCTTACGTCAGAGGGTCCATCGTCAAAAGTCAGTGCCACTATCTTTTCTTCTGTCTCTATTTTGTGTATTGGTGATATGAATAGTGCGCGGTTTCGAGGACGGCTATAGAGAAAGGTGAGTGTTGCTATGCCTAGTAACGAAAGGATTGTTATTACTGTGTATTTTACCCGTTGTTTCATTACTTTTTTCTGGAATAAAATTTATTTTATAAATACTTCGCCTTATTCGCATTGTGTTCTTCTAATGTACTTCCGTAGTGGATATTCCCTTCCATATCATGAAGATAATATAAATAATCTGATGTTTGTGGATTGATGACTGCGTTGATGCTTTCCCGGGTAGGATTGCAGATGGTTGTTGGTGGCAGTCCACGAACAGCTCTCGTGTTGTATTTGTTGTTTTCATCATTTATGTTTTTTCCGATGACTGCGGGGGTGCAGTTGGTATATGATGTTTTCAATCCATAACAGAGGGTGATGTCTGCGTCAATCTTCATTCAGATGTCTAGTCTTTTCAAAAATATTCCTGCGACGGTTGCTTTATTGTCAGTATTTCTTTCTTCTTTTTCTACGACGCTTGCTAGTATCATTGTCTTGTAAAAATCTGTCGGTTCGCTGACTTTGCTTCGTACTCTTGTTTGGAATCATTGTAATTGTTTATTTACCAATTGCGGGATCAATGGTTTATTTTTGTCTACATTATAGGTATCGGGGTAGAGGAATCATTCGAGTGTGGAAACTCCTGATGGGATTTCGCGGAGGAATTCATACCCCTGCATCAATTCTGAAATAACTCAATAATTCGTTACGTGATTAACAAATTCTCATGGTTGGATATGTCATTTTCTTACTAATGCTTCATCGATATCGTAGATAGATCGTCCTTCCAAAATAGTAAGACGAAGATAATCTTTTTCTGATCATTTCAATATCTGTTGGACTAATTCCGACTTGGTATAATTTCCGCTGAACGAATAATTCCCTGCTTCGAGTTTGGCGAATGAAATATCCTTGTGAGTGAAAAGATAAATTTTCATTCTGATTTTTTCTATCGTATTCAATTCGTTGAAAATTTTGGAAACATTTTCACCTGATTCGATAGTGACTTTGGCATTGATGGTAATTTTTTTCGTGAAGAGGTAGATTCCGAGGATGAGGATAATAAGTAGTATCCGGCGTCAGAGTTTGAGTTTTTTTCTTGTTTTCATGAATACAATTATCGAATAAACGAAAAATATCATACTTATATTTTTTATTATTTCAAACGCTTCGTTAGTATTTACTTTTTTCTAATGATATTTTTATCCTTGGGGCTTTTCGTGCCCCAAACCCCACGACCAATGTTTTTACCAAATCCTCCACCACTACGTGGTCCCCCTCCTTTAAAACAAAGGAGGAAAACAAAAACATTGGATAAAAAGAT
>CAZBQE010000029.1:3446-12169 GCA_964494005.1 uncultured Candidatus Peribacteria bacterium | reverse complement strand
TGGAGGTGATGGGAATTGAACCCATGTCTAAAAGGCATATATATTAACTTCTACCACAATAGTTTGTCTATTATCCTTGGTTTTCATATTCTCCTTCAAAAAATATTTCTATTTTTGATTGAAGAATATGTAGTTGCTATCACAATAATTCCTCATTTTCATTTCGGACTTATTTGGATAGCATACTATAGCGTTACTGCGTCTGGATATTTTAGCCAACAAACAGGCATAGATTTTTACCGTAGCAACGTATGCGTGCCTACTTAGGGCTACCCAAGACATAGTAGGCGTCTGTGCTTGGGGTCAAGAACGTTCTCTACGCGTAGTTTGGTACGAATTGAGGAACGAGAGCAAAAGCTCTTTTTAGATTCTTGTTTGCATTTTTGGTTTGAGCGATTGTTTAATCTCGGTACGCTCATCGAATTGTGGCTATCAATACATATGGAGTCCTTCTATCGAATCCAGGACACCCCCATAATTTAATGAATAATTAATAATGAATAGTTAATAATGATTGTTTTTGTTCTTGTATGAACTATTGTAATTTTACAATAGTCTATAAGTAAACAATTCTTTCATTCTTAATTCTTAATTATTTATTATATAATATATTATATTATATATAGTTATTTCCTTTAAAAATTCAATCTGAATCTTATTTTCTTTTTGTATACAAAAAAACGTCAGGAGTGTTCCCGACGTCTTTCTTTATGTTCAAGAGATTATTTTTTTTTCTTGATGATTTTTCTTGATGGTTTTTTTGCTGTAAGATTCTTTTTTGTTGGAGCTTTTTTGATAATTTTTTTAGTTGGTTTCTTTTTTGTTGCTGTAGCTATAGGTTTAGTGATTATTGGTTTGTTGATAGATTTTTTTCCGAGATATTTGGAATCGTCAAATGCGAGTATAGGTATGAATATCAATTCCAAAAATATGAGTCCAAGTCCAAATGCTCGATGTTTTCAGAATTTTTTTGTGATATTAAATGTGTTGACAATAGAAACTACTCGTAACAATGGAGGGAAAAGTATTGCTAATGTCCATCGTCCTGACATTCCTCATAATTGAAAGAAAAGGACAATGTTGTATACAGGAACCAAAACTCCTCGTCCTGGAAGTCATGCTTTTTTGAATACTCTCCATAGAGAAATAATCATGAAAACAACGATAGCTATACAAAGCATAATTCGAATCATTGCTAGTCATCAGAAGATTGCTCAGAAAATAGTTTCCATTCCAATAATAGCTTCTGGACTGATGTTTCCAGTAATTAACGCATCTTGGAGTTCAAAAGAAAAATCCATTGGTTATGATAAAATAAATAAAAAGACGATATCAATGTAGACAAATCCTGGAATATTTCAAGGCTTCTTATGTGAAAAAGCTATCAATAATTAGTTGTTGATTTTTACTTCCTGTAATATACAAAGTATTCAGTTTTTTATTTTTCATACTCAATAATGATAAAAGAATTTATGGGCTTTCTTGCTCAATATAATATTGTCGGTATTGCAATTTGATTGCTTGTCGCTACCAAAGTAGGAGAATTGGTAAAATGATTGATAGATGATTTGATTACTCCTTTGCTTCTCAATCCTATTTTGACGAAATTGAAAGTGAAGAAGATGGAAGATCTTTCTTATAGATGAATTTTGTATGGAAAGGTTATTTCTACATTGATAGATTTTATTATCGTTGCATTCTTGGTATTTCTTGTGGTGAAATATATGCATGTGGATATGGTCAAAAAATAGTATGTATATATTACAAAAAAAAGCTCTCCTTGATACAGGAAAGCCTAGATTTATAAAGTTACCAAAATTTTTGTTTTGTTATTTGAGAGCAAGATAGCTGATGCGTTTTTTGCTATAATGATGTGTATCTTTATTTTTTCATCATCTTCATTGATCTCAATGTTTCTATTTTTCCATTTATTGATAGCTTTTTTCATTTCCGGTGTGGCTACCATATCCAAATAGAAATCTACTTGATAATTTAGATCATTGTCTAAACAAGTATCAATGAGAATTTCTCCGCTGATAGTTTCAGGAAAGAGTTCTATCATTATTTTTTCCAGATATCCTTCTTCTTTTATTCTTGTGAGGATGTCTCTTGAAATGTTTTTGAAATTACCACGAAAGATTTCATCGTGGGTGTTGAATGTTAATGTGAATGTTTCCATACTGTTTGGATTTTTTTTGTGTTTTTTGTACTATATATAATGTGTCAATGATTTCAAGATAAGTTGTCTGTTACAATGTTTTTATGAAATTGAGAATCTGTTGTTTGTTTTCCTTGGAAACTGTTGTTTCTTTGGTGATTTGTTTGATGTATGTTTGGAGAATGGGCAATATGATTTGTTTGATAGTTTGATATTTTTTGTCTTCTTCTTTGTCTGCTAATTCTTTTTCTCGTCGTAATTGTAGTTCTATTAATGTTTCTTTTTCGTTTTCATTGTATTCAGTTTTGCTGATTTTTATTTCGGAGAGGTTTGTTTTGATTTGTTTTACCAGATCAAATAATTGTTGTCGAATATTTTCATTTTCTTGATATTGTTTGATGTAGTTTTCGTAAAATAATGCAGTCACGAGCATTTCTCTGTCGATTTCATATTTTGGTTCTGTGGATTTTTGTCTCTGTTTTTGTTGAAGTGTGTATCTGCCTTCGTTTTTGGCATATTGGACATATTGTGCACGCATGATTTCGTAGCCGATTCCCAATTTTTCTCCGAGAATTTGGATATAATGATCTTGCATCGCACTACTGTTGATATTGAGGATTAGATTGAACATGATGTTCAAGATTTTTTGTTTATCGATGGGAGAGGTCAGATCAAATTTCTTTTTCATATTTTGGAAAATAACCGAAAATCCATCCTGACTCTCTTTTCGTTGGGTATCGAATTTTGTTTTTCCTTCTGCCGTATTGGCGAGTTCATCGATATCTTTAAATCCGTCTGGTAGCGTGACTATTTTTGGGAAGATGTCGTTTTGATAGGCGAGTGTGAGTGCTCTTAAATTTGCTTCTTGTCCAGCATCGTCATTATCGAATAAGAGAAATATGCGTTCTGTATATCTTTTGATGAGTTTGAGGTGTTCAGGTGTCAATGCGGTTCCGCAGGTTGCGACTCAAAGATGATATCATAATCTTGCTAGTCCGATGACGTCCATTTGTCCTTCGACGATAAAGATAGCATCGTGTTCTTTGATTTCCTGTTTAACTCGATTGAGACCGTAGAGGACTTGGGATTTTTGGAAAGCCTTGTGTTCTGCACTATTGAGATATTTTGGTCCTATTCCCGTTGAAGCGGGACCTCCTTTGGTCGTATTTGGATCGATTATTCTTGCACTAAATCCGATGATATTGTTCATGGTGTCGTAGATTGGGAAGGTGATTCTATTTCTGAAAAATGCGTAGACGTCACCTGAGGTGGGTGATTTTTTGGCTAATGATGCTTCGATAATATCTTGATCAGAGAAACCTTTGCTTTTTAATTCTTGAGTTAAGGCATAATGTGAATCTGGAGCGTAGCCGATTCCGAAGTCTTTGATAGTTTTTTCATTCAGTTTTCTTTCTTCTATGAGATATTTTTTTGCTGTGGGATGACTTTCCAGTTGATCTAGAAAGAATTTTTGTGTTAATTTATGGATGCGTTTGATTTTTTCTTTTTCGTCTTGTCGGTCATCGTGTTTTTTTGGATCGATTTGATATTTTGCTAAATCGATGTTTGCTTGTTTTGCTAACTCTTTTGCTGCATCCCAAAAATCTATTCTTTCTATTTCTTGGACGAAGGTGATGACGTTTCCGCCTTTTCCGCAGCCGAAACATTTGAATATTTGTTTACTTGGGGAAACCATAAATGAAGGCGTCTTTTCGTTGTGAAAGGGGCAGCAAGCGGTAAAATTTGCTCCGGCTCTTTTGAGAGGAACGTACCTATTGACGACATCAACGATATCGACGGTATTTAGGATATCTTCACTGATTTTGCTCAAAGTATATATATAGTATAGAGTAAAGTTTATGTAGTTTATTTATTTCTTTTCTATTCTCAAACTGAAAAATTTTTTTCCTTCGGAGACCTACTTTTGGTAGGCCCCAAAAGTAGGCAAAAACTCCTTTTTTTGTGTAGTACTATCTTTCGCCAGTAGGGCAATATCATGTTTTTTATTTTTATCATATTTGAGAGCGGTCTAGCCAGTTGTTAGGCCTCATTGCTCGGACTACTATTCATGTTGATTTGGTACTGGCTCAAGTAATAAGGTTTTTTTTAGTTACTTTATTGATATATCTTTTTTTAGTGAAAAAGAAAAAGAGTCACTGGATTGCAGCGACTCTTTTTTGGTATAGATAGTTGTATGAATCTTTTTTAACGGGCTAACCCAATTGCCCGATCTTTGTGGTAGTGTTTCATGTACCCACATGAGGTGCTTTCGCATCCACTTACCAACAGGGTGGCGAGTATGATCGCCAATGTGGCCAATATGGCCGTGAAACTTCTGAAATTTTTCATAAGTTTTTATTTTTTATTTACATGTTGATTATATATATTATTTTTAATAAGTCAATAGAATATTATTTGACGTTAAACTTCAAGCAAAGTGCATCACTATTTAATATAAGTTAAATTCATATTATTATTTTAACGCTCCGCTAGGGATACTTTTGCTAGGCGGCAAAAGTATCCAAAAACGCCTTTCTCTTTTTTTTATATAGGAATAATTCCTATATATAGAAACGACGTTGGACTTCTTTTTGGAAGTCCCGGCGTCTTATTCTATCTCGCCATCAGAGCAATATCACATATTTCCTTATATCATATATATCTACATATCCCTACATCCTGTCTTACGACAAACGGATGCACGGGATGTCGCGATTGGACTACAGTGTATGTTGGTAGATTGATGGCTCGAAATTCTAGATATTTTTTTAAATGATTTATATTTAGAATAGTATTCTTTTATAAAGTTTATTTTATATAGAAGAGGTAGAGATGCTCTTTGCTGAGTTTTTTTGCTACGTCTTTGATATCGTTTAGCGTTAAACGTTTGTATTTTTTTAATATATCATCCAATGTTTCTACTTTTTTGTAGATCAGATATTGATTTCCTAAGAAACTTGCTAATTGGTCAGAGGATTCTATTCCCATTTGGATTTGGCCTTCATTGTAACCAATAGCATTATCAAATTCTTCCTGAGTAATATCGCCGTTGGCAATTTTTTCTATCTCTTCATAGATTTTTTCTACACCAAAGTCGAATCTTTTTTTGTCTATTCCAGCTCTAATAAGGAATGTTCCTGTGTCTTCTTGGGTCATATGACTTGCTTTGATATAGTAACAAAGTCATTGTTTTTCTCTGATATTTTGGAAAAGTCTTGAGGACATATTTCCTCCTATTATTGTTGCTAATATATTTGCTGCATATTTTTTTTCGTCGTTTCCATTGAATCCAGGTGCAGAGATGACAAGATGAGTCTGTTCGTTTTTTTGTTCGTAGAATTCGACGTGATTTTGGGGAAATTCGTGGATGAATTCAGGTTTTTGTATTCTTTTTTTCTCAGGTAGGGTAGTGAATTCCTGTTCTAGTTGCTTGATAATTGTTTCTTTGTCTTTGATATTTCCTGCAATGGTAATGATGAGGTTGTCTTTGGTATAAAGGTCAGTTTTGTGATCGAAGAGTATTTGTTGATTGAATCCTGCGATATTTGCTTCGGTTCCTATGATAGGTCGTCCGTGACTATTGTCTCCGAAATAATATTCTTGCCGTTTTTCTATAGCCATAGCTATCGGATTGTCTTCATACATCTTTAATTCTTGGATGACGACGCCTTTTTCTCTTTCAACTTCTTCAATATTGAATCTGGCATGATTCATCATATCAGCGAGGACGTCTATAGCTTGATTGATAAATTCTGGAGCGCATTTGACGTAATATCCTGCATATTCTTCGCCGGTGTAGGCATTAAATTCTCCTCAGAACTTATCTACGGCTTCTGCTACGGATTTTGGGGTAGGATATTTTTTTCCTCCTTTGAAGAAGAGGTGTTCGAGAAAATGGCTGATTCCGTTGGTATTTCTATTTTCGTAGATGCTTCCTGCTTTGCACATAATTTCTACTGTAGTGGAATTCGCATCTTGCATAGGAGCGAAAATAACGTCAATCCCTGTAATGTTTTCTATTGTATATTTCATAATTAGAGAAATAAGTGATAAAGTGTTTGTATACATACGTATTTTCTTTTTTATTACAATTATATTTTTATGCTCCGCAGGGGTACTTTTTTACTTGACCTCCGCAACTATGTGCGGGGCAGGCGCCAAAGTATCCAAAAAATTCAAGCCAGACTCAAAACGGCTTCGCCCAATACTTCGTGAGAGGATTTGCTTGATAATTGCTTCAAACCCCGGAGTACTCCGGGGCCCCATTTCGGCTCATATTGCTTAATTGTTTTATTTTTGGATTAGCTCTGTTTCGGCTAGCACGAGTCTGGCGGACGTTTTTTTAGTTATTATTATAATTACTATAAAAAAATCTGATATTTGTAATCTGGAACAGTATTTTTATAAATTGTATTGACAAATTAGAATTTCTGAGTATAATACGTCTGTGAAAATTTATCCTCTGTACACTATATTTGATGAGTGTAGCATCAAAAACAAAAACAAAAGTGTGTACAACTGTAGTCCTGGGTATGTTGGTTGTTTTGAGTGCGTTACCGACTCGAGCAAATACCTCACCGGGAAATATAGAACCTACAGTTCAATCTCCTGTCGTGTCGACGCAATGAACTCAAGAGCTTTCTGTCCTTCGAACCAAATTGAAGGAAAGGTTTTTTGGGATAACTGAAGAAGTTAAATCCTTGGTTAGTAGTAAAACAACAGTTATAGAATCTTTTCATGGGTCTGCCGATCGTGTTATTGATGTTAGTCAAGGAATAGGAGTCATTCCTGCCAGTATTGGTCAGGATTTTTTTGTTGATATTGAGAATGATCCGTATAGAAGTTATATCAATAGATTGGCTTCGTATGGTGTGTTAAGCGCTTCTCAAAAATTTTATCCACAGAATTATTTTCGTGGAGATGATTTTGCTGGATTACTTGCAAAATTATATCAAAAAAGTCAGTGATGCTCTTTGGATATGGAAACCGTTGAAGGTTTGTCGTCTGACGGAATTATGACGAAATGGATGATGCAACAAGCATTGCGTTCATTAGACATAGATGCTGATATCCAGATTGATGGTAATCCATATGATAAGCTCATTAGATCGGAAGCTGTGTTTTATCTTGTTCGTTTCTTTGATTTGCCTGCTTTGGATCTTGCTATTTCCGAGCCAATAAATCTTCCTTATTATTTTACAGATATTGTGGATCATCCGTATGCGACCGCTATCAATACTTTAGCGAGTCTGGATATCGTTTCTACCCAATCATCTACGTTTTATCCTGATAACTATCTTCGTCATTATGATTTTGCTATGATATTCGTTAATTCGCTTTTGAGTACTCAATCTCTTTCTTTTCCTAGTACATATGTTTCGACATTCGCTGATGTTGTATCTACCGAATCTTATTATCCACAGTTAGCGTATGCAGCGGATCGTGGATTGATTGATGAATTGATTACGAGTAAAAGGGGACAACTTTATGCTGAACCTAATGCATTTGTTTCTAAACATGCTGTCTATCAGATGGTTGGTAAAGTGGCTCATGTAGAATTTGTTTATGATGCAACGCTTGCTGATCAGGAAAAGATGACGAGAGGAGAATTAGCACAATTATTGGTTGATACCTTTTTATTATCACCAAATATTTCTTCTGAAATTGATTCAACGGAGGAATTTGATGACGAGACCTTGCTTACGAAATTGAGAGTATTGCTTTCCATGTTGTAAGAACGCTTAAACGCTTAAACGACAAAAAGAATAAACGATGAAACGATGAAATGATAAAAGCCCCGCAAACATGCGGGGTTATACTATATATAGAAGTGATTGTAGAAGATGCAGTTATTTTTTTTGTAATATAAAATGTTTATCTATTTGTGTTTTAAGAGTGTGTTATGGATTTGTTGGTAGGTAGATAGATGGTTCGAAATTCTAGATATTTTATCTATATAATTCCCGAACTTGGAAATAGATTCTCTAAAATTTGACAAAATTGATAGTTATGAGTATAATTACTATAAAGTTTAAGGCATAAGATTGTTTATCTATTATATTATTATTATGAGAAACGTTATCAAACACGCTCATCGTCATCTTACCGGTCATATCGCTGATCATCATCAGCATTATTTGTTTTGAATATTCGGCGGATTTGCGTTGTTCAAACTCTTTTTGTTATTGACAGGAATAACAGTTGTTCAGTATACCATTACTAATGCACAACTTGAAGAAGGATGTTCTCTAACAGGACAATATTATACGGGAGAATATGAAACTGGTTGTTATGAAGTACCGGAAGAACTTATAGGTGGATATTTTATTGATTGTGAAACTATTCCTGGGTATTGGACATGAGGTACACTCAACGAATCTGGAGATCTTGTTGATCAGGTTCGAGTAGAAGAAACAGAAAGCTGATGTGTATTAACAGGACAAATACTTATTCCAGCATATACGACGTGATGTTATATGACGTGATGATATTGGACAGGAGGAACGATTATCTGTGATGAATGAGAAGAAAATGATGAATGAGAAGAAAATGATGAATGAGAAGA
>CAZBQE010000029.1:0-3346 GCA_964494005.1 uncultured Candidatus Peribacteria bacterium | reverse complement strand
TGATGAATGAGAAGAAAATGATGAATGAGAAGAAAATGATGAATGAGAAGATATCTGTACAAGTGGAACGGTGGTGTGGATGGAGCCTTTGTCGTGAAATCAGGTCAGAGATATATTTGAAATTTCATGGAATTATAGTGGATGTTCAACTTCTTGAGTAATTTTACAGCTTCGCGATCATAATGAACAATGGATAACCCTTACAGGACTTGATTCCAGTACAACAAATTATGTCTTTGATTCGAAACCGTTGTATAATTTTCAACAATCTGGATTCTATCATATTATTGGAACAAATATGAGTGGAGAGGATTATTATTTATATACAGGACAATATACAGGAAATTATTCACGTTTGTATACGGGATATGTAATAAGATTATTGAATGTTGATGAAACTGTTCTTTGTGAAACATGACCGTTTACTATAGATAATGAAATTCCTATATTGACGGGTGTGATTTTGACTTTGAATAATTCAGATACAGGATATGTAAATATCAGCGGGGGAGTGACTTTGTCATTTATGGCGAGCGAAGTATTGGATGAATGAGTGACGGTAACTTTATGATCGGGTAAAGTACCTACAACTACCACTATTTCTGGTTTGACCTATAGGTATACTTGGACCTTAAATTCTTTGTATACTGAATGACCATTGGTCGTGCATCTTGATCGAAGTGATGCTGCTGGTAATACGTGAGCGTTGGTATATACTTCACAGATAGTCTTTGATTATACCTTACCTGAAGCGACAGGATTTGTGTTTACAGGAAGTGATCATGGACTTCTTTTGAACTTTACTGCTACTGAACCAGTGAAAGCAGAATTTACTTATTGGGAAGAAAGTGAAAGCGACTATGTTAGCGGTGGTACTGCTTTGTATTTGACTGCCCAGCAGCTTGATTTTAGTTGAATAGAACTTGATCAGTTGTATAATTATACTTTGCATATTGTTGACCAAGCAGGCAATGGTATTGATTTTACTTGAGATGTGATGCAGACGAGTTTAGGACAGATTATTTCCAACATTACCTTTGTTTCTGTTGTAGATGAAGAAGTATTGAGCGGAAGTATAGCGACACTTGCTAATATACTTAGAGAGGAAATAGAAAAATTTAATGCATGTAAGGAATCGATCAATTATACGCCGGTGGAGCTTGAAATCAGACGCAGCAGCTTTATGTTGCAGATGCCGGATTTTAAGAAGTCACAAGTGAAGACTTTGGTAAATGCATTTACGTTGTTTGTGCTTGATGAGGTAAAATCGAACTATAAGATTTCAAAATCCGATATTGAAGAGATTACGAAAAAATTTGATAGCTTCTTGGTTATTTTGAAGCTTATCAGGGATGATGATAATGCTTGTAAGCAGAACTTATCTAATTATCATATCAATCAGTTTACGCAGATGCTTGAGAGGTATGATATAACGATAGAATAAATTTGAAATTTAGAATTTGAAATTTAGAATTTAGAATTTGAAATTTATAGAAATAGAAGTAGACTTTTTATCAGGGTACAAAACTAAAGTAGCTTAGTTGTTAAGCTGCTTTTTTTTGTTCGCACCCGGGTGGGTACTAATGCTTCTCTCTGTTTCTGAAATTTTCTCTATTTTGATGATAATTCAATTTTTGACTGGCAGCTTGTCGATGAATTTTGGTCGTTCGATGACGATGTGCTCGTATTCGTTGATCTGATCAATGATTCCTTTTTCTATTAATTCCTCATAATGATTGATTCTATACATATCGATGTGAAGAAGTTTGTTTCCGTAGATATTGAGGTAGGCGTAGGTAGGGCTTTGGACGTGATGTTCGTTCAGTCAGAGTCCTTTTGCGAATCATTTCGTTAAAAGAGTTTTTCCTGCTCCGAGTTCTCCGTGTATGAGCAAAATTTTGTGCTCTTTGGCGAGCTCTTTTCCGTATTGTAGCATTTCTTGTGGAGAAGTTATTTTCATAAAATTGAGAATTGAAAATTAAAAATTGAAAATTATTTTCCTGCAGCAAGATTGATTTTTGTAGTTTTTATAATTTTTGTAAGAATAGCTATTATCTCATTTATACTGTCTATATACTCTTTATAATTAATATTTACAAGTTTACTTCTTTCTAAAAGCTGTAATCGATAATAAGGTTTCTTGAGCTTCTTTGAGAGAAATATTTATTTTATGTAAAAAGTCTCTTTTAGATTCTCAGGAATTAGATTCTATAAGATTTGCTCAAACGCTTGTTCCTGATCTTAATAACTGTTTAGAAATAATGAATTCTTTGTTTTCTGTTAATTTTTTGTAAAGATGTATAGCTTTAAGTCCGAAATCAAAACTTTTTTCTAAAATAACATTTTTGTTCTTCTCCATTTGTTCATATATAATATAAAAATATCCTCGTAAAAGATGTTGAAACGATACCTTAATTACCTATAAATTTTAGGTATTTGTTTTTCGTATTCAAGTATATTCTCAATTCTCAATTTTTAATTATTAATTAATTTAAGTGAAGTTTTTTTTGATAGATTGATCAAGCTTTTTGTATAGGGCTTATTATGCGTTTCCACCTATGGTGGATAAAGATGGACATAATGTAAATGTTGTCTATGGTTTTTTTCGTATGCTTTTTAAGATTTTCCAGGAGAAACCTGATTACTTTGTGATTACTCGAGATTCACCGGTAAAAACCTTGAGACATCAGGAATATCCAGAGTACAAAGCAAATCGTAAAAAAATGGATGATGATTTCAAAAATCAAATTCCCTGGACACAAGACATTGTCGAGAAGTTGTCTATACCAAATATCATAGTTCCGACCTACGAAGCTGATGATATCATCTATACCTTGGCGAAGAAGTATGGGCAAGATAGAGATGTACAGATAGATATCTATTCGTCTGATAAGGATCTGAAGCAATTATTGGCAGAAAATGTGTTTTGTATCGATGCGATGAAGGGAGTCACGACGACGACAGAGTTGTTTATCAAGGAATATGGATTCGAACCAAAGCATATTTTGGAATATCTTGCCTTGATCGGCGATAGCGCTGACAATATCAAGGGCGTCAATGGTATCTGACCCAAGAAGGCGTCTGACTTGATCCAAAAGTACCAGACTGTAGATAATATCTACGCGCATATCGACGAAATCTCTGGAGATGTGAAGCAGAAGTTGATTGACGGGAAAGAAGAGGCGTACACCAGCAGGGCGCTTATCGAGTTGAAACAGGTGGATGATGTCCAGCAGTCAGATTTGGATTCTTTCAAGTTGGATTTGGATTTTGCGAAATATAAGAAGGTCTTGGTAGAGGAGCATCAGTTTGCTTCGTTTGGGAAGGTGTTGGATGAGTTGAAGAA